>JBOIDR010000028.1:0-39279 GCA_050740695.1 Gammaproteobacteria bacterium | reverse complement strand
CCCCAGGGCAGGATGAGCTACGATCTGCGCCGCTTGCGGCTGCACGGACTTATCCAGCGCATTCCACACAGCCATCGGTACGAACCCACCACCCTGGGATTGCGCGTGGCGCTGTTCTTTTCCCGCATCTATGCCCGCCTCTTGCGGCCGATCCTCGCCGACATCGCCCCCAGCGCGCCACCCGGCCACTCCCCTATCCGCGCCGCCTTCGAGAGGCTTCAAACCCTCATCGACCAAGCCTGTCAGGAGCCACAACTCGCCACCGGATAAACTTGACTCATTTGCATCACATTTCATGATGCAAGTACTCTAGCCTAACATTTTTGGATATTCGAGGACATCTGCAAGTTACCTCTCCCTCCGAGAGGCGCCGCTTTCTTTCCCTCTCCCTCCGGGAGAGGGTTGGGTGAGGGTATCAAAATCATCGACGAAAGTGTTTGATTTGATCCCCTCATCCTAACCTTCTCCCTGAGGGAGAAGGGACTCCCAGACTTGTCGAAGTCGCTCTGCATGACATAGGCTGCGTTAAGAAACTCACCGAAGCGCGAGTGGGTATCCGCGCATGAATGCTAGTCTGCGAGAAAGGTTGACGCAATCCTGGAATGGCGCAGCACACCGGCGGCTCGTTCAGATCCGCCTCCGGTAGCGCCCGCCGACCTCGTAGAGGGCTTGGGTGATCTGGCCGAGGCTGCAGTCGCGCACCGTGTGCATGAGCTCGGCGAAGGTGTTGCCGCCGGATCGCACCACGTCCTTCAAGCGCTCGAGCGCCTTCGGGGCCTCTGCGCGATGGCGCGCGCGAAAGCGGCCGAGCTCCGCGATCTGGGCGTCCTTCTCCGCGTCGCTGGCGCGGGTCAAGGCCTTGGTCTCTGACTTTGCCGCGGCTTCCGCCGGGGCCAGGAAGGTGTTGACACCGGCGATCGGCAGCCGTCCGTCGTGCTTGCGGGCCTCGTAGTCCAGGCCCTGGTCCTGGATCTTGGTGCGCTGATAGAGGCCCTCCATGGCGCCCAGGACCCCACCGCGCTCGCTCAGGCGCTCGAACTCGGCGTACACCGCTTCCTCGACCCGATCGGTCAAGGCCTCGATGTAAAAGGACCCCTGCAACGGGTTCTCGTTGGCGCTCTGCCCCAGCTCCTCTCGGATGATCGTTTGGATCGCGAGCGCGCGGCGAACGGATTCCTCGGTCGGCGTGGTGATGGCCTCGTCGTAGGCATTGGTGTGGAGGCTCTGGCAGTTGTCCGCGATCGCGTAGAGGGCCTCGAGCGTGGTGCGGATGTCGTTGAAGGCGATGTCTTGGGCTTGGAGGCTGCGCCCGCTCGTCTGGACGTGATACTTGAGCATCTGGCCCCGCGGCCCGGCCCCGTAGACCCGGCGCAGGGCGCGCGCCCAGATGCGCCGCGCGACCCTCCCGAGCACGGCGTACTCGGCATCCAGGCCGTTGCTGAAAAAAAAGCTCAGGTGCGGCGCGAAGTCGTCCAGCGCGAGGCCCCGCGCGAGGAAATATTCGACCAAGGTGAAACCGTTCGCGAGCGTGAAGGCGAGCTGGGTCACGGGGTTGGCGCCGGCCTCGCCGATGTGGTAGCCGGACACCGAGACGCTGTAGTAGTGGCGCATGCCGTTCTGGATGAGATACGCCTCCACGTCGCCCATGAGCGCCAGCGCGAACTCGATCGCGAACAGGCACTCGTTCTGGGCCTGGTCCTCCTTCAGGACATCGGCCTGCACCGTGCCCCGGAGGCGCGTGAGGGTATCGGCGCAGATCTGCGCATAGGTCTCCGGATCGAGGAGCTCGGCGCCCGAGACGCCCAGCAGCCCGAGCCCGAGGCCGTCATGCCCCGGCGGCAGCGGGCCTCGATAGCTGGGCCGGTCCGGGCCGAGGCGTGCCTCGGTCTCCGTCCACCGGCCCGCCTGCCGCAGGTGTTTCTCGACCGCCTGATCGATGGCGGCGTTGAGATACATCGCGAGCAAGACGGGCGCGGGGCCGTTGATGGTCATCGACACCGAGGTGGTGGGTGCGCCGAGATCGAAGCCGGAATAGAGCTTCTTCACGTCGTCGAGGGTGGCCACCGACACGCCCGACATCCCGAGACGGCCGTAGACATCGGGGCTGGTGTCCGGATCTGCGCCGTAAAGGACGACCGGATCGAAGGCCGTCGACAGCCGAGTGGTCCGGGATAGGCGACTCGTTTGGACCCCGCCCGCGAGATAGTGGAAACGGCGGTTGGTACGCTCCGGACCACCCTCGCCCGCGAACATGCGCGTCGGGGCCTCCAGGTGCCGGCGCGGGTAGACGCCGGCCGTATAGGGGTAGCTGCCGGGCAGGTTCTCCTGGAGGAGGAAGCGCAGCAAGGTCCCCCAGTCCTCGAAGATCGGCAAGGCCACCGCCGGGATCGGGACACCGCTCTGGCTCTCGGTATCGTTGGCCAGGTCCTGGTCCCGGTCCCGCACCCGGTAGACCAGGCGCGGGGCGCGATACCGCGCCGCTTGTTCCGGCCAGGCCCGCAGGAGCTCGCGTCCTTCCTCACCGAGCGCCGCCAGCGCCGTTTGGTAACCATCGCGGAGCTTGGCGCGCGCGGGATCGGGATCGGGGGTGCTAGAGTCGAAGTCGCGGAGCGGCGCCGGGAGGCCGGGGGCATCCAGGGCCTCGCAGCAGAGGTAATAAGCCTGGGCCCGCCGCGCGGCCTGGGCCTTTTGCTCGATCGTCTCGCGTTCCTCGCACCCTTGCCGGGCGATCTCGGAGAGATAACGCAACCGCCCCTGGGGCAGGAGGGAAACCGGTGCTTTGGGAGGCGCACGGCCGCGCACGGTCCCCCGAGGTGTCCACCGATCGGCGCCTCCGAACGCCGACAGGCGCTCGCACAGGGCGAGGAACAAGCGTTCGAGGCCGGGATCGTCGAAGCGATGCGCCGAGGTGTCGAACACCGCGCTGCCCTCCGAAACGGTCCGCAAGTGGTCTTGCACGGCGCGCAGTGCATCGACGGCCCCGGGTTTGTCGCGCTTGTTCAGGACCACGACGTCCGCGGCGTCGAGCATCTGGATCTTCTCGAGCTGGCTCGGACCGCCATAGTCCGCCGTCATGACATAGACCGCCAGGTCGACGAGATCGACGATCTCGGAGTCGCCCTGCCCGGTGCCGGCGGTCTCGATGAGGACCAGATCGAAACCGAGCGTCTGCAGGAGCTCGAGGCAGGGGCGCAAGACCGCGCTGATGGCGAGGTGGCGCCTGCGGGTGGCCATGGAGCGCAGATAGACGCGCGGGTGACACCCGCTGTTCATGCGCAGGCGGTCGGCGAGCAGCGCACCGCCACTCCTCTGGCGTGTGGGATCGATGGCGATGAGGGCCACCCTCATGGCCGGAAATGCCGCCAGGAAGCGCGCGAGCAGCTCGTCGATGACCGTGCTCTTGCCCGAGCCGCCCGGGCCCGTGACACCCAGAACCGGGCAGGACCGCGCCGTGCGCCCCCCGTTCGCGCGCCTATTCTTGTACTTGGCCGCGCCGCGCTCGATGAGGGACAAGGCGCGGCCGATCGCCGTGTGCTCATCGGGCCCCGCGGGGGGCTCTGGATCCGGTCCCCGCGGTGAGCGGCGGGTGCGTTCCAGCACCTCGCCGACCATGGCCTCCAACCCGAGCCGGACGCCATCCTCGGCCCGGTAGACCCGCTCGACGCCATACTGCTCCAGCGCCTCCGCCTCCGCCGCGGTGATCGTCGCCCCGCCGCCCCCGAAAACACGGATATGCCCGGCGCCCTGCGCCCGCAGGCGCTCCACGAGATAACGGAAGAACTCCAGGTGGCCGCCCTGGTAGGAGCTGATGGCGACGCCGTCGGCGTCTTCCTGGCACGCGGCCCGGACGATCTCCTCGACACTGCGGTTGTGGCCCAGGTGGATCACCTCGGTGCCCTGGACCAGGAGCAGGCGGCGGATGAGGTGGATGGCGGCGTCGTGGCCGTCGAAGAGGCTAGTGGCCGTGATGAAGCGCAGCGGCATCGGGCGTTCGGGACGTCTTGAGGTATCCTTCTGGGTGATCGTAAACATGGAAAACGCGCCGGGCGCGGGGCCGCCAGCGAGCATGCCTATAGGACTGGTCCGCCGATCGCGCGTTCCGAGCGGGGCATCGAGCCGGCGGGTGGTGCCCGCCACGCCAGGTCCGACCGGGTATCCACCGGGCCGCGCAAATGCCGCGCCGTCAGGTCTTTGTCGTGTCCTGCCCCTTGTCGGTGGGCTCGGAGGAGCGCGCCTCGGGCTTCAGCAAGGACCGCCCTCGCTCGATGGCCCGGTCGAAGAGGCTGAAGGCGAACTCGACGCTGTATCCCATGAGGAACGCCACCACCACGAGCGACAGGCTGTAGGTCTCGAGCTCTGCCTCGTCGAGAGAGAACATGATCCCGGCGATGACCCCGAGCAGCCCGCCCAGGGACAGGCGCATGGCGAACTGACCGCCAAAGCTCGGCGTGTAACTGTGGTAGGCGAGGTTGAAGAGCGCGCGCCGCACGACATAGGCGACGGCCCCGAGCAGACCCAGGATCAAAGGCAAGATGTACTGCGACAGGATGCCGAGGAGCGATCGGGCATAGTCTTCGACGGCGACCATGCGGACCGACGCCGCCGCGGCCGCATCGGGTTCCCGCGCGCCATCCATCCCGTCCGGTTTCGGATACACCCACCACCATATCGCCATGAGATGCGCCTCGGAGCGGCTCGAGACGATCATCTTGCCCTCCAGTTCCGCGCGGCGGTCGAGGAGCGGCTTGAGCGGCGCGGCCTCGTCCTTGAGATCGGGGTTGGCGGCGCGCAGGGTCTGGATCTGCGCGAGCATCGACCGATGCTCCTCGCGCAGGGACTTGTGCTCCTCGAGCACATCGGTCAGCACGATCACATAGGCCTGGGTGACGAGGAAGATCGCCACCATCGTGATGAGGAACACGACGATCCTGTCCAGCTCCCGCCGGATCCGCGCCACGATGGGCCAGGCGTCTGCTTTAGGGGGATACGTCGCCTGCGCTTGACGGATCTGATCCGCGATCTCGAGGCTCTCGTCGGTGGCCGGCGCCACGAGCTTGCTCAGCCGACTGTAGCCGTCCCATAACACCGCCTCGTCCGCATGGCTCATGGCCCCCGCATCCTGGCGCAGGACCGGGATCAGCGGGTCGATGAGGTCCTTGCCGAGGCCGATGTCCGAGCGCGAGGCGGCGTAGCGCAGATATCGATAGAGGGTCGCTTTCGCCTCTCGGATGTGCTCTTCCCGCGACGCCTCCGACGCAGAAACTACCGGCGGAGGTTGCGCAACCGCTGGCCCGACGGGTCCTTTGGCGGAGGTAGCGGGTTGCTCCGCATGCGTCGCCTCGCCCGAAACCTGGCCGGACGAGCTCGATGGGCCTCGGACGATCGCATCCAACGGCGACGCACCTCCGGCTCGGCGGGACCGCTCGGCTGAGGGAGTGCACTCATCGCGTCTCTCAATGCTCCGCTGCCGTTCCTCCGAAGGGGGAATTACCAAGCCGTGCGGAGGGGATAGCGTGTGATGTCCGGATCGGGGGTGAGGATCACGAGGCCTTGAGCGATGGCCTGGCAGATCAGCATTCGGTCGAAGGGATCCTTGTGATAGTCCGGTAAGCGCGCGAGTTGCCGCACCGCTTCCTCGTCGAGCGGCAGCGATAGGATCCGGTGTTGCTCTCTTTGTCGAGGTACGAACACCTGGGGTGGTTCGGGGAGCGGTAAGCGCCCCAAGCGGTGCTTGACCACGATCTCCCAAAAGGATACGGGGCTCAGAAAGACCGAGTTGGCCGGATCGCGGAACAACGACTCTGCGGTCGCCGACAGCTCGCGGCCGCCCGCGATTAGCCAGAGGAACGCGCAGGTGTCGAGCAACAGTCTCACGATCGCGCGCCGTCGAAGTCCTCGATGATCGACTGTGGCAACGGTTCGAAGAAGCTCGCCGGAACCTCGAAGATACCCTTCGCGAGACCAATCGGGCGGGGCGCATCGGATAGGGCGGGGATCGGACGGATCTCCGCGATCGGCCGGTTGCGCTTGCACAGCACGATGGTCTCACCTTGCTCCAGCTTGGCCAGATACTCGGAAAGATGCGTCTTGGCCTCGTGAACATTGAGCTTGATCATGGTTCAATAGTAGACCAATCACTGAACTCGAACAAGCAGGCACGCGTGGTAGGGGGACCAATGCGTGGAACACGCGGCATCCTGCGTCAAGTGCGGGGCGGTAGTAAAGGATCAAGGTCCGGTCGAAGCGACGCCCGAAGTGCGACAGACACCGGCGCGAACGTGCGGCGGTGGATGGGCGAGGGCCCGAGGCAGAGGAGCGCGGCACGGTGGGCTTGTGTCGCATAGCCCTTGTGGCGCGCCAGGCCATACCCCGGATAGCGATCGTCGAGCCCGACCATCTCCGCATCGCGGGCCACCTTGGCCAGGATGGAAGCGGCGCTGATGGCCGGGACCAGCCGATCACCCCCCACGACGGTGACGCTGGCGCAGGGTAGCTCCGGTCGCATCGGGCCATCCACCCAAACACCGGTGGGCGCCATCGGCAGGGCCACCACGGCGCGACACATGGCGAGCAGGGAGGCCCGGAGGATGTTGAGGGTATCGATCTCCTCGACCTCGGCGCGCCCCAGGGCAAAGGCGAGGGCCACGTGACGGATCTGGGCGGCCAGGTCCTCGCGCTCGGCGGCCTTGAGCAGCTTGGAATCCTTTAGCCCCGCGATGGGACGGGCGGGATCGAGGACCACGGCCGCCGCCACCACCGGACCGGCCAGTGGCCCCCGTCCGGCCTCGTCGACCCCGGCGATCGGCACGCGGCGCTAACGATCCAAAGGGCCCAGGAGCCCATTCCACCGGTTCACGACCTCGCAGAAGATCTCGGCCGTGCGTTCGGCGTCGTAGATCGCGGAGTGGGCCTCCTTGTCGTTCCAGGCGAGCCCGGCGGCCTCGACGGCCCGTGACAGCACCGTCTGGCCGAAGGCGAGGCCGGCGAGCGTGGCCGTATCGAAGGTCGAGAAGGCGTGGAAGGGGTTGCGCTTGATGCGGTTGCGGGTCACGACGGCCTTGACGAAGGATAAATCGAAAGCCGGATTGTGACCGACCAGGATGGCGCGCGTGCAGCGGCTCGCGGCCACCACCTCGCGCACGAACTTGAACACCTTCTCCAGGGCTTCGCCCTCGGGGAGCGCGAAGCGGAACGGGTGATGGGGATCAATGCCGGTGAACTCCAGCGCGGCCGGTTCGAGGTTGGCGCCGGGGAAGGGCTGCACGTGGCAGGCGACGGTCTCATCGCGCCGCCACCGCCCGTGGCGGTCGGGCACGACCGTGACCGCCGCGATCTCCAGAAGCGCGTCGGTCGCGGGATTGAACCCCGCCGTCTCGACGTCCACCACCACCGGCAGGAACCCGCGGAAGCGCTGGGCGATGCGGGTCTTGTTTTCCAGATCAACGCTCATGAACGAGCCCCCAGCGGCACACCGCACCGGCCCTGAAGGGGATGAGAACGCCGTCGCCGAAAGGCAGGCTCGCAGGCACCCGCCAGGGTGTCCGCGCGAGCGTGATCGTGTCGGGATTGGATGGTAGGTCGTAGAAGGCCGCGCCGAAGGTGCTCGCGAATCCTTCCAGGCCGGGAAGTGCGCCGGCTTCCTCGAATACCTCCGCGTACAGCTCCATGGCCGCGTGCGCGGTATAGATCCCGGCGCAGCCACAAGACGCTTCTTTGGCGCCACGGGCATGCGGGGCGCTGTCCGTGCCCAGAAAGAACCTGGGATTGCCGCTCTCTGCAGCTCGCACCAGGGCTTGGCGGTCCTCCTCGCGTTTCAGGAGCGGGAGGCAATAATGGTGGGGACGCAGGCCGCCATCGAAGAGGGCATTGCGGTTCATGAGCAGGTGGTGCGCGGTGATGGTGGCGGCGAGTCGCTCGGGGCCGGCGAATACGAAGTCTACCGCTTCGCGGGTGGTGATGTGCTCTAAGACGAGCTTGAGCCCGGGAAATCGTTCGAGCAGATCGATGAGCACCCGTTCGATGAAGACCCGCTCCCGATCGAAGACATCGACCTCCGGATCGACGACCTCGCCGTGTACCGAGAGCGGCATCCCGGCCGTTTCGAGTGCCGCGAGCACCGGATACACGCGGCGCGGGTCCGTGACGCCGTGCTCGGAGTGGGTCGTGGCGCCGCGAGGATAGTACTTGACGGCATGGATGAGTCCGCTCGCGGTAGCCTTTCGGACCTCCTCTGGTGTCGTCGCCGCGGTGAGATAGAGGGTCATGAGCGGCTCGAAGCGCGTGCCGCGCGGTACGGCCGCCAGGATGCGCTCGCGATAGGCGAGCGCCTGAGCCGCGGTGGCGATGGGCGGCTCAAGGTTGGGCATGACCAGCGCCCGCGCGAAGCGCAGGGCGGTGTCGGGTACGACCGCGGCCATCTCCGCCCCATCGCGGAGATGGACATGGAAGTCGTCGGGGGCGCGCAGGGTCAGTTGCATGGGTATTGAGGCATCCGTGCGTCGTCAGCCGTCACACATCGATCGCCGAGCCATTCTTTTTCAGCTCCTCGATGTTCGAAGGCACCTCACCGCGCCTCAGCATACGCTGAAAGACTGCGTACACGTCGGTCTTTGCGCCCCGCCTTGCGCAACGTTGCCTCGCCCGAGGCTGTGCCCCACCCGGAACTCGGACTGATTGGGGTTCGACGCGACGAGCTCTGTGATGGCGTTGTATACGGTGGCGAGTAGCGCCGTCGTTGGGTGACGCCGTAGTCTTGGGATCTCTCGCACGCAGCCGCTCGACCTCTTCCTTCAGCGCCCGCAGTCGCTCGGCGAACGGCTCGAAAGCGTAGAGCCGCCACCCGTGATAGAGCTTCACTCGATGGCAACGCCTTTTACCAGCGCGCCGATCTCGTCGAGCAGTCTCGCGTTTAGCGGCCGGATCTGATCGGGATGCTCCCGCATCTGGTCCTCGAGAAACCCGAGGAGGATGCCATGACCGGGTCGGGCGATTCAGCCTTCCTATCGCGCACTTTGCGCGTCGCCTTTGCCGGTCATAAGCCGCATGTCGTGGCAGCATTATGTCACCTCGGATGTGGCGACCAGCCGCTTCATCCTATTCCCTTGTGTAAACAACATCGATGGACTTTAGTTCGAAGGGGTCTACCCACAGCCACTCTTCAATCGCTCTCTATCTACTGACCTTGCGGGGTCAGGCTAGCTGCTCCGCGCGCTGTACCCTCGTCTGACAGCGAAACTCTTGGAACTCCACGGGGAGCGCCAATGCCAGCTGCTTCATGACGAATGACCTGATCTGACCTTCTCCTGACCCAAGATTTTCGGACGCCTTGGTTGAGGGCGGCTCTAGCGCGCGCATGACGCCGAGGGGGCTGCGGTTGAAGAGCCGCAGAAACACACGGGTTAAGTCGGGAGGAGGAGATTCCTCCGGCGCGTCGGGCCCGCCGCCCGGCCCGCTCCCCGGCTGGGTATTATCTTCCGTTAGGCTCGCACGGCGGGCGACCTCATCGCTGACGAGCGAACGCGCGGCGGTAGTAACTTCCTCCTGTTGCTTGTTCGCCGCGTCGTAGAGTTGCCCGTCCAAGGGCGAAAGGCTCTCATGGACGGCCTTGAACCCCTCTCCCGAGCCGCCACGAAGTCCCTCCGCCCATCAGATCAAACACACGCTCTAGGGCGGGAGGGTGTGTGTATGCGATGTTCCAACTCTCGTAATCCACCAGGTGTGCCAGCAGCATGAGCCGAGCGTCGAGGAGCCCCGTGATGTGGACGAAGTAGACGGCGCTCGCCAGCGCCGTGACGAGTTGCGTGCTGTCCGGGATGGACTTGATTTGCAACTCAAGCCGGAAACGGTCGGCCTCCAACTCCTGTTGCTGGGACGCGAGGAGAGCTTCATAGTCCTCGCTTCCCACAGCCCGAAGCTCAGACCGGCTCGCGTCGACGTGTTCAAGGGCTACGTGGGCCATCTCGTGGCACAAGGCGAATCGGTAGGCGTAGGGAACGGGCGCGGACGCCGAAGGCTCGATGTCCATGTACCCGTCCGCGGACGACGCGAGCTTGCCGCAGACGTTCGGCAGTGACTTCCGCTCGACCTCAAGCGTCACGGAGGTCGAGCGCGGCCCGTACCAAGTCAGCCCGACGGCCGCCGCGAGGAGCAGCAGCGTCACCACTGTCGCCGCCTGGGCGAGACGCAACTTAGCGAGGACGTCATGCCCTCGCTCGCGGAGGTGAGCGACCGATGGTGCCGGGAAGTTTTCGTTGGCAAGCAATCGCGCAGTCATCCCACCTTGCCGATCGCAACGTACTCTTCGTCCTTCATCATCTCTGCGACGAATCCGAATACGGCTTGAAGATCACCGGTGGTGAGCCTCGGGTAGGCCTGCAGCAGGTCCTGGGCGGTCCAGTCGTCGGCCAGTCTGTCCAAGATCAGCTCGACAGGTAACCGCGTGCCACGGATCACCGGTTTACCGGCCAGCACCGTCGGATCGACTGCTATGCGTTCGCGCCAATTCATCATTGTCCTCCGGGCCAGCAAGACATCTCTCTAATTCTACACCCGGCGGTTCGTCGTCCTGGCCAACGGTTGCGGCGTGGTCGGAGCGTCTGAGCGGTGGGGCCTGCTGCCACGTGGTCGCCCTTTCGAGCAGGCACGGGGGCTTGCCCCTACGGGTGGTTGCCGGACGCCCCATGTCTCTGTAGCGACGGTCCTTATGGCCGTCCGATCCGGCTACGGCGCGGCATCCAAAGGCATGGCGACGCGAACGGGATAAGGAACAGCGCTTCGGGAGCCGGCGGTCGCCGAGCATTCTCGACGGAAACCGGCTCTAGCGCCGCCCTAGCCCCAGCGGATCGTCGGGATCCACCCCGTCCATGAACGGACGGCGGCGGTCGCTATGGGTCACTTGGTAGATCTTGCCCATCCAGTTGTTGACGATGGCCTCGGCGGTGTCGTGCCAGGTGTTGTCGAGGTGTGGGGTTATCAACCCTTCGGGCATCTCGGGGGTGGGCTCGCCGTTCGATCGCGCGGCGTGGAGCGCCTCGGCATACTCGCCGAGGATCGCCTGTACCTGGGGAGTGAAATAAGCTTCGGGGAAGGGCGGATAGTCGTCGCGTTCGCGGTGCGCAAAGCGCAGCACCTCGCGCTTGTATTCCTTGAGGAGGCTCACGGTGTCGTATTCGGGGTGGGCCTGGAGAAACACCAGGCGGAAGCCGTCCGCGCTGACCGCGAGGTGTACGCCGGCCACCTCGCTCTCGATCAGCACGGTGAGCCCGGCCGCCTCGAACTGTCCCCGGTCGATCTGGTTATAACGCGAGTGGGGGACGTCGAAGCGGGTGTTGACGCCCCTGACGAGCGGGTGGCGGCGATCGGTGATCCGGTGCGGATATACGCCCCAGCGCTTGTCGGGCAGGCGCCGGCGCTTCTGGCCATAACGGAACTGCAAAACGGCGTGGGTCGCGAGGCACGAGCACAGGGTCGAGGTGACGTTGTCATAGGCCCAATCGATGACCTCTATGAGCGGCCGCCAAAACGGTTCCAGCGCCAGATCGGGTTGCGTCACATTGGCCCCGGTGATGATGAGGGCATCGAGCCCGGCCGATCGGACCTCCTCGAAATCCTCGTAATATTGGCGGATATGGGCTCGCGCCTCGGCATCGCGTTCGAGCCCCGCGAGCGTGAAGGGATGCACATAGAACTGCGCGATCTGATTGCTCTCGCCGACTAGCCGGAAGAACTGTCTTTCGGTAGCCGCGAGCGCCGCGTCCGGCATCATGTTGAGTAATCCGATGTGGAGCTCGCGGATGTCCTGGCGCAGTGCCGCCTCGCGCGCGAGGACGGTCTCGCCTTCCGCGCGCAGGGCCGCAAAGGCGGGTAGCTCGGAATTCGCGACGAGCGGCATGCTCAGGCGCCTGCCGGGGTCCGCTCGATCACGGTCGCGAGGAGCGCCAGGAAATCGGCCTCGCTCGCGACCCCGGAGAGCTCGGTGGTGGTCACGGTGTAACCGTATTCCGCGGCGATCGCCTCGTAGCGCGGGATGCGTGATCGGAAGAGCCTCGGGAACACGGAGCGCACGAAATCGTCGGGGTCGACGAGCGCGACATAGGGAAGGCCGCGCTCGCGCATGAAGAGGTCGAGCGCTTCGTCCAGAAACGTCTCTCGATAGTACAGCGGTTTGGGATCGGCGAGGGCGCGCCGAATGAGAATGGCCTCGTCCTCGGCGGTGGCCTGGATATAGAGGATGAGCGTGTGCTCGGCGAGCATGCGGAACGCCTCGGGGTCATCGATCTCGCACAGGCTGCCGCCGGCGTCGTTCACGAAGTGCCGGTATCCGTAGATGTCGCGTGCCTTACGGATGAAATCCGGCACGTCCTTCATGGCGCGGATCTCGGCCTCGCGATGCAGGGACTGGCGCCGTTTGAACTCCGCGAGGCAGAGGCCCCCGCGCTCCGGGTTGCCGAGCTTGCCGAGGAAGGTGGACAGTGGTTTCAGGTTGTCCACCGTGATGTTGTTGCAGATGTAGATCGAGTCCGAGCGGAACAGCTCGCGCAAGAACGGGATCTGCATCGCCTGGGACTTGATGTTGTCGAGGATCGCCTCATCCAGATAGCGCGTCCCGATGCGGTAGTCGCCGGAGTAGTGGAACCACTGGGATTGTCGCAGCAGGGTCGCGAGGCGGGTCTTGCCGACCCCGGACATGCCGAGCAGCGTGATGCGCTTGTTCTCCCAGTGGCGAAGCCCGTCTGCCGTCAGTCTCACCGGCGGCCCCTCGTAGGGTGTTGTCGATATAATACCAAAATCGCCGCGAGCCGAGATAGACATCCTCATGACAACAGGGCAGACGCGCGATCCGATCCGATGGCTCGAGGGTTTCATCTCATGGAGCCCGTGACTCCAGGCGCGTCTCTACGTCGGCCTCATCGCCGCCCAGGGCGTGTATGTCTATCTACCAGTTCATGATCGAGCTGCTGCACTTGATCAACCGGGCCGGGAGCTTCACCGCCACGGAGACCATGCTGGTCGTTCTGGGCCTCATCGACGTGGTGAGATCTTCGAATCTGCTCCTCATGGTCATCGTCGGCTGCTACGGGATCTCGGCGATCCACCTGCTCAAGATCTTCATCGAGACCGAGCACGTCCCGGAAAAGTCGAGACTAGATGCCTGGTTGCCTGCATTAATTCTACTTTGCCATGTCGCATCATGCCGCGTTCACTCCGCATCGCGCCAGATCTTTGCGGCCTTGCTCGCCATGCATCGGTAGGCCCGCGCGTTTTTCTTCGGGGCTGGAAGCACGAAACCGTCGACGTATGCCATCTTCATCCTCCTCGCTGAGATTTCGGGATCGACTACCCTTGCTTGATCGCGCTCGGGTCCATGTAGATCAGTTCCCAGATGTGTCCGTCAAGGTCCTGGAAGCCGTGACCGTACATGAAGCCGTGATCCTGCGGCTCGTTGTAAGTCGCCCCGCCGGCCGCCACGGCCTTGCGGACATAGTCGTCGACCTGTGCGCGACTCTCGCAGCTCAGGCACATGAGCACCTCGGTGCTTTTCGTCGCGTCGCAGATCGCCTTGGGCGTGAACTCCTTGAACTTCTCATGCGTCAGCAGCATCGCGTAGATGCTGTCGCTGATCACCATGCAGGCCGCGGTCTCATCCGTGAACTGCGCGTTGAACGTGAAGCCGAGCTTGTCGAAGAAGCCGATGGACTTCCTCAGTTCCTTTACCGGCAGATTGACAAAGATCTTGGTGGACATCGTTTGCTCCTGATTCGTTTCGGGCTGCAACCGTGTTCGGCGCTGTCCCGACTGCGCCTGCATCTCCGGGAATCCGGCCGCGGCCTTCTGCACGTCGGCAGGGAAGTCCTCGAACTCCTGCACCTGCCGGATCTCGATCACTTCGTTATCGGAAGCCGGGCAGCGCTTGGCCCACTCGATCGCCTCCTCCTTCGACTTCACCCGGATCATCCAATAGCCGCCGAGCACTTCCTTGGCCTCGGTGAAAGGCCCGTCGGTAACCGTGGGCTTACCGCCTTTGAAGGAAACGCGCGCGCCCATCGACGGCGGGTGCAGGCCGTCCAGCGAAAGCAGCACCCCGGCCTTCTGCAGGTCTTCGTTGTACCTCATCATCGCCTCAACGGCCTTGGGGTCCGGCATCGTGCCGGGCTCCGCTGTCTCGTAGCCTTTCGGGATCATCAGCATCATGAATCGCATCGTAACTCTCCGTTTTGTGTCAGATTGAGCGGCTCCGCTTGCCGGAGTTTTCGACCAGCTGGAGCCCTTCTCTAGTGAATTGTCGAACGAGGATTGCGGAAATCGACAGCCGCGCGGCGTCGATGATCACGTTCCTTGCTACTCCGGCAATCCGTAGCGGCTGTCCGGCCGGACTCCTCGGCGACCGGCCGTTACCTCGATGCTGTCGAAGCGGACGCGACGCAACCTGGATCGCCTCGTTCGGGTCGCGGGCCTCGATCATGGGCTTGACTGGTGGGCAACGCCGTCGTTCCTGGCTACGCCGTCCCAACCTGGTTATACTCGGTGCAATCCGGTTCCGGGTTCCTACGGGGGTTCGCGGGTCGCTAGAGGGTCGGTACCTCACTAGCACCCACTGCCAAACTAGAGAAAATGGGTTCTCGAGTAATAGTTGCGGAGCACACACATCCGTCGCCGACGGGTCAGCTTCGTCACATCCGGCTCGGCGACCGGGTGCTCGCCTACCGCTTCCGGCGCGATCGACGCCGAACCCTCGGACTCGTGGTCGATGAATTCGGATTGCGCGCCGCTGGCCCACGCCACGTCACCCTTGTCGAAGTGGAATCCTTCATCCGCGAGAAAGAAGAGTGGATCTTGAAGAAGCTGGCCGAGGCAAGCGTCCATGCGCGGCCGCCGTTCGCGTGGCGCCAAGGCGCGCGTATTCCTTATCTCGGACGCGAGATCGCGATCGTTTGCGGCGCTGGCGCGACGCGTATCGTCAATGATCGGCTGGAGGTTGCGCTCGCCCGCGGGACGGAGGGGGGGCAGTTGCGTGAAGCGATCATCGCATGGTTGCGCGCCGCGGCGCTCGAACTGTTTCACAAGCGCATCTCGGCGTTCGCACCACTCCTCGGTGTCGAAGTGCACCGCGTCTCCCTTTCCGCGGCGCGCACGCAATGGGGCGCCTGCTCGGCCGACGGTCGGGTGCGGCTTTGCTGGCGGCTTGTACACGTGCGTCTCCCGCTCGTCGATTATGTCGTCGCGCACGAGCTCGCGCATCTCCGGCACATGGATCACTCGCCGCGCTTTTGGCGGGCGGTAGCGAGCGTCTATCCCGACTTCGCAGAGGCGCGCCGCGAACTGCGTTCGCGCTCCCGCACTTTTTCCCAGCTCTGAGGATTATTGGTTATGGAGCTTACGTACAACTACGGCGTCGACAAGTACGAGCTCGGAACGGCCTACGGCCATGTCGCGATCGGAGTCGCGGACGTGTTCCAGACCTGCGAAGATGTCAAACGCCGAGGGGGGAAAGTCGCGCGCGAAGCAGGCCCGGTGAAAGGCGGAGCCACCATAATCGCCTTCATAGAAGATCCTGACGGGTAAAAGATCGAGCTGATTGAGACTGGTCCGCCGTCGGCGGCTCGCGTCTAGCGCGAGCGCGAATGAACGCGTCGAATACCGACTGTTTTCACCCGCACCTGCCTAAACCTTGCCTTGCCTGTCTACAGCAACTAGCCGAATCGTGTATGCATCAATAAGCATCACTACCAATAGCCAGACCAGCAACCAGACCAACGTACCGGCAAAGAGAATTAGTCCGGTAAAAAACAAAACAGAAATAATGAAGAACTGGCGATCGATTTGCCTATTCAAAAACGTCCCACACTTGCCGCATTTTAGGGGGGCCCAGCGACTAATAAGCCAAACCTTAAACGGAGATATGGGATTATCGCATTTAGGACATTGCATAAGAACCGCACGAAAGTTGTACGCACGACGAGTGCATGGAAGGATAGGAACTCCAACCGCATGAGTGGTGGCTTCTATCTCAATCAGTTCACTTTCTATCCTTCCCGGGTCGGCTATCTGCCCCTACGGGATGACCCCACAGGCGATGCGCCCCCCACCCCCGCCGTTCTTCTCGGGCGCATCGGAGTAGTTGTCGCCCCCCGCGTGGATCATGAGCGAGCGGCCCTTGAGGTCGGCGAGCCTGAGGCGTGGCGCCACCGCTTCGCCGAGCGCTTTTCCAGAGGCATCGACGGACAGGAGGGGAAGATCACCAAGGTGGCCTTGACCCGTGGGACCCTCGTGGCGGCCGGTCCCCTCCGGATCGTAGTGGGCCCCGGCGGCGAGTGCGGGCTGCACCGCCCCATCTTTCTCGGCCGGCTCACAGCTCGGGTTCTCATGCACGTGCAGGCCATGGGGACCCGCCGGGAGGCCCTCCAAGCTCGGCTTGATGACGAGCCCCGCCGGGACGTCGGAGAACACGACCGTACCGATGGTCGATCCGAGCCCGCTGGCATCGACCCGGTGGACCTCAACGCGCAGGCCCTCGGTCGGGGTGGGGGCGCATGCCGCAAGTGCCATGACGATAAGCATGAGGGGTAGCTTCACGGTTCGACTCCGAGACGGCGTTGATCCCATACGGCCCTCACCCGCGATGGTACGGTCGCTTGGTAAGTGGCCAAGCATAGCACACCTATTGGCCGGGGGGGAGGGGTCCTGGCTCTGTAAAAAGACCCCGCCGGGTGGCGGGGTCTCGCGACACACCTGCTTACGCAGCGCGTGACGTGCTTATCCGACGCGCCGAGGGCCGCTTATCCCTGAAAACATCGACAGACCGGCTGGTTCGACGCTGCCATGACTTAGCCGTCCATGTGTATTGTATGTATAGGCAATAGATATTCCGGCGCTTGCACTGCTACACTGCTATGAAACGCGACAAAAAGGGCTTATAAGCGATTTGTAATCAGCCATTGGGGTTCGATTCACTCTCGGGGCTCCGAGGGATCATTCCCTCGCGCTCGAGCTCTCCCGCGGTCTCCTGGATCGTCCGCCAGGCCGCTTGGACGTGCCGGCGCTCGGTATGCGTCTGGCCGACGCACAGGCGCAGCGTGTAGCGGTTCCGGAGGCTCGTATGGGTCAGGTACAGGCGGCCGCCGCCGTTCAGCCGATCCAGCAACTCGCGGTTGAACGCATCGCCCGCCCGATGCCGGAAGCACACGAGATTCAGAGGCGGCGTGACGCAAAGCTCGAAACGAGTCGAGTCCGCGATCCAGCCCGCGAATTCCTGCGCGAGCTCCACGTGGCGCCGGATGTGGTGCCTCAGGCCCTCGATGCCGTAATGGCGGATCACGAACCATAGCTTCAAGGCACGGAAGCGCCGTCCGAGCGGCACCTGCCAATCGCGATAGTCGAACACCGCGCCGGACTCGGTCGCCTGGTTGCGAAGATAATCAGGGAGCACCGAGAGCGATTCGATGAGTGCGCTCCGATCCGCGACATAGAAGCAATCGCAATCGAAATTGGTGAACATCCATTTGTGGGGGTTGAAGCAATAGCTATGGGCAAGCGCCATCCCCGCGTGTAGATAGCGATACTCGGGGCAGATCGCCGCGGTACCCGACATGGCCGCATCGACGTGCAGCCACAGTCCCGCCTCACGGCACGCTAAGCCGATCGCCGGAAGCGGATCGATGGCGTTTGAGGAGGTCGTCCCAATCGTGGCACACACAAGGAACGGGAGGAGGCCTTGCGCGCGATCCTGAGCGATGCGCTCGGCCAGTGCATCGGCGCGCATGGCGAAGCGCTCGTCCACTGCGATCCGGCACAACCCCCGGCGCCCGAGCCCCGCGATGCGTACGGCCTTCTCGATCGACGAGTGCGCCTCCGTCGAGGCATAGCACACCAGCCGGCCATCGCTGCCCTCGTCGCTACAGCGGGGATCCGTGGCCCGCCCGCGCGCGGCGAGGAGCGCGCACAGCGTGGCGCTGGAAGCCGAGTCCTGGATCACCCCGCCGCCCGGCCCGTCGGAACGAAACCGCAGGGGTAGACCCAGCATCTCGATGAGCCAGTCGAGGACACGGGTCTCAAGCTCCGTGCAGGCCGGGCTCGTGGCCCACAGCATGCCCTGCACGCCGAGCCCTCCGGCGAGCAATTCGCCCAGGATCGACGGTCCGGAGGTATTGGCCGGGAAAAAGGCGAAGAAGTTCGGCGACTGCCAGTGGGTGATGCCGGGTAGGATCAGCCGGTCGACGTCTGCGAGGATCGCCTCGAAACCCTCGCCGTGCTGCGGGGCCTCGGGCGGCAGCGAACGATACACCTCGCCGGGCGCGATCTGCGAGAGGACCGGATAGGACTCGACTCTAGCGTAGTAATCCGCGATCCAGTCCACGACCGCACGGCCGTACCGGCGGAATGCCTCGGGGCTCATGTGGAAGCCGCCGTCATGGGGCGGTATCCGTCCGCCGGTGCTGCTCATGCCCCTGTAGCCCCGCAGGACCGTCCGAGGCGCTGCCGGATCCCGGCTACACCCCCATGTCGCATCGATCCGCTCGCGCTACCGCTAGGCCTGGTTCGTCATCAGATCGACGATGCGCTCGGAGGCGTGCGTCGATGGCGGCGGCCACGGTCGAGTTCACATACGGACCACGGCCGGCGGGTGAAGCGGGACGGTACCGGCGGAGCGCCGCGGTTCGACACACCCAGGGCCTCCCGGGAGACGTGTTCACACGTTGCGCGCGTTTACTCGATGCGGAGGACGTTACCTGCGGCTTCCTCACCCTCACCTTCGTCGCCTTCTTCGCCTTCGTCCAAGTCTTCGAGAGGGGGATCGCCGTCGTAGATGTCGTTCAGGCGGCGTTGCCGGTAGGCCTCGCGTGTGAAGGTGTAGGGATCCAGGGCGGCCTCGTCGCGCAAGCGGGTGGCTTCGAGAAAATTAGCGCGCTCGTTGACGGCACCGAGCACCCCAGTCGGACCTATGATGGGGCTCGTGAGATAGAACAAGGGGTTCAGCAGGGTGCTCGTGATGTATCTCGGCACATCGCGCGCCGAGCTCGGCCCGAGCACGGGCAACACCAGATAGGCGCCTTCGTCCACACCCCATACGCCCAGGGTCTGACCAAAGTCCTCATCGTGTTTCGGCACACTGCCGGCGCTCGCGATATCGATAAAACCGCCGATCCCGACGGTGCTGTTGATGGTAAACCGGCCGATGTCGGCGATACCTTGCCTCACTTTTCCCTGGAGCAGCTCGTTGAAAATTACGTTGATATAGCCGAGGTTGCTGAAGAAATTCGTGACCCCGTCACGGACGAGCTCGGGCGTATAATCGACATAGGTCTCCGCGACCGGTCTCATCACATAGGTATCCAAGCTCTCATTGAAGTCGTAGACCGACCGATTGGTCCCCTCCAGGGGGTCGGATTCGTCTTCCGAGAGCGTCGACTGGGTCGCGCAGCCGGGCAGGATCGCCACGAGCAGCGCCATCGCAAGGACCCGTCGGTTGTTATTGTCGGTCATGGTACCCATCTCCAGATAAATCCTCGCCAGCCAGGCTCACCCACCGCGACCCTCGCCTGGATCGGGTCCGTCACGCCCCTTTCGCGTAGTGGTCGATCTTGTCCCTGATCCGGGCGACCAGGGCGTCGAACCCGCGATCCTTTATCACCCTCGAGTACTCGGCCTTGCGCGCCGCTAGCTCGCTGACTCCATCGGCGAACACGTTCAGGATCCGCCAGCGCTCACCTTCGGGTTTGAGGATGTACTTGAACTGGACGGTGTCGCCGTTCGATTTTACCAACTCGGCCGTGATGATCGTCCAGTCCCCCTTGGTTTCCTGCGAGACATCGCGAAACTTCTCGTTCTTGAACCCGTCGAATCGCGCCGCGTAGGTCGCCGTGCTGTGCCGCTCGAAGGTCTCGAGGAACAGCTTTCTCTGATCCGCATTGAGCCCCGCCCAATGGCGGCCCAGGAGCTGCTGTCCGATGGTGCCGAAATCGAAGCTGGCACTAACCACGGGAGCGAGCTCGTCATAACGACCGGAATATCCCAGGGTATGGGCACGCTTCATGACATCCAGGAGCGTCGCGTGCAGCTTGTCGATCACCGCCTTGGCCTCCGCCGTGCCCGCCTGCAGATCGGCACCCAAAACGAGTGACGTCGCAAAAATCAGGACGCGCGTCAGCGCTCGGTAGCCGTTCATCATCATCAAGAACATTCCCGTCTCAGAGCGGATATCGCGGTTCCCCAAGCCAGGCCCCTCGGAATGCCCCGCTCATCCGACGCCGCGCCCCGTTAGCAGCACTAGATATCGCAAGGGACCCCGGTGTCTTTAACCAGGGGTGTCCTCGAGCGCGCCTGCCACAGCCTCGTCGGTACCGTAACGCCTGCCCTTCCACAGCGATCGCCGGCCCCGCCAGTAGCGGATCGCGGAGCTCCACGACATGCCGAGGAACAAGCACCCCGCCCCCGGCAGGACCAGCCCCCAGGCGAGGGGGAGCCCATAATAACTGAGAACGGCTCGGTAACTCACCATGGCCATGGCTAAGGTCAGGGCGCCGACCACCGCCACCGGCCACTCCCCCGAGCAGAGCGCCGCGGCGGGCGCCGCGAAGGCACATAGCATCACCAGGGTGCAGAGGACGAGCAACGCGGGGGAATAGCGCAACTGTGTGAAGGCCGTTCTCGCCACCATGTCCCAGATGCTCTGCAGCGAGGGATAGGGCCTCAAGCTCCGGGCCGAATGGGTCAGCCCGATCCAGGTACGGAACCCCCGCTTCTTGACGCGCCCGGCCAGGGCACAGTCGTCGATGAGCGCGTCTCGTATCGCCGCGAATCCACCGATCTCTCGCAGGACACGCGTCTCCAGGAGGATGCAGCCGCCGGCGGCGCAGGCCACGAACGGTATTGCCGGCGAGTTGGACAGACGGAAGGGGTAGAGGAGCTTGAAGAAGTACACGAAGGCCGGCATCAAGAACCGTTCCCAGAGGTTCTCCATGCGTAGCGAGACCAAGAGCGACACCAGATGGCTACCGTCCTGCAGCAGCTTGGCGCGGAGTGCGGGGAGGATCCCGGGGAGCAGCTCGATATCGGCATCGAGGAGCAGGACCCGCTCGGTGCGGACGTGGGCGAGCCCCTGGTGCAAGGCCCATAGTTTCCCGCTCCAACCGGGAGGCAGGGGCATCCCATGCACGATCTCCAGCCCCTCGATGCGGCAGGCACGCGCCACCGCCGCGGTGCCGTCCGTCGATTGATCGTCGATGAGGATGATCCGCAGCCCCCGCCCCTGGCGCCCCAGCGCGACCAGGATCGTGCCGATCTGCACCGCCTCGTCGCGGGCCGGGCAGAGGACGCTCACATCACGGAGATCGACATCCTCGCCGCCGCCCTGGGCGTCCAGCGATTCGTCGGTGGCCCAGGGACGCCAAGGGGCGAGCAACACGCACAGCCACATGACGCACGCCGGCAGCACCACGTACCACCAAGACATGCGAGCGATGCCGGGACCGGCGCGACCTATTGTCCGCTAGCCGCTGGCCTTGCGGTGACGCGGGATCGGCGCGGCGATCGTCGCTACGGCCCCGGGGCCCTTGCCTACCAGGTGCGGCCGGGGCAAGGCTTCCTCCCCATCGATGATCTCGGGTTCGGGCGCCATTTCCCCATCGGTGCGCGGTCCCGCGAGCATGACCCGCAGGGCCTTCAGCGGCGAGTGGAACGCGTCGTTCACCGCCGTCGCCTCGTAGCCGCAATGGACCATGCAGTCGTTGCACTTCGCGTTGCGCCCGGTGCCATAGCGTTCCCATTCGGTCTCTTGCATGAGCTCCCGGTAGGTCTTGGCATACCCTTCCCCCACCAGGAGGTAACAGGGCTTCTGCCAGCCGAACACGTTGCGCGTGGGATTGCCCCACGGTGTACACTGGTAGGCCTGGTTACCGGCGAGGAAATCGAGGTACAGGGGCGACTGGTTGAAGTACCACTGACGTTTTCCGCGCCGTGATTTGCCGAGCTTGAACAGATCGCGAAACAACTGCTTGCTGGCGCGGCGCTTCAGAAACACGTCCTGGCGCGGGGCACGCTCGTAGCTATAGCCCGGCGAGATGGTCACGCCCTCCACCCCGAGCGCCATCGCGATATCCATGAACTCGGCGACTTCCGGGGCGGTTTCCCCTTGAAAGAGCGTGCAGTTGGCCGTGACCCGAAAGCCCTGCGCGCGCGCCTTCTCGATGACGGCCACACAGGTATCGAAGACGCCCTCGCGGCACACCGAGGCGTCGTGCCGCTGGCGGGTCCCGTCGAGGTGGATGGAGAAGGTCAGGTACGGGGAAGGCCGATAGTCCTTCATGCGGCGGTCCAGAAGCAGCGCATTGGTGCAGAGATACACGAACTTCTCGCGTTCGATGAAGCCCTCGACGATCTGGGGCATCTCCTTGTGGATCAACGGCTCGCCGCCCGCGATCGAGACGATCGGTGCGCCGCAGTCGTCGATGGCGGCCATGCACTCCTCGACCGACAAGCGCTTGTCGAGGATCTCATCGGGATAGTCGATCTTGCCGCACCCGGCGCACGCGAGGTTGCAACGAAACAACGGTTCCAACATCAACACGAGCGGATAGCGCTGCCGGCCGCGGAACTTCTGCTCGAGCACATAGCGCGCGACACGGTACTGCTGCATCAAGGGAACGCCCATGCCAATCCTCCCCGAGTCTGGTGGTAAGATTTCGGCGCCTGATCAACCAATTGCGGAAACGAGCCCGCGATCCCTATTACCATACTGTAACGGTTCGGGAAAGTACAGCCCAGCGCCCGGTGAGGCTTTGCCGCCCGGTGTCGATAGTGTGGCCGCCCGCGGGTCTCGCCGGGGATTGGTTGCAAGAGCCGGAGGGCGTATCGATAATGTAGCCTTCGAGCTTGAGTTGTTGCGTATGAGCAAATACTACCCACGTCTGAGCACGATCGAGTCCCCAGAGGACCTCCGGGGCCTGCCGGAATCGGAGCTCTTGGCGCTAGCCGAGGAGCTGCGGGCCTTCCTGCTGGACTCGGTGAGCCAGAGCGGCGGCCATTTCGCCGCGGGGCTCGGGACGGTGGAGTTGACCATCGCCCTGCACTATGTCCTCAACACCCCCGAGGACCGGCTGGTGTGGGATGTGGGGCATCAGGCGTACCCCCACAAGATCTTGACCGGCCGCCGCGACCGGATGCCGACCATCCGCCAGTGGGGTGGGCTCGCGCCATTTCCCAAGCGCGACGAGAGCCCCTGCGATACCTTCGGGGTCGGGCATTCGAGCACCTCCATCAGCGCCGCGCTAGGGATGGCGATCGCGGCCCGGAGGGAGGGCCGGGGCCGCAAGGCCGTGGCCGTCATCGGCGACGGGGGCATCACCGCCGGGCTGGCCTTCGAGGCCATGAACCACGCCGGGGACCTCGCCATCGACCTCATGGTCATCCTGAACGACAACGACATGTCCATCTCGCCCAACGTCGGGGCGCTATCGAACCGCATCGCCCAGGTGTTGTCGGGCCGGCTTTACACCTCCGTCAAGGCCGGTAGCAAGAAGGTGCTCTCGATCATGCCCCCGGTCTGGGAGTTGGCACGCCGCGCCGAGGAGCACGTCAAGGGTCTGATCATCCCCGGGACCCTATTCGAGGAGCTGGGCTTCAACTACATCGGACCGATCGACGGGCATGATCTGCCGACCCTCCTCGGCACCATCCGCAACGTGAGCCAGATGCCGGGGCCGCAGCTGCTGCACGTCATCACCAAGAAGGGCAAGGGCTACCCGCCGGCCGAAGCCGATCCGGTCAAGTACCACGGCGTGACGCCATTCGATCCGGAACGCGGCATCGTCGCGAGCAAGGCGCCGAGCAAGCCGACCTACACCAAGGTATTCGGCGACTGGGTCTGCGATATGGCGGCCGTGGATCCGCGTCTCGTCGCCATCACCCCGGCGATGCGGGAGGGATCGGGTCTGGTACGCTTCCAGAAGGACTTCCCGGATCGCTACTTCGATGTCGCGATCGCCGAGCAGCACAGCGTGACTGTCGCGGCCGGCATGGCCTGCGAGGGGCAGAAACCGGTGGTGGCGATCTACTCGACCTTCCTACAGCGGGCCTATGACCAGGTCATCCACGACGTCGTCAACCAGAAGCTGCCGGTCTTGTTCGCCATCGACCGGGCCGGGCTGGTAGGGGCCGACGGACCCACGCACAACGGCAGCTACGATCTCACTTTTCTGCGCTGCCTGCCCCATATGGTGGTGATGGCACCGGCCGACGAGAACGAGTGCCGGCAGATGCTGTATACCGGATTTCTGCACGACGGACCCGCGGCCGTGCGGTACCCGCGCGGCGAAGGACCCGGGGTTCCGGTGAACAGCACCATGACGGCCCTCCCCCTCGGCAGAGGGGAGATGCGGCGCGAGGGGCATGGGATCGCGCTTTTGGCCTTCGGCACCATGGTGGCGCCGGCGTTGGAGGTGGCCGGGGTGCTCGATGCCACGGTCGTCAACATGCGCTTCGTGAGACCGTTGGACGAGGAGATGCTCCTCGATTTGGCGGGATCCCACGCTCTCTTGGTCACCGTCGAGGAAAACGTCGTGGCGGGCGGCGCCGGGAGCGGCGTCGCCGAGGCCCTGGCGGCCCACGGCTGCCACACCCCCGTGGTCCACTACGGCCTGCCCGACCGCCTCATCCAGCACGGCACGCGCGAGGAGATGCTGGTGGATGCGGGCCTCACGAGCGAGGGGATCCTGGCGTTCGTACGCGGCCTGGGGCGTCACGAACGTCGGGCGGTCCCGAAGACCGCGCGGGCGTCGTAGGCCCGTCTCGCCGCGTTTCGACCCCCCACCCGCCGCCCTGGAAGCAAGGGGACCCGATCCGCGAGATCCCGAGGCGCGTGCATCCGCGCCCCCGGCCACCGATCTCGCCGGAACCCTCTCCGCCCGATCCGCTCTTCACCCCCCCAAGGCCGGGGCGGTGACGGCCGCTCGTTTCGCGCCTTCGATCCACCCGACCTGGTCTTCGGCGGGATCGGCTTTACCGGCGCGTTTCCGCCGGATCCGGTGGGCGATGTCGGACCCGACGACTACATCCAGATGGTCAACGGCGGCAGCGGCGGCAGCAGCCGGGTGCGGATCTTCGATAAATCCGGCGGCCGGCTCGCCGATTTCGACCTCGATTCACTCGCGCCCGCGGGTGCCGGTGCCGGCACGAACGGTTCCGGAGATCCCATCGTGCTGTTCGATGGGCTCGCCGATCGCTGGCTCCTGAGCGAATTCGCGTCCACCGGGAATCATCTGTGCGTTTACATCTCGCGTACGCCCGATCCGGTCCGGGGCGGTTTTTTCGTTTACGATTTCGAGGTCCCGCGGTTTCCGGACTATCCCAAGTACGCCGTGTGGCCGGACGCCTATTACGTCTCGACCAACGAGCGGAGCCCGGCGGCCTATGCGTTGCAGCGTCGCCGCATGCTCGACGGCCGGCCGGCCGGTTTCCAGCGCCGCACGGCCGCGCGGCTCCGGGGGTTCGTCTTCCAGGCGTTGACACCGAGCGATCTCGACGGTCCCACCCCGCCGCCGGCTGGCGCGCCGAACTATTTCATACGCCATCGCGACGACGAGGCGCACAATCCCGGCCTCAACGACCCGAGCCGGGACTTCCTGGAGATCTGGGAATTCCACGTCGATTTCGCCAATCCCGCCGGCTCGACTTTCCTCCTCGCCACCACTGTCGCTGTAGCGGAGCTCGACTCCGGCCTATGCGGTCTGACGTCGTTCGAATGCTTTCCCCAACCGGGCACCGGCCGGAGGCTCGATCCCTTGCGTGAGGTGGTCATGTGGCGATCGCAATATCGCAACTTCGGCAGCCACGAGACCCTGGTCGGCAATTTCGTGACCGATGTCGATAACACCGACCACGGCGGGATCCGCTGGTACGAGCTGCGCAAGACGGCTACCGGGCCCTGGACGGTCTTCCAGGAGGGCACCCATGCCCCCGATGCCGATCATCGCTGGATGGGCAGCATCGCCATGGACGGGCGGGGCGACATCGGACTCGGCTACAGTGTCTCCGGCCCCGGCGTCTTCCCCTCCATCCGCTACACCGGGCGCCTGGCGAGCGATCCGCTCGGGACCCTCCCGCAAGGCGAGGTGAACGTAGTGACCGGCTTGTCGTCTCAGATGGCGGCCACACGCTGGGGCGATTACAGCGCCATGAGCGTCGACCCGAACGACGATTGCACCTTCTGGTACACCGACGAGTTCGTCGGCGCCGGGGGGCTATGGGCGACCCGCATCGCGCGCTTCAGCTTTTCGGAGTGTACCGAGAACATCCCTCGGCGCGCGCCCACCTGCCGCGGCCTGCCGGTTACGGTGCTCGGCACGGAGGGGCCCGATATCCTCGTCGGCACCGCCGGCGACGATGTCATCGCCGGCCTGGGTGGCAACGACACTATCCACGGCGCCGGCGGCCGTGACACGATCTGCGGGGGCAACGGCAACGACAGGGTCCGGGGTGGCGCCGGACGCGACAGGCTCTTCGGCGAGAGCGGCAGGGACAGGCTCAGGGGTGGGGCCGGACGCGATACGCTGCACGGCGGTGCGGGCCGCGACGCACTCGATGGCGGCAGGGGCCGTGACCGTTGCAGGGGCGGGCGCGGGTCGGATACCGCGAGGCGTTGTGAGCGCGCCAGTGGCATCCCCCCTAGGCGTTTTTTCATACATCCTGTCGTGGTGACCGCGACGTTGCGACACGCCAAAACTCCTCGCTTCGACAATCCCAGAGTCACGCTATAGCCGAAGCGCCGTAGCTAGCCCGCGTTCGCACTCTGTGGCCTCCGCATCGGCGCCCGACGACTCGCGTGCTAACATATCCAGGTGATCCCCTTTCCCGGCATCGACCCGGTGGCCGTTCACATCGGCCCACTCGCGATCCGCTGGTACGGGCTCGCCTATGTCACCGGGATCCTGTCGGCCTGGTGGCTCATGAAGCGCCGGGCGGCACGTCCCGGCTCCGGCTGGACCGAAGAACAAGTCGGCGACTTGATTTTCTATGCCGCGCTCGGGCTCGTGATCGGGGGTCGGCTGGGATATATCCTGTTCTACAATTTTCCTGTGTACGTCAAAGATCCCCTTGCCGTCTTCAAGGTGTGGCAAGGAGGCATGTCGTTTCATGGCGGGCTCATCGGCGTCTTGTTGGCCGCCGCCTGGTATGCGCGCAAGGCCGGTAAGCGCTTTTTGGAGGTCACGGATCTGCTCGCCCCCGTGGTCCCGATCGGTCTGTTACTGGGCCGCCTCGCCAACTTCGTCAACGGGGAGCTTTGGGGTGCGCCGACCGATCTCCCCTGGGGCGTCGTATTCCCCGATTCGGCCGCGGGAGACGTCCCGCGCCACCCAACCCAGATCTATGAGGCATTGCTCGAAGGCGCGCTGTTGTTCGCGTGGCTGTGGACGCTTTCGCGGAAACGCCGACCGATCGGCGTGGTATCGGGGGCGTTTCTCGCCGGCTATGGCTGTGCGCGTTTCCTGGTCGAGTTCGTGCGGGTACCGGACGCCCACATCGGCTACCTTGCGTTCGGCTGGCTGACCATGGGACAGGTCTTGACCGTCCCGATGTTGCTCACCGGCCTGTGGCTGTGCCTGCGGCCCCGTCGCTGACATGGCACCCTACCTCCGGCTCTTGCGTCGGGTACTGACGGAGGGTGTGGAAAAACGCGACCGCACCGGCACCGGCACGCTCAGCCTGTTCGGCTGCCAGATACGCTTCGACCTCGGGATCGGGTTTCCGGTGGTCACGACCAAACGGCTGCACATCAAATCAGTGATCCACGAGCTCCTGTGGTTTCTGCGCGGGGACACCAACGTACGCTCCTTGCACGAGCACGGGGTGACGATCTGGGACGAATGGGCGGACGCGAACGGTGACCTCGGTCCGGTGTACGGGGCCCAATGGCGGGCGTGGCGCGCCGCCGATGGGCAGACCATCGACCAGATGAGCCGGGTCGTGGACGCGCTCAAGGCCGACCCCGACTCAAGGCGCCTCATCGTGAGCGCCTGGAACGTGGGCGAGATCGAGCGCATGGCGCTGCCCCCCTGTCACTGCCTGTTCCAGTTCTACGTGGCGGGGGGCCGCCTGTCCTGTCAGGTGTACCAGCGCAGCGCCGACGTGTTCCTGGGCGTGCCGTTCAACATCGCGAGCTACGCCTTGCTGACGATGATGCTGGCCCAGGTCACGGGCCATGTGCCGGGCGATCTCATCCACACGCTCGGGGACGTACACCTCTATCTCAATCACCTGGACCAGGCCCGGACGCAGCTCGCCCGCAGCCCCTATGCGCTGCCGAGGATGCGGCTCAACCCCGAGGTCCAGTCGCTCTTCGGTTTCACCGCCGGCGATTTCACACTCGAGGACTACCGCCACCACCCGCCGATCGCGGCGCCCATCGCGGTGTAGCGGCGCGTTACGCCCTCCCCTGGTAACGGACGGTAGCGTCGCGAGAACCCCGGTGGGCTCAGCCCCTCCCACGGCCCCCACGTGATCAGCTTGGTCGTCGCCATGGCCGACGGCCGGGTGATCGGCGCGGGTGGCCGGCTGCCCTGGCATCTCCCCGCCGATCTGCGGCATTTCCGGGCCTTGACCCTCGGCAAACCTATTGTCATGGGCCGCCGGACCTTCGAGTCCATCGGCCATCCGCTGCCGGGGAGGACCAACATCGTCGTGACCCGTGACCCCGAGCTGCGCGGCGCGGGTGCCTTCATAGCGCACGATCTCGAGGCGGCCCTGGCCATGGCGCGGCCGCTCGGTGAGGTGATGGTGATTGGTGGCGCCGCAATCTATAGCGAAGCCCTGCCGCTCTGCGAGCGTATCTATCTCACCGAGATACGCGCCAAGATCAGCGGCGACACCTGGTTTCCCGCCTATGACGCAGGCGAATGGCGCGAGCGCGACAGGATCGATCACCCGCCCGACCTCGTCAACCGTTATCCCTATAGCTTCGTGATCCTGGAGCGCGTGAGGGGCAATGCCCCGTAACAGTCGCGCGCGAAGCGCCCCTTGCTGCGCCGCACCATTATAGGGACCCTCGCCCTGCCATGGCGCAGTCGCTCCCTCAGAGCCTCTCCGACGCTGATGTGTCAACCACGTGAAATCAAATAGATAATCATAACGGGAGAGCGGTTCCCGCCTTGGTCCGAGGCTTGCTAGCCTAGTGATGCAAGCGCTACTGGAGCAACGCTATGAACAGTGCCATCGAGCTCATTCGGTCACACTCCTGGCTTCCCTCGTAGGCCAGCCAGCGGCGAGCGCGGCGCCCCTCAACGCTCCATCGGAGCGGGGCGACCCTCGCCAGCGCGATCGATGACCCTCTCAGTTTAGAGCCATCGCCTCCACCACCTTAACCCCGCAACCGCGGGGTTTTTTGTGTCCAGGCGCGGGTTTTCGAGGCCGCGTCCGCTTTCACACCGCCAAATCACCGCCCAGCCCGTCCGTCCGACGAAACATAGCCCGTTGATAAGTCGCGTTGAAAGTCTTACCCTTTACCTAAGGTGGCACAGATAGCGCCTGGAGCGGGCCTGGCGTCCCCAACGTTGTTCAATCCGTTGCTCGTAGGAGAAAAAACCATGTCGTCGTTGTCCGTTAATCCCTATCGTCCCCCCTCAGCCACCGTTGCCGATGTGCGCGAGCCGCGCCCTGCTACTCAGTTCAATGTCCCCGCCGCCAAAGTTGATGCCGGCCGCGGCGTCAGTTGGATCGGCGAAGGCTGGACCCTGTTTAAGGCCGTGCCGTGGATGTGGATCGTGGCGCTCCTTATCCTGGTGGGCATCCAGATCGTGCTGGGCCTTATCCCCTTTCTTGGCGACATCGCCAATATCTTGATCGGTCCGATCTTCATGGCGGGGCTATTGAGCTTCGCGCATGGTATCGCCCAAGGCGAAGAGGCCGATATCGGTAAGCTTTTTGTCGGCTTCAAGGAGAAGCCGGGGTCGCTGATAGCGGTCGCAGCACTCTATATCGTGATGATTGTGGCGGTGATTGCCGTGGGGGTGATTGCGGCAGTGCCGCTATTGGGCGGCGCTGACGTCTTCAATGCGACCGATCCCGAGCAGGCCATGCAGACACTGATGGAAGGAGCGGGCGTGGCGCGTGTGCTGATTGCCATCCTGGCGATAGTTGCCCTCACTGTGCCCGTGGCGGCGGCCTACTGGTTTGCGCCGGGTCTTGTTTTCTATGCCGATATGGGTGCAGTCGCGGCTATGAAGCAGAGTTTCTCGGCCTGTATGCGCAACTGGCTACCGTTTTTGGTCTACGGCGTTCTCGCTTTGTTGGTCGTACTGCTGGGCGCGATGGCCCTCGTCATCGGCCTGTTTGTCGCGCTACCGGTATTGATGGCCTCTTATTACGCGACCTTTCGTGATCTCTTCGGCCAGAGGAGTTGAAAGGTCGGTCACGCCGGGGGTCAGTTTATTCCGTGTCACGGCAGCGGCAGGTAAGGCACTACACCGCTTGAGATAGAAGGCGCCTCTCCGCCTCCCGGTACTTGTCCGCGGTCTTCTCGATGATCTCCCGGGGAAGCCGCGGGGCGGGTGGTTTCTTGTCCCAGTCGAGGGTCTCGAGATAGTCGCGCACGAACTGCTTGTCGAAGCTCGGTGGGCTTTCGCCTATCGCATACCCGTCGACCGGCCAGAAGCGCGAGGAGTCGGGGGTCAAGACCTCGTCGATCAAGACCAGATCGCCGCGTTCATCCAGCGCCAGCTCGAATTTGGTGTCGGCGATGATGATGCCACGGGCACGTGCGTACCCGGCGGCCTCGGTGTAGAGGCGGATCGCGGTGTCGCGGAGCCGCTCTGCGACACCCCGGCCGATGAGGTGCGCGACCTCGTCGAAGCCGATGTTCTCGTCATGGGCCCCGATCTCGGCCTTGGTCGAGGGGGTAAAGATCGGCGCGGGTAGCCGCTCGGCCTGCCTGAGCCCGGCCGGCAACTCGATCCCGCAGACGGCCCCTACCTTCTGGTAGTCCTTCCATCCCGACCCGATCAGGTACCCGCGCACGATGGCCTCGACCGGGAGCGGCTGGAGCCTGCGTACCACCAGGCCGCGACCTTCGATGGGGGCGCGTTCGGCCGGGTCGGGCAACACCGCTTCGAGCGGGATCGCCGCGAGGTGGTTCGCCACCAGGCCCGCGGTGCGCCGGAACCAGAAGCTTGAGAGGGCCGTGAGCACCGCGCCCTTGCCAGGGATGGGGTCGGGCAGGACCACATCGAAGGCCGAGAGGCGGTCGGTGGTGACGATGAGGAGATAGTCCTCCCCGACCGCATACATGTCGCGGACCTTGCCCCGGCCGACCAGCGGGAGGCTCGGGACAGCGGACTCGAATAGGGTTTCATTCATGAGCTTAGTCGCGCCTGATTTTCATATATTCGTTTTGTTATACTCACTGGATGAGCGCGCAGAGCCCCCCTGCGACCCTGGGCCTCTGTCATCTGGCCTTGGCCGTACGTGACCTCGAGGCCTGCGAGCGATTCTACGTCGATGTCCTCGGCATGCGGGTCGAGTGGCGGCCCGATGCGAACAACGTGTATCTGACCTCGGGGACCGATAACCTGGCCCTGCACCGCGCCGCCGGCGTGGACACCCCGTCCGGTCGGATCGTAAAACCGTTTCCGATTCGGCAGGACCTCGATCATATCGGGTTCGTAATGAAGGATGCCGAGGCCGTGGACGTCTGGCACCGGCATCTCATGGCCCACGGCGTCGTCATCCATGCCCCGCCGCGCACCCATCGCGACGGGGCCCGCAGCCTGTACTGTCGCGATCCCGAAGGGCGGCTGGTGCAGTTGATCTACCACCCCCCTCTGTCCGATCGGCGACCCTGAACCCGCGCGGTTTCGAGCGCCAGGCGTGGCAGATCGCCCTCTAACCCGACCGCCCGGCGCATGATCCAGCGCTTGAGCGGCATAGCCGCATCGGTCACCGACAGACCGAGGTTGCGCAGTAATCGAACCGGCGCGAGCCTGGTCCCGAACACCTCCTTGAAGACGTCCATGACGAGCATCATGGCTGTGTTCTCGCCCTTACGCCAACGCTCGTAGCGCCGCAAGACGCGCGATTCGCCGAGATCCGACCCGGCCCGGTGGGCATCCTGGAGGACCTCGGCGAGGGTTGCGGCGTCCATCACCCCGAGGTTCGCCCCCTGCCCCGCGAGCGGGTGGATGCGGTGCGCGGCGTCGCCGATGAGGGCCACGCGCTCGCCGGTGTAGCGCGAGGCATAGCCCCGCACCAGGGGGAAGGCGGTCCGCGGGCCGATCTCGACGATGTCCCCGAGCGCGCTATCGAAGGCCAACGTGAGCCGCCTGCGGAGATCGTGATCGGTCTCCTGCAGGAGCGACTCGGCGGCTTCGTTGGTCGTCGACCAGACGATCGCCGAGCGGTGTGGATCGGCCAGGGGCAAGAACGCAAGCGGGCCGGTCGGGAGAAAACGCTGGCGCGCGATCTCGCCGTGCGGCCTCTCGGACACCGCCGTGCAGCATACGGCGGACTGGTGATAGTCCCGCACCCGCTCCTCGATCCCGGCCATCGCCCGGACGCGCGACGCCGCGCCGTCGGCCCCGACCACGAGCCGGGCCGAGAAACCGCGGCCATCGGCGAGGCGCAGGCCCACCCGCTCCCGGCCCCAGGCGATGGTCTCGAGCCTCGCGGGTCGGAAGGCCGTGATCGCGGGCAGATGGCGGTGGACCGCGGACACGGCGACCTCGATGAGACGCGCCGGCACGATATGGCCGAGCGTGGGCTCGCCGATCTCCGCGCTGTCGAAGTGGATGGAGCCGCTGCCACCCTCATCCCACACCCGCATCTCGCGGAAGCACCCGATGGGCTCGGACTCGATGGTGTGCCAGGCCCCGATCGCCCGCAGCAACCGCTCCGAGGCGCGCGTCAGCGCCAGGACCCGCGCATCCTCGGGGTCCTTCGGGCCGAGCGGGGGCTCGCCGGCTTCGATCAGCGCCACCTCGAGCCCGAACCCCCCGAGAAGGGCGCAAAGCGTACCGCCCACCACCCCGCCTCCGGCCACCGCGACGTCGAAGTCCGAACCCGGTCTCATGGCCTGAGACCGCGCGTGAGGCGCGCCTGCCGGCCGCGAAGGCCCATGGCCATCTCGCACAGGGCGCGTTGCAGGGGCGGGCAGAGATCGATGGCGAGCATCGCGAGGCCGCGGCCCAGGGCGAGCGGGAAGCGGTCGTCGTAAAAAAGCCGCGCCAACCCATCGGTCAGCGCAACGACCCGCCGTTGATCGGTACGACGGCTATCCAAATAACGGCGCAGGAGCTCGGGATCGCCCGGATCGCCTCGGGCGCGCGCGACCGCGGCCAGACAGTCGGCGAGCCCCGCCACATCGCGCAGGGCGAGGTTGAGCCCCTGGGCGGCATTGGGGTGAACCGTGTGCGCGGCGTTGCCGAGCACGACGAAGCGCGGGCCTGTCTGTTCGCGAGTCGTGATGAGCCTGAGCGGATAGCTGCGCCGTGCCCCGAGCTTGACGAGGCCGCTCACCCGGCGCCCGCTGCGCTCGCGTATGGCCGCGAGGAAGCTCGGCTCGTCGAGCCGCATGACTTGCTCAACCTCGTTCGTCGCCATCGCCCACACCGCCACATAACGCTGCATCGTGAGCGGCAACAAGGCCAGCGGCCCACCGGCGGTGAAGCGCTCGTAGGCCAGGCCGTCGTGGGGGCGGGCGAGGCTGATATTGGCCACCACCGCCGTCTGCCGGTAGTCGCGTCCGTCGGTATCGACCCCGAGGCATTGCCTGGTCTTGGAGTCGCCCCCGTCGGCGGCCACCAGGAGGCGCGCCGTCACGGAACCGACCCCTTCGTCATTCGCGATCCGGGCCTCGATGCGATCCGGGTGGGTGGTGATCGACTCGAGACGCGCCGGACACAGGAGGGACATTGCTTGTTTACTTTTTTTTGGCTCGCCATCGGTAGCCGCACGAAGCGCGCCTTGAAGCACGCGGCCCAGCACGCGGCCCAGCACGCGGGCAACGACCACGTAGCCGAGCGCCGGCACGCCGAGCGCGGCGGCCTCGAGGCGCGTGACCCCGAAGTATCCCTCATGCGAGACGTGGATGCGGCGGATGGCCGTGGCCTCGGGGACGATCTCCGGCCAGATCCGGAGGCCCGCCAGGATCCGTTGGGACGAGGGCGAGAGGGCGAGACCGCGGTCGTCGAAGCTTGGCGGGTCCGCCTCCGAGGAGGCCACCGGCTCCACCACCGCCACGCGCAGGGGCAGATCGGTAAGCGCACAAGCGAGGCTCGCCCCCACGAGCCCGCCTCCGATGATCAAACAGTCGCAGTCAAGCGGCGCGGGCATCGGCGCCCACTTTACTCATGTGGGCTGTGCTCCTATGGGCCGTGCTCATGTGCGCTTCGATCTCCGCGACCGTCTTGGGCGCACCGGCGCTCAAGACCTCGTTGCCGTCCTTGGTGATGAGCACATCGTCCTCGATGCGGATACCGATGTTCCCATAGCGCTTAGGGAGCCCCCGTGTACCGGCCTTGAGATAGAGGCCAGGCTCCGCGGTCATCACCATCCCGGGTGCCAAGGTGCGCCATTCACCGTCCACCTTGTAGTCGCCGACATCGTGGACATCCATGCCGAGCCAGTGCCCGGTCCGGTGCATGAAATAGGGCTTGTAGGCCTCCTCTTTGACCAATCGGCTCGGCCGGCCCTTCAGGATCCCGAGGGCCACGAGCCCCTTGGTGAGGACGCGGACGACCGCCTCGTGGGGCTCGTTCCAGGCATTACCGGGCCTCATCTTGTCGATGGCCGCGTGCTGTGCCGCGAGCACGATCTCGTAGACCATGCGCTGCACCGGGCTGAAACGACCGTTCACTGGAAACGTGCGGGTGATGTCGCTAGCGTAGCCCTGGAATTCCGCACCCGCGTCGATGAGCACCAGATCGCCGTCGTTCAGGACCGCATTGTTCGCGGTGTAATGCAGAATGCAGCCGTTGACACCGCCGCCCACGATGCACGGATAGGCAGGCGAGCGGCTGCCGCCCTCTGTGAAGGCATGCAGCAGAACGGCCTCGAGCGCGTACTCGTAGAGACCGGGCCGGCAGGCGCGCATGGCGCGGCGATGGGCCTCGGCCGAGAGCGCGGCCGCCCGGCGCATGAGCTTGATCTCCGAGGGGACCTTGCACAGGCGCATCTCGTGAATAAGCTCGGTGAGCGCGATAAACTCGTGGGGGGCCGTGATGCCGGCACGATGGCGGCCGCGCACCCGATTCACCCAGCCGACCAGGCGCTGGTCGAATTCGAGGTCAAGACCGATCGTATAGAACACCCGTTCGCGGTTCTCCAGCAGCCCCGGCAGGATGTCGTCGAGATCAGTGATGGGAAAGGCATCGTCCGCCCCGTACAGCTCGCACGCCCCCTCGAGCCCCGCCCGGCGACCGTGCCAGGTCTCCATCTTGGGGTCCTTCTCGCGGCAGAAGAGCAGGTACTCGCCATGCGCCCGGTCGGGGACGAGGACCAAGACCGCCTCGGGCTCCGGGAAACCGCTTAGGTAATAGAAGTCGCTGTCGGGACGGTAGGGGAACTCGACGTCCCCGTTGCGGCGTCGGGCCGGGGCCGCGGGGAGGATCCCGATGGCGCCGTCGTTCATGATGTCCATGAGGCGCTTGCGTCTGCGGACGAATTCTCGGTTATCCATCGTATCTTGGGCGGTCGGTTCAGAGGATCGTCCCCGAAACGCCCGGGCTCGGCGAGGACCGCGGGTATCCCCTATCGCGGTAATGATACTGTAGGGCGCCGTGGGAGCACACGCCAGCCCACCCCGGCAAGCAGTTGACCGGCAGCGGGCCGTTGACCGGCACGGGGGCCCGCCCTATAGTGGTTTCGGATCTTCGATTTTGCGCTGGCTTGCTTTCGAATGCCACACGATAACGCGCTGCCCCTCGACCTCGAGGCGCTGGAGCGGCGCATCGAGGATCTGGTCCGGGCGCTCGCGAACGCGACCACCGAGAACCAGGCACTGCGCAGCCAGCGCGCCACCCTCGTCACCGAGCGCGCCCAGCTCATGGAGAAGACCGAGCTGGCGCGCGCCCGGGTCGAGTTCATGATCGCGCGGCTCAAGGCCATGGAGATCCGGCCGTGAGCGAGGAGTCGCGGCCCGTCAAGGTCTCGATCCTCGACAAGGACTACCTCGTCGGCTGCAAGGACCATGAGCGCGAGCCCCTGTACGCCGCGGTCGATCTGCTGAAACAAAAGCTGGAAGAGCTGCGCCTGACCGGTAAGGTGGTCGGCAACGAGCGCCTAGCCGTGATGGCCGCCCTGAACATCGCCCATGAGCTCCTGGAGCAGCGGCTCCGTGAGCAGGCCTTCCGCGCGCACATCGACGCCTTCATACAGCGCTTGGACACGAAGCTCGCCACCCTGCTGCCTCATAGCGGTGAGGAGACGGCGGCCTAGCCCGTCGAGAGGTCGGTCGATGCGGGTCTCGCCCACGGGATCCGATGTATCAGTGGGGATCGGATGTATAATAGACGGTGGATGGGGTAAGCGTTTCGACTTGGCGCCCCCTGCGACGTTGGCTAGCAAGCCCAGAGGTCCTTGAGCCTATATTGCAAAAGCAACAGGAACCGACCAGTAGGCGATGTTGCGCATGGCCGCGTGAAAAGCGGTAAGCCTGATTCGCCTCGCGACGTTCCCTCTTGAACCGTTGGTTCAAGACAAAGGCTTGCAGCGGCGTCGCGGGGAGCGCCACCTAATCCTTTCGCCAGCCGGCCAGAGCGTAGAGAGGTTCCGCCGGCTCGGCGGGCCAACATTGCCGCCGGTACCTGCATGTATTCCCGCCACACCCGCGGCGCGCAGCGTGCTCGCGACCCCCGGCCCTACCCCCCCGTTCACAGATACAATGGTGGGCCATGTCCGGCAACACCTTCGGGACGCTCTTCACCCTCACCACCTTTGGAGAGAGCCATGGTCCCGCCTATGGCTGCATCGTCGATGGCTGTCCGCCCGGTCTCAAGCTTTGTGAGGCCGATCTGCAGCACGACCTCGACCGGCGTAAACCGGGCACCTCCCGTCACACCACCCAGCGGCGCGAGGAGGACATCGTGCGCATCCTGTCCGGGGTCTTCGAGGGCCGGACCACCGGCACCCCGATCGGGCTCCTCATCGAAAACACCGACCAACGCTCGAAGGACTACAGCCGCATCATGGACCAGTTCCGGCCCGGACACGCCGATTACACCTACCAGCAGAAATACGGTTTCCGCGACTACCGTGGGGGCGGGCGGGCCTCGGCGCGGGAGACCTGCATGCGGGTCGCGGCCGCCGGGATCGCCAAGAAATACCTCCGGGAGCGCTGCGGGATCCTGGTCCGCGGCTATCTAGCCGCGCTCGGCCCCATCGATCTGGACCTCATCGACTGGGACGCGGTCGATGCCAACCCCTTCTTCTGCCCCGACCCCGCAAAGGTGCCGGCGCTCGAGGCCTACATGGACGCCCTGCGGAAGGATGGCGATTCGATCGGCGCGCGCATCAACGTGATCGCCACCGGCGTGCCCCCGGGCCTGGGTGAGCCGGTCTTCGACCGCCTGGACGCGGACATCGCCAAGGCCATGATGGGCATCAATGCCGTCAAGGGGGTCGAGATCGGTGCGGGCTTCTCCGCCGTGCGCCAAAAGGGCACCCAGCACCGCGACCCCATCACCCCCGCAGGCTTCCTGAGCAACCACGCCGGCGGGATCCTGGGTGGGATCTCCTCGGGCCAGGACATCGTCGTCGGCGTCGCGCTCAAACCGACCTCCAGCCTGCGGTTACCGGAGCGAAGCATCGATCGCTTCGGCAAGCCCGTAGAGGTCGTGACCCATGGCCGCCACGACCCCTGCGTCGGGATCCGGGCGACGCCCATCGCCGAGGCCATGCTGGCATTGGTGCTCATGGACCACCTGCTGCGCCACCGCGCTCAGAACCTCGAGGTGCGCTCCGAGACCCCGGTGGTCCCGGCCACTCCCGGGCGCTCGTGATGAAGCGCCACTGGCTCATGAAATCCGAGCCCTCGTCGTTCAGCGTCGACGACCTCCTGCGCCGCCCGCGCCGGACCGAGCCCTGGGATGGGGTCCGCAACTACCAGGCGCGCAACCTGATCCGCGACGAAATGAAGCCCGGAGATCTGGCGTTCTTCTATCATTCGAGCTGCGATGAGCCAGGGATCGCGGGGGTCATGGAGGTAGCCACTCCGGCCTACCCCGATCCCACGGCCTTCGATCCCCGCCACCACCACTTCGACCCCGACAGCTCGCCGGACAGCCCGGGCTGGTTCCAGGTCGACGTGCGCCTGGTGCGCAAGCTCCGCCGCATCATCACGCTCACGGAGCTCAAGACGCATCCCGAGCTTTCCGGTCTACAGTTACTCAAACGGGGCAATCGGCTGTCGGTGATGCCGGTGAGCGTGGCGCACTGGGACTTCATTTTGGGGCTGGAATAGGCCGAGAGAGTGCCCACAACAGGATAGATACGATCGGTCCAGCGAACGGGGCCAGGATGCTCAACACACTGAACAAGGCGCTTCGGTAGCTTCGGTACCAGCCAGTCGCCGCAAGCTTCTCATGCAACGACATGAGTTCCTTCAAGCGGTCCCGCGCCGCCTGGTCCAGCTCATCACGGCGATTGAACAGATCAGCAATCTCACGTTCCGTTGTGCGAAGCGTCGAAGCAGCAACTCCATTAACGACATGGCGAATATCGCGCTCGCTGTTTAGAAATACGATCGTGCCAACGCCGAGCGAGAAAAAACTAGCGGTCGGCACAACTAACAGTACAAACCAAAACAGATCGCTATAACGGAAAAATATAAATAACGTCACGACCGAGCATAAAATCCCGAACCAAAACAATAGCACGCGACGCCCAACCGTAGCGATTTGCGTTATCCCTCCAGTTGCATAAATATCCACGCGGATCGTCAGGAAAGGGCATAGAAGACAGGGTTTTGGTGAGTTTATTGCATCGCGCTGGACGTCACCGGCGGTGATATCCAGCCTTTAAGCGAAATAACTGATCTCATGATCAGAAAAAGACTATGAAGCGGTCTGCACTTCGCGGTATAATTGGTTTTCGAAAACAAACCCATACCCGAAGGAGACCGCTTCCCATGAAGTATAGCAAAGCCGAAGTCCACTGCAAGACCCATGGCCTGCCCGCACCCCCGGCGGCCACCCAAAGTCCCCCACTTGTGGCCACCCCAAAATCCCCCACCCTGAGCTGACATAGAGGCCGCTGATCGGCGGTGCGTAGCGGCGGGACGTTACGGTACTCCCTCACCAACGTGAG
>JBOIDR010000027.1:0-40048 GCA_050740695.1 Gammaproteobacteria bacterium | reverse complement strand
TATTTCGCTTAAAGGCTGGATATCACCGCCGGTGACGTCCAGCGCGATGCAATAAACTCACCAAAACCCTGTCTTCTATGCCCTTTCCTGACGATCCGCGTGGATATTTATGCAACTGGAGGGTTTAGTTTCTCCTCCAGGCCCTGCTCCTTGAACTGTCGGACCTGCTCCTCGAGTTTAGGAAGCTGTGCGATCTGCGCCTCGATCTCGTCCCGTTGCTCCCGCGCCTTGACCAGACGCTCAGCGTTTTCCTTAAGCTTGCGGCGTGCCGAGGTGAGGCGCGACTGTTGCTCCGCGCTCTCCGGCAGGAATCGGTCCAGGACTCTCGTCAGGCGTCCTGAACTCTTCGCGAGTTCATAGATCTCGTTCTGCCCGTAGACCTCCGCGCGTGGCAGCAAATCGGTACCGGGGTGAAGGCTGGATTCATTCTCTTCCTCGTCGATCACCCGCGGCGGCTCTCCGTAACGGCGGATGACTGTGTAACGCTTCATATTGTTAGCGGCGGAGCGCAGCGTCACGATCACCCGGCCACCCGCCTTGCCAAGGTTCTCCTTGACGATCTGATCCCCTTGCTTCTTCGCATCCTCGCCCTTGTGGGGCAACTCGAGGGCGTATCTCAAGCACTCCAGCAATGTGGATTTCCCCGTGCCTCGCCCCCCGATCACGGTATTCAGGTGGCCAGACAGCTTCGCAGTGAGGCCATCGAAATATCCGCCCTCGATGCAGATGCTCTCGATCTGGCTGTAGAAGCGCTCCTGCATCTGATCCATGAGCCGAACCCGCGACTCAGGGTCCTTGAATGCCATCAGGAAGGACGCAAAAAAGGGACGAGTCATCTTGATAAAGGTGGAAGCCCGCGGATTGCGCAGGTCCTCGGGCCACGCGATGTCCTTGGCGTTGATGACGGTAATGGGACGCTCACGCCGATAGTCCGAGTTCTTGTTAGTTACTATCTGCCGGTAGTTGACGGGCAGATCGTCGATGGGGCCCGGAATCTGGCCAGCGCGTACCAGACCATGATCCTTCCAGACGTGGACCAACCCACCCCCATCCTGGTTGAGGCGGAGCAGGCCATTGCTACCAGTCATGTGGGCCGCAAACCAGAAGCCGCCTTGCTCCTGAATAATCCTCGCTATTTCCAAGCAACCAAGGCGTGACGGTGTCACCCGCTCTTCCGGGTCCATCAAATCCAACCGGCCAAGAACGCGCTGAAGTCGTTCTGTTGTCGTATCCTCCGCGAACAGACAGACCATGTGAATCTTTTCTGTCGAGCTAATCTCGAAACCGGGCAAGACGATGATTCCGCGGGGTGACAGAAAATTACGAATGGCATCCACGTCCTGGACGCCGCCATGATCCGCCAAGCCGACGACTCTGATGTCCTGTTCCCGGCATGCTTGAAGCAATTTAGTGAGATACTCATCGCCCGTAAGACCATGCGCCTGCCTGCGATATGCAGCGGCATAGCCGGCGGGATTGACTTGCAAGGCGCATTTCCAGAACCGCGCGTAGGTGAATTGTTTCTCCGTCATCTCTTCGCCTCCGCCTGTTCTTGGGCTGTGCGCTTTTCGGCCAGCGTCAGATGCAGGTCGTTAACCCGCTCGCCGGTGAACTTTCCGGTGTTCCAGAACCAGGAGAACTGCTCCCGCGGACGCATCGGCTCCTTGCCGCGATCCTTGTTCCAACTGATGCTGCTTTGCCCGGAGGAAACCCGCGCCCCTCTTGCCACCGGGGATGTCCCGAACCATAAGGGGCGGATGTTGAGGCGTACGCCGTCATTGATGCCCCGCTTGCGGCCAATGGGCTGCTCCCCAATCGAGTTCCACCGGACAAAGATGTCAAAGGGGGCGTCCTTCTCGTTGGCTGCGAAGTTCGGATCCGCCGCGAGCAGGGCTTTGGCTCGTGCCCCAACGGAGTCGCGACGACAGCCCGAGCAGTTGCTCGTAGCAGTGGGTTACGCGCGAGAGCCAGCAGGAGCGCAAGAAGTGGGCGGCTGGTTTCGTGCCGTCGCCAAAGGCCTCTTAGAACACGGAACAGAACGATCCGTGCAGCAAGCCCATAGAGCTCAGTAAGCCTTTGGAGGGAGAGCTTGCGAGTTGCCGTCGTCCTTTTGGCAAGGCAGTTGTGTCCCATGACTGCATAGGCGTAGTCCTTGTGGGAGGCCTCGCCGGGAGTCGCGTCGAGCATGTGCGACAGCTCCTCAAGCATAATCGTGCGGCTGGTGTGAGTGCCGCGTTCATCAGAGCGAAATCCCCAGGCCAGCGCTTGAGCAAACGACAGGCGGGCTATCCCGGCTTCAAAATTCAAATCGGATATTGCACCCACGGCGGGGCAATATAGAGAAATCTAAAAAGATGTCAAGGTCGCGGGCACACTAGCTGGCGAAAGACGAACTATTTCTGACTCCAGTCCTTCGTGGCGAAGACGGGTCAGCGCGACAGGTCTTCATCCGGCGTTACAAGCTCGACATCTCCGCGGCGACCGACGACCGGCCGTACTTCTTCCAGTTCTTCAGGTGGCCCTTGTTGCGCGAGGTCCTCGCGACGTGCGGCGGTGGCGTGTCCCCTGCTGGAGCTCAGCTATCCCGTGATCCTCGTCACCTTGTCGCAGGCGCTGTTCTTGAGTGTGGCCCTGATCCTCGCGCCGCTCTGGGCGCGGGATCCGGTCCGGGCGGGGATGGTGAAGTGGCCTGGGGATCGGCGTTGGACCCGGGTATGAGGTCGACCAGCAGGTGAGCTTGTAGGCGCCTTCCCTCTCCTGCCGATCAAGGCCACTAGACGGGCACCGGTGGACTCGCGCGGAACGAAGGACTGCCGTGTCTGCGTGCTCCATAGCCAACGGCCTTTGGCCAGCGCAGACGTCCTGCGCGGCCTACCCGATCACCGCCCGTCCGTCCTACGCAACAGTACCTGTTGCATAACCCCATTGAATTTCCTATCCTTACGTATAGACGGGGAAGAAGGCGAGGCTGGGGATCACGCGCCGAGCTCCGTTTGAAAAAGGGCCTGATCAAGCGGGTGGCTTTTTCGTCAAGCTCGTGCGTGAGAAGGGCGCAGCGCGATGCTCGCTTCCCTTCGGCTAGCTAGTCTGCGATTTCCTTGTTGTTCCGGAAGAATGCGCTATTGAATGTGCTTGGGTGTGACCGTGGTGAAGGGAGAACAGTGAAGCATCAAGAATATGAGTTGCGACCCGATGGCGGGTTTTCGTTGTTCGCACGGACAACTGACTGACAGTATGCGATGAGATCTCGATGATGCATCAATCCATTCGGTCCAAGAAGGGGCGCGCATATGAGCTTCGTTTCAGAATTCAAAGAATTTGCGATGAAGGGGAACGTAGTCGACATGGCGGTCGGAATCATCATCGGGGCGGCCTTTGGGAAGATCATCTCGGTCTTGGTCGACAAAGTGATCATGCCGCCCATAGGTCTGCTCATCGGAGGCGTGAATTTCAGAGATCTTGCCTTCACCTTGAAGGCGGCGGAAGGGCAATAGCCCGCGGTGGTCGTGGGCTATGGCGAGTTCCTCCAGACGGTGTTTGATTTTACCATCATCGCACTGGCGATATTTATGATGATCAAGGCGCTGAACAGGCTCAAGAGGCAGCCGCCACCGCCCCCCGCCGCCCCGCCCGAGCCGACCAGAGAGGAGAAGCTCCTCACCGAAATCAGGGATATCCTCAAGAGCGCTCGCTGAGGCGGCGAGCGCGGCTGCAGACTCGAAACCGCGGCCGCACTTTCACGCTCCGTCCTCCCTTACGGCTGACCGCTCATCGAGCGGTCAGCCGTCCGTGGACAAGATTGCCCCTCGACAATGAAGCCTGTGACAGGACGCGCCGGGGCTCCAGCGATTATGATGGCCGGCGCGGCCGCCACCGCGAGCCGGACACCGCCACCGGAACCATGCCGACTTTCGACTTCGCAGCCATCAGCCGGGCGTTTTCCATGGAGGGCGAGTACCGGGGCGCCCGCCCCTACGGGAACGGTCACATCCACGATACCTTCCTCTTGACGTGCGACGCCGGCGGTCGGCGTTATCTGGTGCAGCGGATCAACGAGCGCGTGTTCCGCGATCCGGAGGGGGTCATGCAAAACATCTCGATCGTGACCCGCCATCTGCACGCGACGCTCGCCGCCCGCGGCGTCGCGGACCGCGCGCGGCGGGTGCCGACACCGGTGCGAAGCCGCGAGGACCGACTGCTCCATCGGGACACGAGCGGATGCTGGCGCGCCTTCGACTTCATTGAAGGGACCCATGGTTTCGAGCGCGCCTCAGGCGAATCGATGGCCTACGAGGCCGCGCGCGCCTTCGGCGAGTTCGCGCGCGACCTCGCCGATCTGCCGCCCGCGCGCCTCACCGAGACCCTTCCGGCCTTTCACCACACACCTACCCGCTATTTCGAATTCGAACGCGCGCTCGGGGCCGATCCGCACGGGCGAGCCTCGCAGGCCGGGCCGGAGATCGCCTTTGCCCGCGCGCGGCGTGCGCTCGCTGAAATACCGTCGCGGTTGGTTCGGGCAGGGCAGATCCCGTGGCGCGTGACGCACAACGACACCAAGCTCGATAACGTGCTGTTCGATGAAAAGAGCGGCGCGGCCTTGTGCGTCGTGGATCTCGATACCGTGATGCCGGGTCTTTCCCTGTATGACTTCGGCGATCTGGTGCGCAGCGCCGCGCACCGGGCCGCGGAAGACACCACGGATCTCGACACGGTCGGGATCGAGATCCCACTCTTTGCGGCCCTGGTCGCTGGTTATCTCGCCGGGACCGGCGGATGCCTCACGCCGGGCGAGCGCGATCATCTCGGGTTCGCGGGCCGGATCGTCGCATTGGAAACAGGGCTCAGGTTCCTGAGCGATTATTTGCTGGGGGATGTCTATTTCAAGATCGATCGCGAGCACCATAACCTGGAGCGCTGCCGGGTCCAGTTCCGGCTCGTGGAATCGATCGAGACACGGATGGCGGAGCTGGAAAACGTGGTCCGGCGGGCCGGGCGCTAACGGTTTTGTCGGCGTACGATCGATATGGATACAATGGATCCCCCAGGCCAATCGGAAGTCATCGCGATGCACGAAACCAGAGGGATCCTCGTCGGTAAGGGCGAAACGCCCCAGCACCTGCTATTCGCCATGGCCAATCGCCATGGGCTCATCGCCGGTGCCACCGGCACCGGTAAGACCGTCTCGGTCCGGGTCCTGGCCGAGGGCCTCGCGCACGGCGGTGTGGCGGTGTTCCTGGCGGATGTGAAGGGCGATCTCTCCGGGATCGGCCAGCCCGCGCTCGATGACCCCAAGCTCGCGGAACGCGCGCAGGCCACCGGGGTCGGTGAGCTCGTCCCGGCGGGCTGCCCGGTCGTTCACTGGGACATCTTCGGGAAGAAGGGGCACCCCATACGCACCACGATCGATATCCAGGACCTCATGGCGATAGACGGGCAGGGCTCGATCCACCTGCTCGCCGCCGAGGATCTGATCCACCGGCCGCGCCTCTACGCGACCTTCCTGCTGGCGCTGCTCTCGGAGATCTTCGAGGAATTGCCGGAGGCCGGCGACCTCGATCGCCCCAAGCTCGTGTTCTTCTTCGATGAGGCCCATCTCCTCTTCGGCGATGCCCCGAAGGCCCTGCTCGACAAGATCGAGCAGGTGGTGCGCCTCATCCGCTCGAAGGGGGTCGGGGTGTATTTCATCTCCCAGAGCCCGCTCGACATCCCAGAGGCGGTCCTCGGGCAGCTCGGCAACCGCATCCAGCACGCGCTCAGGGCCTTCACGCCGCGCGACCAGAAGGCCGTGCGCGCGGCCGCCGAGACCTTTCGCGCCAACCCCGGCCTCGACGTCGCGGAGGCCATCACCGGGCTGGCCGTGGGCGAAGCCTTGGTGTCGATGCTGGACGAGAACGGCGTGCCCACCGCCGTCGAGCGCGCGCGGATCCGCCCGCCCGCCTCACGTCTCGGCCCCGCCACGCCATCGGAGATCGCGCAGGCGATCGCGAACGGGCCGCTCACGGGGAAATACGAGAAGGTCATCGACCGCGAATCGGCCTACGAACACCTGAGACGCCGCGCCGAAGCCGCGCGGCCCTCTGCGACCGGCGAGCGCAAAGCCCCCACAGGGCGCCGTCCAACACAGGGCCGCGAGACGGCCATCGAGGCCCTCGCCAAGAGCGCCGCGCGCAGCATCGGCGGCACACTCGGCCGCCAGATCGTGCGCGGGGTGCTGGGGGCCATCCTGCGCGGGCGATGAATGAGAGTTTGTGAAAAAACCTACTGCGCTTGGGATCTCGCATTCCGGCGGTGCTCGGAACGCGACCTCCCTTCGCTCGCGACGGTTTTTTCACAAACTCTGAGTGCTTGTGGGCCTTTCGATCTTCACTGCACAAGAGCGCTGGAGGATCCCCGTCGGGCTGAAGCCCTAAGTGCGGGCGTGCTGTACGCTGTGGTACCATCGGCTCATGGCCCACACCGAAGTCGCCAAACACTATTCAATCCAGCTCGGCAATCGCGGCCGACTCGTCCTGCCTGCAGCGGTACGGCGCCGCTTGGATCTCCAGGAAGGCGACCGGCTCATCCTCTCATTCGACGATGAGGGTTCCCTGCGCCTGATCAGCGCCCGGCAAGCCGCGCGACGCGCGCGGGGATTACTATCGAGAATCGCCCCGTCCCTGCAAGGTCGCCGCCTCGCGGAAGAACTGATCGCCGAGCGCCGGGCCGAGGCCGCCCGTGAGTGAGATCGTCCTGGATGCATCGGCGCTCTTGGCCTATCTCAATGAGGAACCGGGCGCCGAAGCGGTGGAGGAGGCCTTGGCGCGAGCGGCCTGCATCGGCGCAGCCAATTGGGCGGAGGTGCTGTCCAAGGCGGCGGAAAACGGGGTGGACCCCGAGGTTCTCAGTTCTCAGTCGAGAAGGTCGTGCCCTCCTGCCGGCAGATGGGCCGGTGATCGCCCGGCTGCGGCCCTTGACCAAGGTGGCCGGCCTGTCCTGGGGGACCGCGCCTGCCTGGCGCTCGGATTGCGGCTGGGGCTGCCGGTACTGACCACCGATCGCGATTGGCAGAGGCTCGACGTCGAGGTACGTGCCGCGCGTTGAGCGGCCAGACTCGCCACCCCGCTTGGCGAAATAGGACCATGGCCCCCGATCACGTACATTGCCTGCGGCCCGAATTCACTCAGGGTCTCCTGAAGACCCTGGTCGCGGGCGGTTCGGTGAACCTCATCGGCCCCGCAGGCTCGGGACGCGGCCGGCTGATCGAGGACCTGCAGCGCTGTGCGGCGGCCGATCGGCTCGTGCTCCACGCCGACATGAAGACCTGGAAGGCGAGCTACGAGGGGATTCATCGACAACCTGAGCCTGCAAGCCCGGGACGGGAGCCGGTAGGAAGCCTACGGACATGGGCGTGCTGGTCGAGCGCCTCCACAAGGAGGGGCCAGGGCGCTCTTGCCACTGCATCATTTCGATGCCCTGCTCGACAACCCGAACGTGCATCCAGGCTTCGGGGTGCGGTTCTTTGATCAGCTCAACAGCCTGCGCAACCAGCGCATCGCGCTGCTGTGCGTGCGCAGGCACCGGCGTCCTAGAGACATCACATAGCGCAATCTTCCCCCTCCCGTCGGGAGGGGGTTGGGGCGAGTTCTTGGAACGCAAGGGCTTTAAAGTCATCCGTTTCTGGAACCACGAGGTGCTCGCCCAAACCGATCGGGTGCACGAAGCCATTAGACAGCGCATCGAAGAGTTGATTGGATCGCCCACCCCCTAACCCCCTCCCGTCGGGCGGGGGAATGACGGGGCTCCTCCCGTCGGAAGGAAGTGTTAACCCGACTTAGCCGAAATCGGCTAAATCGGGTTAACTGGGCAGCGCTCGTCGGGACGGCAATAAGCAAAGAAGGCTGCAGGTTTAGACCTTGCACCGATTTGGGAATCCGTTATCCATGCGCAAGAGACTGACGCAATTAGGGCCGGCAGACATTCAGACATTTAGTCTGCAAGACAATCATTCCGGCAGGAATTGCCGGAATCCACCGGCCGTGGAGGGCATCCCTGCGATCTGGATGCCGGCATTCCTGTGGCCGGCACACGCTTCGGGTCGGTACCGACATTCTCGATATCCTGCCTGGTCGCTTGCCGGCCAGAAGCAGACGTTCCCTTGTGCAATCCGCATTCAGCGTTCAGTGAGTGTCAGTAAGATGTCGGCGTACCAAGCGCAGTTCAACCCGAGTGCCTCGTCCAATTTCAGGTCACGCGTACCTGCATCGAGCCGCGCCGAGTGGACGCCGAGCAGTATCCACGGCAGGTCGCCCTGCATCGGTTCTCGCTCGGCAACGCGCATCACGACGGGCGCGCCACTGGTCCCCCGGTGCGTGCGCGCATCGGTGAGGAAGTAACCCTCGCCCTGAAAGCGCAGGCCGAACGAGGATGCGATCACCGCGTGGCGCACCACGGGCATGTGGTGCAGCGTGTCGTGGAAGCCGAGCGGAAAACCCACCACGAGCAGGGAGGTGCCGACCTCGACCTGGTCGGTCGGACCGAACAGGTGCTCGGGCGTGAAGGCGCGGTAGACCGTCGTCTCGGGGAGCGCAGGGCGTTCGATCTCGATCACCGCCACGTCTATCTCGCCGGCAGTGTCGAGGCCCTGGCGCCAGATGCTCTTGCCGTCGCGGTACAAAGGAATCGAGAACCCGGTGGACTTGGCCATGTTGTCCGCGTCGATGTGCAGCTCGATCTCGATGCGGTCCGGGAAGTGTTTGCTCGGTTTGTCGATCATCACGTGCCGGCTCGTTACCAGGAACAACCGCTCATCGCGCTCGAAGAAAAAGCTGCTCGCATTCGTCAGTAGCCGCTGCTGTTCGAAGGTGAAGACGCGTGCCGCAGTGAGGAGAAGGGATTCGATCATCGGCGTGTCGGCGTATCGTGTAGTCGGTCCATAGGAGGGGAGCGGCGGCAAGCGCCGACAGGCCGCCCTCCTGCTCGGCGTATTGTGCGCCCGCGGCCCCTGCCGTGTCCAAAACCCGCGGTAGATCCGGCGAGCGCGGCGGATGCAGCGGCCCAAGACCCCTCACCCGGTGTGGCCCCTGACGGCCGTGTACAGCCGCTCCCCGGGTGGCTTGGAGGATGGACAGGCGCGAGAACATGTCCGGTTGGCAAATCGGGCGCTTGAGCGTCTAATGAGTGCAGCCCCCAGGCTGGAGCTGGTGAAACCCGCCTCTCGTTCAGAGTCATACATCTTGGAAAAGAAGTCCCCTTGACATCCCTGGGGGAAACGACTAGCTTGAGTCCAATCAAGATCGCACCCATCGTCGATCGAGTACGCAAAGAAACCATCCCGGCAAGAACCCTGCGCGACGTAGAAGCGGCCTATCGAGGATGTGCCGCCAGATTCAACTCGTTCACCGGCGCCGCCTTCGACGACTTTCGCGACGCTCGCCATCCACTACCACACCAAGCGCATCCACCGCGATCCTTGACCCAAATAGAAACATAGCGGTTGTTGAAAATGAGGTTTAGCGGAAGAGGTTTATTACTATGAGCTTCAGGCAATGGGTCTCTCGAATTGCTCGGTCAAAGGGCTTGAATATTTTCATGTGGATCTGGGCCATTATAACCATTTTAATCATCGGTATGAGTTGGTTCGGATCTCCTATGCGACCTGATCCCCTTACCTCTGGGGCAACGCCGATATCGCCGCAAAATGAAACACCGGCCGTGGAGTAAATGTAGTACAAGGCTGCGTCATAGTGTCGTAGGAACTTCGCACGCCCCGGGTTTGGGCAGGTTACATCGGTCCCGGACAGGTTCGTCCGAGCGATGGTTAGGGCGATGTCTCCAGGCTGGTCTACCATACGCGAATGGATATGCAACGGCGCAAGTTTAGAACCAAGGCCGAGGCGCGACAGGCGGTGTGGGATGCCCTGGTCGAGGCGCGGGTGGCGCGCTTCCCCTTCCCGACCCACGGACGCATCCCGAACTTCGAAGGGGCTCGTGAGGCGGCCGAGCGCCTGCTCGCGCACCCGCTATTCCGTAAAGTCCGCTGCGTCAAGGTCAACCCTGATAGCCCCCAGAAGCCCGTCCGTGAGGCCCTGCTGCGGCGTGGCGTCCTGGTGCTCGTCCCGACGCCGAGGCTCAAAGGGGGGTTCCGCACGTTCGACCCGGCCAAGATCCCGGCGGACAAGATCTCAGAAGCCGCAAGCCTGGGCGCCGGCGCTCGCTGGGGAGAGGAGGTATCCCTTGAAGCCCTTCCGCCGGTGGACCTCATCGTCACGGGCTCTGTAGTCGTGACTCGCGATGGCCGCCGCTGCGGAAAGGGGCATGGTTACGGGGACCTGGAATACGCGATCCTGAGAGAGCTCGGGCAGCCACCCGTACCCGTCGTGACGACCGTCCACGCCATGCAAGTGGTTGAGGTCTTCCCGGCGGACCCGCATGATCTCCCGGTCGCGGTCATCGCCACGCCCGACGGATGCTTCGAGGTTCCCCTACCTCCGGAGGCCCCGAGCGGGATCGACTGGGATCGGCTATCGCCGGATGCCATGGAAGCGATGCCGATCCTCAAGTCGCTACGGGACCTTCGAATGCCCGCCCGCCCCAAAACAGCTTCTTAGATGGTGCCCTCGCTACCCTCAAAACCGCTCCGAGGTTCGGTGGGCGCAGGATCCTCCCCCGTGCCGTGTGGCCATGCAACGGCTCGCCGATATCTCCGGTCTCGCGTATCTTTCCCAGAGCCATCTCAACGTGCACGCCACCTACGGGCCATGGATCGCCCCGCGGGTCGCGGTCGTGATCGGACCCGTCTGGGCCGCCACCCGAGCCGCCGAACCCCCTGTCCCGATTGCGAGAGCTGCCGAGGTTCCGGGAGGCGATCGCCACGTCCGGAGCGACCACTGCCCCGGTCACACCGCGATCGAGCAGCGCTGGCCGCTCTAGCTGGCCAGCATCCGCCATTCTGCCCGGTCTTGTTGAGGTAGAGGATAGCGTTGACCACATCGCGCCTGGTATGCACCGGACTGTGCACGGCGGTTGTTGTGGCGCTGAGACCCCACTCTTCGTCGGAGAGTCGTAGGTCATGAAGGTTGTTCAGTTAAAAGAGAGGAGACGCGTATGAAACTCTATTTTGCGGCGGGCGCCTGCTCCATGGCCCCGCATATAGTGTTGCGTGAAGCCGCCTACACTTTCGATCTGGAAAGTGTGGATCTGGCCAAGAAGCAGATCGCGAGCGGCGAGGACTACACGAGAATCAACCCCAAGGGCTATGTGCCTGCCCTCAGGCTCGACGATGGGGAGGTCCTGACGGAGGTGGCGGTTATACTCCAGTACCTCGCAGATCAAAAGCCAGAGTCCGGGTTAGCGCCCAAAACGGGGACGATGGAGCGCTACCGCTTACTGGAGTGGTTGAACTTCGTGTCCTCGGAGATCCACAAGCAGTTCGGCCCACTCTTTAACCCCAAGATCACGGCGGAATGGAAAGCAAATCAGTTAGATCTGCTCGGTCGTCGGTTCGACTACCTGACTGAGCGACTCAACGGTAAGTCTTACCTGATGGGCGAGCAGTTTACGGTGGTCGACACCTACCTCTTTACCGTGCTCAACTGGAGTGCCTTGTTTAAGGTCGATCTTGGGAAGTGGCCAAGACTCAAGGACTACGTCGCCCGCGTGGCGGCTCGCCCGGCGGTGCAGGAAGCAATGAATGCAGAAGGGCTGGGCAAGTAGCGGAAAACAATGAAAAATGAAGTGGCGGCTGTGGTGGGGGTCGGCCCGGGGCTGGGCGCGGCGCTGGTCAAGCGATTTGCCAAAGAAGGATTTACTACGATCGCGGTCGCCAGGCGGGCCTCAAGCTTGACCAGTCTGCGAGGCGGCGATGCACCCGTGATCTTGTACGATTGCGATGCGACTGTGCCCGAACAAGTGGAACGACTGTTCCAGAAGATTCAATCGGACCACCATGGCCCGTTGTCCATCACGGTGTTCAATGCAGGTGCTTTTGAACGCCGTGAGGTTGTGGAGACCGATCCGGCGGATTTCGAACGCTGTTGGCGGATCGGCTGTTTTGCCGGGTTCCTGGTAGGGAGAGCCGCCGCGCGGGTGATGCTCAAGCAAGGGGTCGAGAAGTTTTGAGCCGGCCTTCAATAATACGCTCGGCGAACCCATGGAGTTTGATCGCGGCATGGGACACAAACATCCAGAACGGCCGTTGGTGAGTCGACGTGAGTTCCTGCGGCGAAGCGCCGTCGTCGGGGCGGCGGCTGCCGGCGGTGCCATGCTCGCCGGAGGGCAGTTCCAGGGCCTCGTCACTCGCCAGGTCCTCGCGGCCGGCGGCGGTCGGCCCACCCAGGCCAAAAAGGGCCAGGGCGGGTACGGAAACCTGCGTCCTATCACCCGTACTGACCACGCCACGAACGACACGCTCACGCTGCTCCTCCCTGAGGGCTTCGACTTCGTCCACTTTGGCCTGGCCGGCACCACGATGACCGACGGACACCTCACGCCACTCGGACACGACGCCATGGCCGCTTTCCCCGGTCCGGACGGCACCACACGCCTCGTCCGCAACCACGAGGACCGCAACGTCGCCCGCCTGTCCACCCCCTCGGGCAGCGCGGCCAAGCGCTACGACCAGCGAGGAGGAGGCGGCACGTCCACCCTGCAGGTGCGGACGCTCCCTGACGGGCGCCGGGTACTCGAGAAGGACTTCATGAGCCTCAGCGGCACGATAGTGAATTGCGCCGGTGGTGCGACTCCGTGGGGATCGTGGCTTACCTGCGAGGAGACCACCGAGGGACGCGTGGTGGGCGCGCGGCTGGAGAATCACGGCTACGTGTTCGAGGTGCCGTCAATGCTCGACGGAGAAGTGGACTCTGTACCACTCAAGGAAATGGGTCGCATGGTGCACGAGGCCGCCGCGGTCGATCCTCGAACGGGGATCGTTTACCTAACCGAGGACCGCAGAAGCGCCGGGCTGTACCGCTTTGTCCCGAAGCAGCCCGGCCACCTCGCCCAAGGTGGGCGGCTGGAGATGCTCGCGGTGAGCCGCCAGCCACGGTATGACGCCGGCACCGGCCAGCAGCGGTCCCAACCGCTCCCCATAGAGTGGGTCCTTGTGGAGGATCCGGATCCCTCCAGCGCGGAACTCAACCCGGGCGCGGTGTTCAAGCAAGGGTACTCCAAGGGTGGCGCTCGCTTCGCGCGGCTTGAGGGTTGCTGGTGGGACGGCGACTCCCTTTACTTCTGCTCCACGAGCGGCGGCGACGCCGGCGAGGGTCAGATCTGGGAGTACCGGGCGGCAGAAAGTTCCGGCGGCCAGCTGGTGCTGGTTTTCGAGTCGCCCGGCGCCGGGGTCATGAGCTTCCCGGACAACATCACGGTCTCACCTCGCGGCGCACTCGTCGTCTGCGAGGACCCGCTCGCCAACGACTTTCACCGGCTGATCGGTGTCACACATGACACCCGAACCTTCGAGCTTTGCCACACGGAGCAGGGCGTTGAGTGGGCCGGTGCGACGTTCGCCCCGGACGGCAGGACTCTGTTCGCCAACCTCCAGGGCAGCACAGACGGCAATGTCGGCCTGCGGGGCACATTCGAGCCGGGGCGGACAGTCGCGATCTGGGGTCCATGGAACCTGGGCGCGCTGTAACGCTTCGACCTCCATGCTTCGTTCCAACCCCCGTGGCGGCGGTGCATACTTTCCCCTCCCGCCCCGATCATCAAAGAGGCCACCATGCCCAAACAACCGCTTCTGACCGACATCAAGACCCTGCGTGAGCGCGCCCGGCGGCACATCGAGCGGGGCGCCGTCACCGCCGGTTACAAGGCCGACCGCGGCGCCGTACTGAAGCTCCTCAACGAGGCGCTCGCGACCGAGATCGTCTGCGTACTGCGGTACAAGCGGCATTATTTCATGGCCTCGGGCATCAACGCCCAAGGGGTCGCGGCGGAGTTTCTCCAGCACGCCAGCGAAGAGCAGGCGCATGCCGATCAGATCGCCGCGCGCATCGTGCAGCTCGGCGGGGAGCCCGACTTTTCACCGGACGGGCTTCTCACCCGCAGCCATTCCGAGTACGTCGAGGGCACCTCGCTCGTCGCGATGATCCAGGAGGATCTGGTCGCCGAGCGCGTCGCCATCGACAGCTATCGCGAGATGATCGCTTATCTCGGAAACGACGACCCGACCACGCGCCGCATGCTGGAAGGGATCCTGGCGATGGAAGAGGAGCACGCCGACGATCTCGTGAGCCTGCTGGAGGAGTTGGGCTAGAGCGTCCCGCGCCGCGACGGGAAGCAAGTGAGCAGGCGTTCCACGCACTAACAGCTCCGTGTCGTTCGATGGGCGGGATCGTGAATCTCCGGCGGTATGGCGGTCGGGGACCTGCGCAGGCATAATGGTAACGCGAGGCGCGTCCTGCCGTGCCGGCTAATCCAGCCCTTCGAACGTCACGCTGCATGAAATCAAACCCACCGTGCCCCACAGCGCCTTTCCAGTTGCGTTACGATATGTCGCCGCATTGACGGTGAATCGTGGGGTCCGGATACATAGAATGATTTGTCATCTTGTCCAAAAACGAATTTCACCGGGCAGGCCGCAGCATCGACATCGCCAAATCGCCGTGTATATTCCCCGGCGTGCCGGGTTCGTCATCAGATCACCCCTGGCATTGTGTTCGTCCATCGGCCCGAGGGGTCCGGATGTTTCCGAATAGTACCGCTCATTCGGTTGGGTCCGCCCCCCGGATCGGCGGTCCGGCAAGCCTCAAATGCTCTCGGGGCGCGTCCCACCATTCCGATCCGGAGGGCAGGGCGGCCTGGTGATCGAACAGCCAGGTGACGATGTCACGGAGGACCACTGCGGCCCCGAGGTCGCGGGTCAGCATGTGGTAGCCCTGGGGATAGAACGCCGCGCGCCAGCGGGCCGGCGGGCGGCGCGGCAGGGCCTCGATCAAGGTATCGAACGAGCGCTGGGGGATCAGCTGATCATGCGCCCCATAGAGGATGAGGCTCGGTAGCTTGAGGCGGGGCAGGGCGTCCAGGGCGGTATCCATGAGGTCCACGAGCCCCGCCACGGCGTCGACACGGGTGGCCTTGATGACCAGCGGATCACGGGACAGCCGCCACAAGGCGTCGTCGTTGCTGGACGCGCGGATCTTGAGGGCACGGCCGGTCAACTGGAGCGAAGGCCAGGTGCGGAGCAACAACCACAGCGAGCCTCGGATCAACGGGTTCATCAGCTTGCGTCCCCACACCGCCGGGGCGATCAGGACCACGCCGTCCACTGCGATCTGATAGGTCCCCGTGACGCTGGCGATGGCCACCGCGCCGCCCATGCTCTCTCCGAGCAGATACACGGGCAGACCTGGATACGCTCGTCTGAGCAAATGGCTGAACTCCGCGGCGTCCCGCGCTAGGGGTTCGATCCCGGGCCAGAGCCCGCGATGGGCCGTTGCCCCGAACCCACGCTGGTCGTAGGCATAGGTAGCGAGGCCATGCAGGGCGAGATAAGGACCGACGGCGGTGAAAGCATCCCGGTATTCGTTGAAGCCGTGCAACGCCAGGACCACCGCGCGCGGCGGATCCGGCGGCTGCCACGACTGGATGGGCAGGACATAGCCGTCGGCCATGACGGCATGCGTGGTGTCGAGCACGGGCTCATGGGTCTCGAAGGAGAGCGGGACCTGCAGCGGTAGCGCGCAGGAGAGGAGTCCCGAAAGAAACAACACCCACGCGAGGCGCGCGGCAGAGCGCTGTGTGGCGCGCCCTTGGCAGCGACGCGTATCCAGTGTGCTCGGATCGGGCGATGGGGCGATGGACCTCATAGACAGTAAGCACCGGCAAGCATCAAGTGCCGCGCTCGAGCGGCTTTGGTACGGCGAGCGTATAGCCCTGGGCGAAATCGATCCCGAGGGCCTTGACCCGTTCCAGGATCGCCTCGCTCTCCACCGACTCCGCGATGGTCTGGAGCTCCAAGGCCTCCGCGATCTCCTGGATGGCCTGCACCACGGCGTCATCGAAGGGGTCCACGGCGATGTCCTCGACGAAGTGGCCATCGATCTTCAGGTAATCGACCGGCAAGGTCTTGAGATAGCCGAAGGAGGCAAAGCCGCTGCCGAAGTCATCGAGCGCGAAACGGCAGCCGCGCTCCTTGAGGGCCCCCATGAACTTGAGCGCGTGCTTGAGATCGGTGATGGCCGCGGTCTCGGTGATCTCGAAGCAGATCTGACCGGGCGGCACCCCGGCGGCATCCAGTTGCCCCACCACGAAGTCCAGGAAGCGCGCGTCGCAGAGCGACTGCGCCGAGACGTTGATCCCGTAGCGCACCGATGCGTCGCTGGCGGCGAGACTTGAGAGGGCGGCTCGCACCACCCAGCGGTCCACGGCACGCATCTGCTGGTAGCGCTCGGCGGCGGGGATAAAGACCCCCGGCAGCAAGAGGCCCGCGTGCTCATCGGCGAGCCGCAGCAAGATCTCGCTGTACTCGACCTCGGGGCCATGGTCCTTCAATGCCACGACCGGCTGCGCATAGAGCCGGAAACGGTTTTCCGCCAGGGCCCGGTGCAGGCGCGGGATCCATTGCATCTCCCCCTTCCGCTGCCGGAGCTCCTCATCGCCCGCGGCGTAGACATGCACGCGGTTGCGTCCCTTTTCCTTGGCGGCGTAGCAGGCGCGGTCGGCCGCGCTCATGATCTCCGCGAGCGTGTCCCCGCCCGCGGGGATGGCGACCAGCCCGATGCTGGCGCCGACGGTAAAACGCTTGTCCTCCCAGGCGAATGGGAACTCCTGGATGGCTTGCACGAGATCTTGCGCGATCCTGAGCGCGTGCTCCTCCGGGCAATGCTCGAGCAAGACGCCGAACTCGTCGCCGCCCAGGCGCGCCAAGGTATCGCGCTTGCGCAAGGGCCGCTCGAGCACGGCCGGGAGCTGGCGCAGGAGGGCATCGCCGGCCGCGTGACCGCAGGTGTCGTTGACGAGCTTGAACTGGTCGAGATCGAGAAACAGCAAGGCATGGGGATCTCTTGTGTCGGCGCCCGTGAGCACCCGTTCCAGGCGGCGCTCCAGCTCGGCCCGGTTGACGAGGCCGGTGAGCGAGTCATGGGTGGCCTGATAGCTCAGCTTCTCGGCCTCCTTGGTACCGGTGACGTCCTCGATGGCGAGAAGGATCAACGATGGGCGGTCTGTGCGGTACAGGCCGCGGGCGTTGAGGAGCATGACTCTCTCACCGATCTGGGAGAAGTGATGCTGAACCTCGAAGCCCTCGAAGGTCTGCTCGTGGGGTAGGACCCGTTCCAGCAGTCTGCGCAGGACGGGAATGTCCCACTGGCGGTTGCCCAGTTCATAGACCAGGCGCCCTTGCGTTTCCGCCGGTTGGACTCCGAAGGTCCGGTAGAAGGACGCGTTCGCCGTCACCACCCGCAGATCGTTGTCCAGGATGATGAGCGGCTCGCGCACCGTCTCCACGATGACCTGCGCGAAGTCTCGCGCCTCGCGCACCTCCTCCTGGCTGCGTTTCAAATCCTCGATGTCGAGCAGCACCAGCACCGCCCCGTCGATCTTGTTGTCGTCGGTGCGGTAGGGATGGACGCGGAGCGCGTAGCGGCGGCTTTCCCGGTCCCGGACCTCCCGTTCCCGGGGACGCACCTCCTCGATCACCTCCTCGAGCAGCGCTTCTAGATCGGGTACGTCCATGTTGGCCTTGAGATCCCCGATGGGCCGGCCGAGGTCGGCGGGCAAGAGGTTCATGATCTTGCGCGCGGACGGGGTCAGCCGGCGGATCCTCAAGTCCGGCCCCACCATGATAACGGGGATGGTAGTGCTCGCGAGCAGGTTCTGGAGGTCGTTGGTGGTCTGGTCGAGCTCCAGATTGCGGTGCTGGAGCTGCTCGTTGACCGTGGACAGCTCCTCGTTGGTCGATTGCGCCTCCTCCTTGGCGATCGCGAGCTCCTCGTTGGTGCTCTGCAACTCCTCGTTCGAGGACAGGACCTCCTCGTTGGCCGAGCGCAGCTCCTCGTTGGCGGCGTCCTGTTGCTCGACCAGTGATTGCAGGTACTCGCGGGTCGAAGATAGCTCCTGCCGGAGCTGCGCGGTCTCGCTCTCGGGCTCGGTGAGCCCCTCGCGCCCCGCCGAGGCCGCATCCCCGGCCGGATGGGACCACCGGTAGAGGCGCGCAAGCCATCCGGCGGGTTGCTGGGGCCCGGTGGCCGCCTGAGATGCTCCGCCTTCCTCGAAGAGCACGAGGTAGCATTGCGCCGCCACCTCGCGCGGGCGCACCGGCAAGACCTCGATCGCGACCTCGCGTACCTCGTGCTCATTGCGCAGGAGCAGGCCCTCGCGGCGCGCGGTTTCGCCGCGTGCCAGGGCCTCGTTCACGGCGCTCCGGAGCTGCACGAACAGCCCCGGGCGCGCCATCTTGAGGAGGTTCATGGTCGGCTCCCCCGGCGGCGCCTCGAGGTAGGGACCGGTGCGCCCACGGAACTGCAGGATATCGAAGTGCTCGTCGATGAGCACCCCGGGCGGGGCGTAGCGGCTCAAGAGCAGCCGATCGGCTTCCGTCTGGAAGTCGGCCGGGGTCGAACTGGGCGCGCTCCCCCGCGTGCCGGCCGCGCGCCGCATCTTGTAGTCCTCGACCGGGAACGAAACCGTCGGCCGGCCGGCCGTGACCTGCTTCATGTAGATCTTGTTCACCCGATCCGCCACCTCGAACAGCCCGTTGAGCTTCCCCACCGTCTCGGAAGACCCGAGCACCAGGAATCCCGGCACGTTGAGCGCGTAATGGAAGGTCGGCAGGACCCGCTGCTGCAGTGCCGGGGCCATATAGATCAAGACATTGCGGCAACTGATGAGATCTATACGCGAGAACGGCGGATCGGCCGTCAGGTCCTGGCGCGCGAACAGGCAGCAATCGCGGATCGACTTGTCGATGCGGTAGAGGTGGTCTTCCTTCTTGAAGAAGCGACGCAGCCGCTCGGGCCCGACCTCGGCCTCGATGCTCTCGGGATAGAGCCCGGCGCGGGCCCGTTCCAGCGGGCCGGAATCGCTCAGATCGGTGGCGAAGATCTGGAATGGACGGCGCAGGGGCCTTTCGTCGAAGTACTCACACAGCACGATGGCCAGTGAATAGGCCTCCTGGCCCGTGGAGCACCCCGGTACCCACAGGCGCAGCGGCGCGTACGGGGGTTTGGCCTTGAGGATCTCCGGGAAGACGCTGGTTTTCAGGGCCTCGAACAGCGCGGGGTCCCGAAAGAAGCTGGTCACGTTGATCAAGAGATCCCGGTAGAGCGCCTCGACCTCGGGACCATCCTGCTCCAGCCGCCCGGCGTAGGCTGTGAGCGAGGACTCACCTCGGAGCGCCATGCGGCGCAGGATGCGCCGGCGGATCGTGGAATCGCGGTAGTGGCGGAAATCGACCCCGGTGGCGGTCCGCACCGCGCCCAGCACGCGCCCGAAGTGGTCCTCGCTCTCGGGCTGCCGTATCTCGATCGTGCCTGACGCGAGGTAGGGGTGGGTCCCGATCTCGGCGAGCCGCCGGGCAATCCCCTCGGGCGGCAACACGAAGTCCACCGCGCCGCTCCCGATGGCGTTTTGCGGCATGCCGCCATGGCGCGCCGAGCCCGGCTCCTGGGCGAAGGTGATCCCGCCCACCGCCTTGATCTCCAAAAGCCCGAGCGTCCCGTCCGAGCCCGTGCCCGAGAACACCACCCCGATGGCCTGAGTCTGTTGCGCCAGGGCGAGCGCGCGCAGGAAGTGATGGACCGGCAGGTGCGGGCCGGGCACCTCTCCGCGCGGGGTGATCTGCAGCGCACCTCGGGCGATTGCCATGGTGCTGTTGGGCGGGATGATGTAGACGTGATCGGGCGCGATCCGAAGCCCCTGGCTCGCCTCGACCACCGGCATCTGGGTGGCGCGCGCCAGGAGTTCGGTCAGCCGGCTCTCGTGGCGGGGATCGAGGTGCTGCACGAGGACGAAGGCCATCCCGGTGCGCGCCGGCAGGGCGGCGAGGAGCTGCGTGAAGGCCTCCAGGCCCCCGGCGGAAGCGCCGATCCCGACGATGGGAAAGGGGCTTTCCGCCCCTCGCTCATCTACGGGCGGGGCCTCGGTCTGATCAGGCGGGGTGTGGTCCCGAGGTTCCCCGGGGGCGCCCTGTGACATGGGTGTCCACTCCTAGAGAGAGACCCGTATGATACGCCCCACTGGAGTGGCCACAAACCGCTGCCGGTGGCCTGGGAAGGCTCAGGCTGTGGCACCCGCGACACGCGGCGTGTTGCGCGCGGGGCTCAACGACCGAAGCCGTGGTCCAGGGGGGTTACCCCACTGCCGAACCCCGGTGCATGGCGGATCGCCTCGAAGACATAGCCGCGTGCCCGCCGCACCGCATCTTCGAGCCCTATCCCCTGGGCAAGACCGGTGGCGATCGCCGAGGCCAGGGTGCAACCGGTCCCGTGCAAGGGCCGATCGATAGCACCGTCGGCGCCCGGCCGCGGGTGCGCGTGGGAACTGGCGCGCGGCGGCGTGCTCTTGCCGAGGCGCGCGTGCTCGAAGATCTCTGTCCCCGTGGGAGCAACCAGGACGTCGCGCACCGTGGGACCAGGCAAGTGTCCGCCTTTGACCAGGGCTGCCGCGGGTCCCAAAGATAGGAGCCTCCGCCCCGCGGCGATCATGGCCTCGCAGCCGTCGATGCGCATCCCGGTGAGGGCCTCGGCCTCGGGGACGTTGGGGGTCAAGAGGGTCACATGGGGAAACAGGCGTGCCGTCAGGATCCGCACCGCATCCGCGGCGAGCAACTGCGTGCCCCGGTGTGCCCGCATCACCGGATCCGTCACGACCGGGATGCCGCGCGCCTTTTCCTCCAGCACCGCGCATATCGCCTCAACCACATGCCCGTCCCACAGCATGCCGGTCTTGATGCAGTCGGCACCGATATCGTCCAGGACCGCGCTCATCTGCCGCGCCACGAACGCCGCCGGGATCGGCAGGACATCGAGCACACCCAGCGTGTTCTGGACCGTGAGCGCCGTGATGGCGGTGGCGGCGTAGCCACCGAACACGGTGACTGTCTTGATATCGGCCTGGATCCCTGCCCCGCCGCCCGAATCTGACCCCGCGATGATGAGCACCCGGCCGTTCACGTCTTTACCGATCTGCCGCCCATTTCACCGTCCCCGCGGCACGCACGCTGTACCGGTCCACCACCACGATGATCGACCCGGACCTGAGCGTCGAACTCGACAAAGACGTCCGCGTCGCTATCATCGTGTGCTTCGCCGCGGACGAACGAGCCAAACACGCCGATCCGTCGAGCACCGAGCGCTTGGAATTCGGCGATATGCACTCCGGGCGCGAGCGGAAAAACAGGGCACGGGCTATCAGACCGCCATCAACCTCGCGCTTCGGGAATATCTGAGCAGGCGTCCCATCGATGAGGAAACGCTGCGGCGCGTGGTGCATTCACACGTGAGCGGATGGGGCTCGCCATCGGCGCGATGCGCGATCAATCAACTACCCGCCTGGAGCGTGACCGTCAGCTCGGTCTTGCCGCCCTCCCGCAATACCTCGACCGGCACGGCTTCGCCGACCCGGTGGTCGTCGAGGAGGGCGAGCAGTTTCGCGACGCTATCGACGGGCTTGCCTCCGATTGCGACGATGATGTCCCCCGGGGTGATGCCCTCCTCATCCATGCGGGCACCGCGCAGCCCGGCCGTCTCGGCGGCCGATCCCGGTTGCACCCGGAGCACTAGCACCCCTTCGACGCCGAGCTTCTCCGTCACCTGGCGGTTCAGCTCCTCGTCCACCTCGATCCCCAGGGCCGGACGGATGTATTTACCCCCGCTCACGAGCTCCGGGACGACCCGGTTCACGGTGTCGACCGGCACCGCGAACCCGATCCCGGCGAAGGCCCCCGAAGGGCTGAAGATGGCGGTGTTGATCCCGATGAGCCGGCCCGCGGAATCGAGCAAGGGACCGCCCGAATTGCCGGGATTGATGGCGGCATCGGTCTGGATCAGGTGCTCGATGACGGTGCCCTGGTCGGAGGGCAGAGAGCGGTCGAGGGCCGAGACGATGCCGGTGGTCAAGGTCCAGTCGAGGCCGAAGGGGTTGCCGATGGCGAACACCTTCTGCCCGACGTGGAGGTCATGGCTCGTGCCGAGCAGCACGGCAGGGGGGCGATCGAACGCGACGCCGATGCGCAATACGGCCAGATCGTGGGCGCCGCTCGCGCCGACCAGCGTCGCCCGATAATCCCGTCCGTCGGAGAGCCGCACGCGCGCGTCCGAGGAGTCGGCGACGACGTGGTAGTTGGTAACGATGTGTCCCGCATCGTCCCAGATGAAGCCCGAACCCGTCCCCTTGGGGATGCTGAAGATATTGCGCGTCCAGGGGTCCATGACCTGCTCGCGGGTCGTGATGAAGACGACCGAAGATTTGGCCTGTTCGAAGAGCTGGATGGTGCTCTGCTCATCGGCGGCCAGATCCCCGCGCGGAGTGACTACCCTCGGCGTCGCGGTCGCCCCGCCGATCTGCCGGGTGAGGGAGGGAAAGCCTTGCCAGAGGACGAATAGAACGGCCGCTACGATGGCCACCCAGAGAAGAGGGGAACGGAACGGTTCGCGGTTAGGGCTCATGGTGGCTCTTCGCTTCTTCTGTTTGCGAGTGAGGTGTGCCGGCCGGAGGCCAGTCAGTGCTACCGGGCTTCGAGGGTTAGTACCACAATCCGCTCACATGATAGCGCGGCCGGCGCTGCCATTCGTCGAGGTTTCATCGCGCTGCCCTCTATTCGATCTCCATGCCGGCTCGCCGGAGGCGCGCGCGCAGCCGCTCGATCTCATCCAGCAGGTCGAGGATCAGGGCGGCGGTCTCGGTGCTGGCCTCGAAGTCGCGTGCAAGCCTCGCGAGCCGGCGGACACGCAAGAGATCCAGGGCACCGAAACGCCATGCCGCCTCATCCCTGCCCACGGGTGACAGGACACCGATCTCGACCAGTTCCACGACCCACGCGGTCTCGGCCCCGCAGGCCTCGACCATCTCCTCAAGCGACAAGGCACCTTGTTCGCCGATGAGAATTCCGGTGAAGATATCTGCATCCATCTCGTTTCACACGCCCAAGCCACGGCGGGGATCGAAGGCCAGCTCCCGCGCCATGGTTTGATAGATCTGTTTCGCACGATCCGTCTGGGCTGCGGGCAGGACCACCTCCAATATGAGATAAAGGTCTCCGGGCGGCTCGCCCGGGATCCCGCGACCCCGCAAGCGCAGCTTGCGCCCACCCTGGGAGTGGGGCGGGACCTTGACCTCCACCGGGCCCCCCGGCGTGGGCGCCTTGACCGAGGCCCCGAGCGCCGCCTCCCAGGGTGCGACCGGCAGGCTCACATACACGTCGCGGCCGTCCACCCGGTAGAACCGGTGGGGCTTGAATGCGATCTCGATGTAGAGATCGCCCGCCCTCCCGCCCTGCGGTCCCGCCGACCCTTGCCCGGCCAGGCGGATGAGCTGCCCTTCGCGGATCCCCTTGGGGATATGGACGCTCAGTGTGCGCTCGCGCACCGCGAGCCGCCCTTCGGCGTCCAGTCCAGGCACCCGCAAGGTCACGGCACGCGTGGCGCCGCGGAAGGCATCCTCGATGTCGATGAGGATCCTGGCGTGATGGTCCTCGCCGCGGCCGTGAAACCCCGCCCCATGCCGCGCCCCGGTGGCACCCCCGAACAGCGAGGCGAAGAAATCGCTGAAGTCCCCTGCGAAGCCCCCGCCGGCGGGGCTGCCGCGGAACTCGAAGCCCGCGTCCCAGTCGGGCGGCGGGTGAAAGTCCTGGCCGGGCTGCCAGCCCGTCCCGAGCCGATCGTAGGCGGCGCGCTTCTCGGGGTCCTTCAAGACCTCGTAGGCCTCATTGATGGCCTTCATGCGCTCCGCGGCATCCCGCTCCTTGCTCACATCGGGGTGATACTTGCGCGCCAGCTTGCGGTAGGCGCGTTTGATCTCGCCCTCGGGGGCCGAGCGCTCGACGCCCAAGTTCTGGTAATAGTCTTTGAACTCCATCGGTTTCCAGGGAGAGGATGAGCGCCCGGACGCATCTTATCACTTCAAACGTGCGAAATGATTGGGCGCGATCCGTCGAGCCCGCAGTCGCGATCACGTGCCGCGGCGGCGTGGGCTTGATACACACGCGTGAGGCCCCATATACGGTTGCGTCCGCGAAACTCGCTTACCGGGCTGCATCCAACCAGAGGTACGCCGGTGCGGTGGGGAAGCGCGAAGTTCATAACCAAACTGTGGAGGTATCACCATGTACGAGTCTTTGTTGCGGTTTCCGACCGATCTGTTCGCCGAGCTGGACCGGATGCAGCGCGAGATGCAGGGTTTCGGGGGCTTGAGTCTGCCTTCGAGCATTCGCGCGGTCGGCCGCGGCGCGTTTCCCGCGATCAACATCGGGAGTACGCCGACGGCCATCCGCATCGATGCGTTTGCGCCCGGCATCGATCCCGCGAAGCTATCGATCACCATCGACCGCGGGCTTTTGACCATCGCGGGCGAGCGCGCCTCGGACGCTCCCGAGGAGAGTGAGAAGCTCAGCGTCTACGCGCACGAACGCGCCGCCGGCTCCTTCAAGCGGGTGGTGAGCCTGCCGGAGGATGCCGATCCGACACGGGTCGAGGCGACCTACCGCGATGGGGTGGTCGTCATCGCCGTCCAGAGACGCGAATCGGCACAACCGAGGCGTATCGAGATCAAATGAGTCGAGCCATCGACTGTTTTAATTGGAGGTATGAATCATGAGCGAGAACAGAGAAGTTGCACAGCGTACAGAGGAACGGCATAGCCCCGCGCTGCTACCGCCGATCGATGTGCTCGAAGACGAGACCGGGATCACCCTGTTTGCGGATCTGCCCGGCGTGCCCAGGGACAGGCTCACGGTTCGTTTGGACGGCGACGGGCTGCTCATCGAGGGCGAGATCGCCGTGGAAACACCGGAAGGTACGACCCCCGCCTATACGGAGGTCCAGACTCCGCGCTTCCGGCGGGTGTTCACCCTGAGCCGAGAGCTGGATACCACGAAGAGCGACGCCGCGTTCAAGGACGGAGTGCTGAAGCTCCGCATCCCCAAGGCCGAGCACGCCCAACCGCGTAGGATCCAAGTCAACGTCGGCTGACGATCGGAAGTGCTTGATAAGCGCATTGATCTTTCGCCCCCTCACGGGGGCGAGGATCATTTTTACCCACGATCGGCCGGCGGCCCGAGCCGAGCGCTCGGCAGCCTATCCGAGGAGAATCGAATCACTCCGATGTACCGCTTGCCGAGGAAACCACCCTGCTTCGCTTGAGCGGCACCAACGGACCGTTCAAGCCGCGAACGATCGCCGGATCGCGGTGGTAGACATCCGGCAAGAAACGCAGGGTACCGTCGCGCGCCACCGAGGCGGTCCAATACAGGATCAGGACGGGGACGGGGCGTTTAAGATTGATGGTCCGGCTCTTCCTCTTGGCAACCTCCTGGCGCAGCGTGTGTTCGGTCACGGCCGGATCGCCGAGCACCAGCGCCGCCAACTCGAACGGTTTCTGTACCCGCACGCAGCCGTGACTGAAGGTCCGGCTGGTCTCCTGGAACAACGACTTCGAGGGGGTGTCGTGCAAGTAGACCGAATGTGGGTTCGGAAACAGGAGCTTGATGCGTCCGAGCGCGTTATGGTCCCCGGCACTTTGCACGTACCGCCCGTTGATATACCGGATTCGTTTCCTGGCCAGATATCCAGGATCGCGCCGCATGGCGGGCAAGAACTCGTTGCGCACGATGGACGCCGGTACCGTCCAGGTGGGGTTCAGGACGATAGATTTCATGTCGGCCCGGAAGGTCGGGGTCCGGGTGTAAGGCTTACCCACCACCGCGGCCGATCCCCATGTGTTTTCCCCGTTTTGTATCCAGAACACCTGAAAACCCGCGATATTGACGAGGACGAACTCTGGGGGGAGGTCGTGCATCACCCATCGGCATCGCTCCAGGGTCGCACGGATCTGGTCGATGCGGGCTTCCACGGGTATGCTCAGGGCCGCCAGGGTGGCTTTACCGACAGCAGCGTCCGGTTTCAAGCCATGGCGTTGCTGGAACGCCCGTACGGCCGTCTCCAGCGGTGCATCGAAGGTGCTCGACTCGTTGGCCAAGGCCACTTCCAGATCGCCCGTCACCGCGAGCCTCTTGCGGAGCACGGGGATCCGCGTGTCGCTCATGCCCGGTTCGAGTGTCGGACCCGGCGGGATCACAGGCCACCCGCCCATGGCCGCGATGGCCCGGTAGGCCCCGAGCGCCGATTTGAGCTTGCCGTAAAACGGATGTTGTGGTTTCAGCGAGTCGACGAATTCCCGAACGCCGCCGCTATCGATCACCGCTTGCACCGCCGACACCGGATCGCTGCTCAGCAGAGGGCCGGTAAAATTCCAGTCCGAGTCGAGGGCCTCGGGGTCTAGCTTTCCAAACCGCACGTGGTAGGCCAAACGCAGAAAGGCGTCGGTGAGCAAGAGGTCGCTCAGACCCCGTGCCTCCGAATCCCACATTTTCGAATCAGGCTGTGCTTTGGCGAGCAGGGCTTCGAGGTGTATGAGGTGGTAGTCGGCGGGGTTGAGCCCGTCTTCTTCGATGGCGCGGACCGACTCCAGCAACTCGACCGTTGCCGCCGCCGACCACAGGGGGTGGAAGTCCCGCCGGCGGTACAGATCGGACAGGAAGCTCTTGGCCGCTATCGTCGCCCCGTCGATCTCGACGCGTTCGCCCCTCTGCATCGTCTCGACTTTGTCGCGGATCGACACCTCGGGCTCCGCGCCCACGGCGGTGGCGCTCGCAGCGATCCAAAGCAGCGCGGAGAATACCGGAGTCACGACGAGAGGATAGGCAATTCAACGCGATATCGCAAGGCAACCGCGGCGGTGCGGCGCGCCGGCGAACGTGCGCGGGCTTTGGTGGGGTGGAACGATAGGCTAGGGCGAGGAAGGAAGGGCGTTCGATTCTCGTTCGCTCGAGATCGCTCGACTCACACCATCCCTGTCATGATCGTCCGGGCGCCGCCAACTCGGCATATCGGAAGCAATCCACGATGTGGTCGTTCACGAGCCCGGTGGCCTGCATGTGGGCATAGCAGATGGTCGGGCCGACGAATCGGAAACCGCGCTGCTTGAGGTCTCGGCAGAGCGCCTCGGATTCGAGGCTCCGGGCCGGCAGCTCGGTAACGGTGCGCCAGGCGTTCTGTTTCGGTTTGCCGTCCACGAAACGCCAGATATAGGCGTCGAAACTCTCGAACGCCTCCTGGATGGCCAGGAACGCCTGGGCATTCCGGATGGCGGCCTCGATCTTCTTGCGATTGCGGATGATCCCGGCGTCCATGCAGAGCGCCTCGATCTTGCGCTCGCCGTAACGGGCCACCTTTTCGGGATCGAAGTCGTCGAAAGCCGCGCGATAGCTCGGCCGCTTCCGTAAGACAGTCATCCAGCTCAGGCCGGCCTGCGCGGACTCCAGCACCAGGAACTCGAACTGCGTCCGGTCGTCGTGGACCGGCACGCCCCACTCCGTATCGTGGTAATCGAGGTACAGCGGATCCGTGTTCGACCAGCCGCAGCGTGTGGATGCGAAAGACTTGTCGGGCGACGTCATGGGGGCCGGTCCCTAGCGATCCCTGTCGCCGGTCTCGGAGCTTGTGAAAAAACCGTCGCGAGCGAAGGGAGGACGCAGCGCGACATCCCGAGCGCAGTAGATTCTTGCGTCACAAATGTTCAACAAGACCGCTCGAACAAGTTCTGATTCGTATGGAAAGTCAATAAGGTCCAGTATTCCCTCCCCTGCGGAGCGGGGGAGGGTTAGGGTGGGGGCCAGGCGCCGTCAGGCGGAGACGAGGCTTGGCCACTGGCTGAATGGCTTGGCCCCCACCCCACCCTCCCCCGTCCGCAGAAAGCGCAGACAGGGGAGGGAGTCTCCGGGTCCCTCTCCTGCGATGCGGGGAAGTTCAGGTGGGGGTCGAGCGCCGCGGGCTGCGTCCATGCGACCGGATGCGCTCGACCCCCATCCAATCCTTCCAGGGGGAAGGAACACATATTTCAAATATGTTTGGATAGATTTTTTCACAAACTCTCAGGCGTGCCGCCCAAGCGTTCGATCTCCTCGACGAAGGCCTGGACGTCCTCGAAGCGGCGATATACCGAGGCGAAGCGAACGTAGGCCACTGCGTCGAGCCGCCGGAGCACCGCCATCACCAGATCGCCCAAAAGCCGTGAGCGCACCTCGCGTTCGCCCAAGGCGCGCAGCTGGCGTTTGATGTCGGCGATCGACGCTTCGACGTCTTCGAGGGCGACCGGCCGTTTCTCGAGGGCCCTGAGCATGCCGGCCCGCAGCTTGTCCTCGACGAAGGGCTCACGACGTCCGTCCGATTTGATTACCCGCGGTAGACTCAACTCCGCGGCCTCGTAGGTCGTGAAGCGTTCCTGGCATCCCGTGCACTCACGCCGGCGGCGCACCCGCTCGCCGTCCTCGACCAGACGCGAGTCGATGACCCGCGTGTCCGGCTCCGAGCAGAAGGGACAGCGCATCGGCGCGACTATCTTTCGGAACTGAGCAAAGCGGGGACCGGATCAGGTGCGAGGCGCCGGTGGAAACGGTGCGGCTCCGTTTCAGAGACCATAGACCGGGAATCTCCGGCACAGATCGGCGACCTTGCCGCGGATGCGTTCGTTGAGATGTTCGTCCTCGATGTTCGCGATGATGTCGCAGATCCAGCCGGCGATCTGGCGGCACTCGGGTTCCTTGAAGCCGCGCGTGGTGGCGGCCGGCGAGCCGATCCGGATGCCGCTGGTCACGAACGGCGGCTGTGGGTCGTTGGGCACCGCGTTCTTGTTGACCGTGATCTTGGCGCGTCCCAAGGCGCCGTCCAGTGCCTTGCCGGTCAGCCCTTGCTTGACCAGATCCACGAGGAACAGGTGGTTGTCGGTGCCGCCGGAGACGATCTTGATCCCGCGATCGAGGAATACCCGGCACATCGCCCGGGCGTTCTTGACGACCTGTTCGGAGTAGGCCTTGAACTCCGGCTGCATGGCCTCCCGGAAGGCCACCGCCTTGCCGGCGATGACGTGCATGAGGGGGCCGCCCTGGTAGGCGGGAAACACCATGAAGTTGATCTTCTTTTCGATGTCGGGGTTCGTCCGCCCCATGATCAGCCCGGAACGCGGCCCGCGCAGGGTCTTGTGGGTGGTGGTGGTGGTGACGTCGGCGATGTCGATGGGGCTCGGATAGAGCCCGGTGGCGCAGAGTCCCGCGACATGGGCGATGTCGGCGATGAGATAGGCCCCGACCCGGTCGGCGATGTCCCGGAAGCGCTGCCAGTCGAGCACCCGCGAGTAGGCCGAAAAGCCGGTCATGATGAGCTTCGGTTTGTGCTGAAGCGCGAGCCTTTCCGCCTCATCGTAGTCGATCTCCCCGGTCTCGGTGTTCAGCCCGTATTGGACTGCCTTGTAGATCCTGCCGGAGATGTTGACGCTCGCGCCATGGGTCAGATGCCCGCCGTGCGCCAGGCTCATCCCCATGATGGGGTCGCCGGGATTGATCAAGGCGAGGTAGACCGCCCCGTTGGCCTGCGAGCCGGAATGCGGCTGGACATTGGCGAAACCGGCGCCGAAGAGCTCTTTGGCGCGATCGATCGCGAGCTGCTCCACCACGTCCACGTGCTCGCAGCCCCCGTAATACCGCTTGCCGGGATAGCCCTCCGCGTACTTGTTGGTTAGGACCGAGCCCTGGGCCTCCAGTACCCTCGGGCTCACGTAGTTTTCCGAGGCGATGAGCTCGATATGGTCTTCCTGGCGCTGGCGCTCTCCTTCCATGGCCCGAGACAGATCATCATCGAATCCCGCGATCGTCATTGCTTTTGTGAACATAACTCAGCTCCACTGGATCAAACAGTTTAATAACAGAGTAACAAACGAGACCGCCGATAAAAGAGTATCCAAAATACTTTAAATGTCTGGTTCTGCCTCCAAGTCCCTGCCCTTCTGGGACAGGCACGTCTTTTCTCCCTCTCCCTCCGGGAGAGGGTTGGGGTGAGGGGATCGGAATCATCGACGAAGTGTTTGATTTGATTCCCCTCATCCTAACCTTCTCCCTGAGGGAGAAGGGAGTTCCAGACTTTTTGAAGTCGGTCTGTATAACGCCCAAGCCCACCAAGGCGCCGCTTTTTGGCGCGTCCGGTGCAGCGCCTTGTTCGGCGGGCCCTTGTGGTTACGACAACAGCTTTTCATACTCGGCATGCGTGCCAATCCAGAACCACACAACACCTTCTGGCTTATCTGCACCCAGCGCTCGGTACTGTTCACCAACCCGAACAGACCACAACTGCTTTCGTTTGCCAACCTTCTTGAAATGCAACGATGGGTGCTGTGGGCCAACCTTGAGCAACTCGTAGTTCTTGTCCGCCAAAGCCTGCGCTTCCTTAGGCAGTTGCTGGTAGTGCTGCCAGAAGCGCGGGAGGGTTAAATGCCTCATAGGGGCTTAGCCAATCCCGCCTCATACTCTTTATCAACTTCGGCAAGTAGTGCATCCAGACGACCTGCGTCCAGGTCATCCTCGATTTGCTGCTCCCACGCTCGCGCATGATAGTCTTCCAACCACGCCATTAACTCAGCCAACTCGTTGGCTGGCAGTTGGGTGATAGCAGCTTCTATGTCTTTAACAGTCATTTATCCTGGTTCATGTAACGCCTGTTGGCCCGTCAGAGCACACATCTAGACGCCGAACACTGGTTATGTGAGGATCTAACCCGCCTCGACAAACGCGCGTAGCACGCCGCTCCAGGCCGCGGCGATGTTGTCGTGGTTGTACCCGCCGCCGCCCATGCCGAGGATTCGGCCCTCGCAATAGCGATCGGCCAGCGTGCACAGGCGCGCCGCCGCGTAGACGTGGCACGCCGGAGAATACCGCAAGTGGGTGAGCGGATCCCCGGCCACACTGTCGGCTCCGCACTGGAACAGGATGAAACCCGGCCTGGCCTTTTCCAAATGGGCCTCAACATGCGCCTCTACCCGGGGCCAGGCGGATCGGAAGGCGCCCTCATCGGAGTAGGGCCGCATGGGGACGTTGAGCTTGGTCCCGAGCGCCGGGCCGCGTCCGGTCTCCTCGGCGGCGCCGGTGCCGGGATACAGGAAGCGCCCGTCCTCGTGCAGATCGGCAAAGACGACGGCCGGATCGTCCTCGAAGTCGTAGTAGACCCCGTCGCCGTGATGGGCGTCGATATCGACATAGGCGATCGAGCCCAGACGGTAATCCGCCTTCAAGACCTCGATCGCGACGCCGCAGTCGTTGAACACACAGAAGCCGCCCGCCCCGTCGCGGCGCGCATGGTGCAAACCGGCGATGGGCACGAAGGCGCGCCGGAAATCCCCACGCATCAGCCGATGCACGGCATCCACCGTGCTGCCCACGACCGCCGCGGCGGCATCGTAGGCCCCTGGGAAAGCGGGGGTATCGCCGTAGTCCAGATAGCCCTCCCCGGTCTTTGATTGTCGCACCACGCGCTCGACATAGGCCGAGGTATGGAAGCGCTCGATGGTCGCGCGATCCGCGATCGCCGGTTCGCACCGCTCCACCCGCGGGAGCACTCCGGCACTCAGAGCGCCCTCTTCGAAGCTCCGCATGCGCCCCGCGTCGAACGGATGTCCCCCCCCGAAACCGTAACGCCCCAGGGCCTCGCCGAGATAGACACAGACCGGTTGCTGTTTCATCGCCCCGTGCTGTTTCATTGCAACTTGCTGTTTTATCGCCTCTCGCGCAGCGGTCGACGGGAGGGGCAGACGCACAACGCCCTCCCGGGGACCGCGGGTCCATTGTACTCCCAGTCCCGCCCTCCCGGACCCGGGGCGCAGGCCGCCCGGCGCACGTCCGCAGTGGCCCGGTGCGTCCAGGATTGCCTCATAGAGGCCGCTAAGCGCATTCATGCCTACAGAGAGCGAGCCGATGAGCGACGTCCTCGGCCGCTTCGAATCGATTAACCGGGCACGCCTGCACCGGATCCGCGAGGCCTTGAGGTCCGAGCAGGTCCGGTTCTTCGATGTCCTACCGCTGCTCTTTCACGTCAACCGTCCCGGCCTGCCGGGATACGTGTCGCGCGAAACCCCGGCCGGGATCAAACGCTTCGCCCCTGGTGCCGAGGCCATGGACGCGGCGCTGCACCTGTTCCGGAGCGCGATCGGGGCGGGCGAGGCGGCGGATCCCGGTGATCTCCTGGGGATCTACTGCCTGGGGAGCTTGGGCAGCATCGCCCATTGCCCGCAGAGCGATCTCGACGTGTGGGTCTGCCACGAGCCCGGCATCGAGGCGCGACTGCTCGCGGAGCTCAACGCCAAGGCACGGGTGATCGAACAATGGGCCCAGGGGCTCGGTCTGGAGGTGCATTTCTTCCTCATCGACCCCGAGCGATTCCGCGCCAGCGAGCACGCGCGGCTCAGCGCGGAGTGCAGCGGAAATGCCCAGCATTACCTCTTGCTCGACGAGTTTTATCGATCGAGCGTGGTGCTTGCGGGCGTGCGCCCGATATGGTGGCGGGTGCCGCCGGCCGAAGAGCACAGTTACGCCGAGTGCGTGGCCGGCTTGCAAGCCCTGCAGCCGGAGATCCCCGGTGTCGATCTCGGGGGCCTGAGCGAAATCCCGCGGGAGGAATTCGCCGGGGCGGCCCTGTGGCAACTCGGCAAGGTCATCGACGGCCCGTATAAATCCGCTCTAAAGCTATTGCTCCTGGAAGCCTATGCCGGCGAATATCCCCGGCCCGATCTACTCGCCATGCGTTACAAGGCGTATATCTATGGGGGGGCTGCCGATGCCGAGTTCCTCGATCCGTATTGGCTCTTGTACCGCCGGGTCGAAGAGTATCTCGAAAGGCAAGCCGATGCGCCTCGATTGGCGCTGGCCCGGCGCTGCCTGTACTTCAAGGCGCAAGAGGCGCAACGCCATCTCCCCTCGCGCGTGGCCCGGGCCTGGCGGGCACGCTTCGTCGCGAGACTCAGCCGGCAATGGGGCTGGTCGGGCGAGGACATCGCGAGGCTCGCAGAGCGGGATCGATGGGGCTTCGATCGGGTGAGCGCGGAATGGCGCGAGCTCGTCAGCTCCGCTAGGACGAGCTGCCGAGTTCTGGCCGAGTTCGCCCGGCCGCTCGGCGGGCGCTCGTCCGTCACGGCCGAGGAGATCACCGCCCTGGGACGGCGGCTGCACGCCGCCTTCGAACGGCGTCCCGGCAAGTTCACCCTCTTGGGTCCAGGGACCCAATGGGGGAGAGTCGAAGACGCGTTGTGCCTGCACCGCTATCCGGACCCCACCCAGTCGTGGGGCCTATCGCGTGGCGAGGGCCTGACAGATCGAAAGAATTGCCCGGAGGCCCTGGTCAGGACCGGCGAGGCCCCTGGCCAGCTCATCGCCTGGTCCGTCCTCAACGGACTCTCGGCATCACATACGCGTTGGTGCGTGGACGCGGGGGCGGGGGAACTGCCCCGCGTCGACCTCGAGACGATGCAGGGTTTTATCGAACGGGGACTCGCGCGCGGTGGCGGGAACAAACCCGAAACCACCGATCTCATCGCAGCGCCGAGGCTCACGAGCGCCGTGCTCATGGTCAGGGTAGAGCGGGTACCGGTACAAGAGGGCGCGGAGCGAGACCGGTCGGGCGAGCCCACCCCTTGGAGTCGCTACCGGGTGGCGCTGGCCGAGTTGATCCTGGTGACGAGCTGGGGGGAGCGGCTGGGCCTGCATTTTCAAGGGGATACCGCTTTAATGCGCTGCCTTTGCGAGTACCTGGCCTGGCCCTCGGGACCGGCCGACCGTGTGTCGATCGAGGTGCTGGTCTACGGTGATGCAGAAGCGGACGCCGAAGGGCTCGCCAGACACTTCGAGCAGCTCATGGGCGAGGCGGTGACCGCCCTGCGCGGCGGGCGTGCCGAGGCCTGCCGCTACGTGCTGGCCTGGGGCAGTGGTTATTGCGTCCTGGCGCAGAGCGGTGATACCTGGCACGCGGAGGCGGTCGAGTCCCATGCCGCCTTGTTACGCTACCTCGGCCACCCCCTCCCGGTGTTCACCCGGACATTGGTGCAAAGAGGGGCACTGGCGTCTGGACCGCTGCCGCTCGTGCTCGCCGAGAACCGGTCCGGGGTGGTGCAGGTGTTTCTGGCCGCCATGCGTGAGCGTGCCCTGGTGTTGGTCCTCGACGAGCACGGGGCGCTGTTCCACGCAGACGCCGAGATCGGCAGCGGTGATGCGTTTCTGGGGCGCCACCGGCGTTTCCTGCACACGGTGCTCGCCTGCGCTCCGGCCTCGGCCGGCGCTAGGCCGCCCGTGCATTTTTATGCCGTGGGCGGGGCGGGGGAGCCGAACGGCTTACGGCGCCTTTCGGAGGTGCCCGAGAGCGGGGAGGGCGCCTACCAATTGCGTGCGCTCGGGACGCCGCCCGCCGACGCCGGCCGGGCGTTCACGCTCCGGTGCTGCGGCCGCGAGTTCTCCGAGCCGGCGCTAGGTCCCTCCGCTTACCGGGAGGCCGCCCTGCACCTGCTCGATGTGCATGGCCCGACCGGGGTCTATCCCGTCGACGTGAGCGATATCGAGCTGTCGGCAGCGTGTTCGGGCCATGATAATGAAAGGGATCGCGGGCCCCCTCCCATCATCCCCCTGTTGCAATACAAGACCACGGTCGAGGGGCGCCTGAACGAGGCGCTCTGCCGGCTGCGGGCGGAGCGCTGAACTCGGCATCCCTGCCTGTATATAATACTGGCTGACAGTAAGGGAACCTCCGAATAAGTCGGGAACTTCGTCACCCCAGCGGAAGCTGAGGTCCAGAAGGCATTGAAAATCTTGGATTCCAGCTTGTGCTGGAATGACGACCCTGAGGGATCATGACTTATTCAGAACTTCCCGTAAGGCGGGAATCCCGGGAAACACGGGCGCACAAGCGGGGGCGATGTCGGAAGCGGAACGATTGATGGCGCGGGTCGAGTCGCTGATGACGCGCCTGGAGGCGGTGCTGGGTCCACCCGCGCAGGAGCTCGATTGGACGCAGGCGAGGGCCTTCCGCTGGCAGCGCGGCGAGGGCCGGCGCGGGGCGCTACGGGCCCTGCCCTATGTGTCTGCACTACGGCTCGAAGACCTCCGTTGCGTCGATCGCCAGAAACAGGCGCTCGATCGCAACACGCGCCAGTTCCTGGCCGGCTTTCCTGCCAATCATGCCCTCCTCTGGGGCCCGCGCGGGACCGGCAAGTCTTCGCTGGTCAAGGCCCTGATCCACGAGTACGCGGGCCTCGGGTTGTGCTTCGTCGAGGTCGAGCGCGAGGCCCTGGTGGACCTCTTCCCGATCTTCGAGACCCTGCACGGGCGGCCCGAGCGCTTCCTCCTCTACTGCGACGATCTGTCCTTCGAGCCTCACGATCCGAGTTGCAGGGCCCTCAAGACCGGCCTCGACGGCTCGCTCGGCTGCGCGCCCGAGAACGTGCTCGTGTACGCGACCTCGAACCGCCGCCATCTAGTCCCGGAGCGCATGGAAGACAACCTCGCAGGGCACCGTGAAGACGGGGAGTTGCATCCTAGCGAGGCGGTCGAGGAGCGCATCTCGCTGTCGGAGCGCTTCGGATTGTGGCTGGCGTTCCACCCCCTGCGCCAAGATGAGTACTTGGAGATCGTATCCCATTGGATCGGGCGCCTCGGTGTGTCGGAGAGCGACCCGTGCGCGATGCGGGGCGAGGCCCTGCGGTGGGCCCTGGCGCACGGCTCGCGCAGCGGCCGCTCCGCATTCCAGTTCGCACGCGATCGGGCGGGGCGGGAGAGGCTCGGCCGGCAGGGGCCTGAGTGAACGTGGATCCCGCCCGATCCGTGGCGGAAGAGGTGGGCGCGGTCCTGGCCGCGGCCGAGCGACTGTTCAGCCCGGCGGAGGTCGAGGCGGCACTGGGCCGTATGGCGGCGGAGATTTGCACCGAGCTCGCCGACCGGGATCCCATGGTCCTATGCGCCATGGTGGGCGGGGTGATCCCGACCGGTCTCTTGTTACCCCGGCTCGGTTTTCCGGTGGAGGTGGATTATCTCCACGTCACGCGCTACCGCGGCCAGACCTCCGGGGGGACGCTATCCTGGTTCAGGCGCCCGGATGAGCGGATCGCGGGCCGCACGGTCCTGATCGTCGATGATGTCCTGGATGAGGGCTACACGCTCCGCGCCATGGTGGGGGCGTGCCGGGACCGAGGGGCGAGCGCCGTCTACAGCGCGATCCTGGTCGTCAAGGCCGTGCCGCGCTGTGCGGGAGCGCCGCCGGCCGATTTCGCGGGGCTCCTGGCCGACGACCGTTACCTCTTCGGCTACGGGATGGACTACAAGAACTACCTGCGCAACGCCGCCGGCATCTATGCCCTGCCGGCATCGATCCTTACATCATGACCGAGCTGGCCATCATCGGCGGGACCGGGCTACGCACCCTGAGGGGTCTCGAGATCGACCGGCGGGTCGTCAAGCAGACGCCCTATGGTGAGCCGTCCTGCCCGTTCGTCTACGGCATGTATTCCGGAAAAGAGGTAGTGTTCATGGCCCGCCACGGCGTCGCCCATGCGATCCCGCCTCACCAGGTGAACTACCGCGCCAACCTCTGGGCCCTCAAGCACCTCGGCATCCATCACGTGATCAGCATCAATGCCGTCGGGGGGATCCACCCGGATCTTGCTCCGGGGCGCATCGCCTTCCCGCATCAGATCATCGACTACACCTGGTCGCGCCCGCATACCTTCTTCGAGGGCCGCATGAATCAAGTGACCCATATCGATTTCACCGAGCCGTACTGCGAGACCCTGCGCGGGGTGCTGATCGGGGCCGCCGAGCAGGCTGGATTGGACGCCTGGCCGCGGGGAGTCTACGGGGCGAGCCAGGGGCCGCGCCTCGAGACCGCCGCCGAGATCGACCGCATGGCGCGCGACGGCTGTGACATGGTGGGTATGACCGGCATGCCCGAGGCGGCCCTGGCCCGTGAGCTCGGGATGTGTTACGCGAGCTGTGCGGTCGTGGCCAACTGGGCCGCCGGCCGCGCGGAAGGGGCGCTCACCATCGGCCTCATCGAGTCCAATGTCGAGGTCGGCATGCAAAAGGTTCGTCGCTTGCTGGAGCATGCCATTCCCCTCGTGTGAGGGCGGGGCCGTGGCGGGTTTACCGCCTGCCGCCGTAGGGGACGGTTAGGAGTGAGGGCGCACGGCAGTGCGCCCCTGGGACCGCCCTGTCGGAACGGGGGCTCGGGTTGACATCACCCTATCGACGGGCTATCTACGTATTGGCCCGTTTCAATGAGGATGGAGGTATCCATGAATAGAGTATCGAAACGATCGGATCTCGGCCGCGCGCTGGTGCTCGCGGTCGGTGTGACCCTATCCCCCGTCTCGGCAGTGGCCGAGGAAGGCGCGGGTGACCCCTGGTATGGCGGCGAACCGCAACAGTACGGGGAACGCGGCCATTCCACCTATGCCAAGCCGGCGCATGATGCCGACTACATGGCCGCGGACGGGCTGATCGCGCGTCCACTCGGGATCGCATCGACCATCATCGGGACGGGCCTATTCATCGTGACCTTGCCTTTCAGCCTCATCGGGGGCAACGTGGACGAAGCGGGGCAGGTCCTGGTCCAGGAGCCGGCGACGTATACCTTCGGGCGCTGTCTGGGCTGCTTCTGAGGGCTGTACCGGACAGGGGAGCGAGTTTCCGGTCCCCTCCCCTGCGCAGCGGGGGAGGGTTAGGGTGGGGGTAACGCCCTTTCCGCCGGCTACCGCGTCTCCGCGCAAGCTACCGCGCCGGCTATCCCCCTGCCTTTGAATCGAGCGGCTCGGCGGAAGCCCGGAGCAATCACGCTGCAACTGCCACGCGGTTATTCGGTGGCCCGCGCCAACACCTCGGCCGCCCATTGATTGAGGCTTTTCCCGGCCGCTTGCGCGGCAATGCTGGCGGCGGCATGAACCTCGGGCGGCACCCGCAGCATCAGCCTGCCGGAGGCGGGCTTTTGCGGCAAACGCTTGGTTTTCGCGCAGTCCGAAACGTAATGTTCGATGGCATTACGAAACGCCTCGCTCAATTCGGCGACCCTGTCTCGTGAAAGGTGATACTGTCGGCGATGCCCAGCACCCGCCCGACGAAGATGTTGTCGCGCGCGTCGAACTCGATGCGGGCCGTATCCCCGGTAGGTCATGGTATTCGTCATGGCGTGATCCCCTGTTGTTGCAACCACTCGCGCAGTTCCTCCACCTGATATTTGCGGGCCTCCTTGCCAGGATGGGACGGTGCAGGTATTTCCGCGTCCCGTTCAAGATAGCGGATTGTGCTATCAGGGCAAACGGTTCGTGGCGCCGTGAGGCTCGCGGCGAGCGGTGATAGAGGGATATCACGAGCCCGAGATGCGGTCCACGCACCCCGATTGGAGATCAAGCGGCGATTGAACGGCGCCACCCTGCTGGGCCAGCATCAGGTCCAGCACTTCGCCGTGCTCCTGCTTGGACCGCAGATATCCCACGAAATCCCAGACCTCCCGGGCTAACGGTTCCGGCAGATCCTTGACCTGTTCATAAATCAGCTCAGCCGTGCTCATTGTTCATCTCTCGCCGTAGCCAACGTCCCAGCGCCACTTTCTTCGGATGGGATGGCACACTCGACCATGAATTATGAATATTACCCGGGGGACACGTCGATGCAGGGTTCCGGCTCCGCACGCCGGGGTAATGGCGATGCGCTCTTCCAGTCGCATGGCGTAAGGTTATCGGATAGATTTCCCGTATGCAAGGACTCGACCTCGATAACGCCTGTGTAGCACTATGCCCGCACCCCCCAAGCATCGCACGGCGAACCGCCGACGTTCCTGGGAACGATCCGGCTGGAGTCTTTAATTTTACGTGGCGAGGCCGTGCCCCCACCCCCTCCCCGTCCGCGAAAAGCGCGGACAGGGGAGGGAGTTTCCGATCCCCTCCCCGCGCAGCGGAGAAGCCCTGAAGATCCCCTCCCCTGCGCAGCGGGGGAGGGTTAGGGTGGGGGTAACGCCCTTTCCGCCAGCTACCGCGTCTCCGCGCAAGCTACCGCGCCGGCTATCCCCCTGCCTTTGAATCGAACGGCTCGGCGGAAGCCCGGAGCAATCACGCTGCAACTGCCACGCGATTATTCGGTGGCCCGCGCCAACACCTCAGCCGCCCATTGGTTGAGGCTTTTCCCGGCCGCTTGCGCGGCAATGCTGGCGGCGGCATGAACCTCGGGCGGCACCCGCAGCATCAGCCTGCCGGAGGCGGGCTTTTGCGGCAAACGCTTGGTTTTCGCGCAGTCCGAAACGTAATGGTCGATGCCATTACGAAACGCCTCGCTCAATTCGGCGACCCTGTCTTCGTGAAAGGTGATACTGTCGGCGATGCCCAGCACGCGCCCGACGAAGATGTTGTCGCGCGCATCGAATTCGATGCGCGCCGTATATCCGCGGTAGGTCATTGTATTCGTCATGGCGTGATCCCGTGTTGTTGCAACCACTCGCGCAGTTCCTCCACCTGATACTTGCGGGTCTCCTTGCCAGGATAGGGACGGTGCAGGTATTTTCGCGTCCCATTCAAGTCGAAAACCACCCGTGAGCCTCGGCCTTTCCGAACCTCCCCGCCGATGGCCACCACCAGCGCCTCGATGTCGGAAAACACCACAGTGCCGAGCGTCGGTGTCTTGAAGACGGCGCCCAAGGTCTTGCGATGCTTGGCCTGCATCGACGGTATGATAGCGGATTGTGCTATCACGGCAAGCGGTTCGTGCCGCCCTGAGGCCCGCAGCGAGCGTCTGCCGTGCCCGAGCGGATATCGCGAGCCCAAGGTGCGGTCCAGCACCCCGGTTGGAGATCCAAGGGCCATTGAATGGCACCACCCCCGCGAGTCCCCTCCCCTGCGTAGCGGGGGAGGGTCCCGAATTCCCTCCCTTGCGTAGCGGGGGAGGTTAGGGTGTTGACGGGGACCTCATTCCGCTGAATTTTGGGGTTTAGCGCGTACGCCCCCAAAATCGTTCATTAGCTCGATTCCGAGGTAGACGTTGTAAAACGTTGGGTGTGATCCGACGGACAACGTC
>JBOIDR010000026.1:0-40342 GCA_050740695.1 Gammaproteobacteria bacterium | reverse complement strand
CCGCCTGACACGCCTGGCCCCCACCCTAGCCCTCCCCCGCTGCGCAGGGGAGGGACTTACCCTGGCGCTTGCAGCTGATTGACTTTGCATGTGAATCAGGAATTGCTCGAGCGGTGTTGTTCGACATACGACGCAAGTATCTACTCGTGAGCTGTCAAGCATACGGGTCCGCGGGTCTGGGATCGGGCATTTTCGGGCCTTCCTCCGGTCCGAGGCGCTATGTTTCGGAGCGTTTTGGCGTCTCGGGCGAGCGAGGGCCAACAGGGAAGGTCGGCGCAGGGGCTGAACCGGATGGAAGGGGGGATCGGTCGGGGATCAGTCCGAGGGTGGTGAAGACCGAGATCGGCTCCTCGACCATGCCGCACAAGGTCAACCCCATCGATTTCGAAAACGTCCGGCCTATCGATCGGGAAGGCCTGCACGCCTTCCTCGACACCCTCTCGATCCGCGAAGCGGAAAAGAACCGCCTGCGTCCCATGACCCCGAGGCCCTATACGGGCAACGCCGAGGCCCAAGCCCGAGCCATCTAGCCCCCGGCCATTTAGCCAAGGCGTTGGCCGGCGACACCCTCGTTCCGATGACGATGGGGTCCAAAGTCAATCTCCAATAGAGAACGGCGGCGCCTTCTGGTAGCATCCGCCGGTCGATGCTTCCCCACCGTCCGACACCCCTTCCGACCGGTATCGCGGGATCTCGGCCCCCGCTCGTGGGAGCCGAGCCCATGACCCGCTTCGTGTTCGTGACGGGCGGGGTCGTGTCCTCGCTCGGCAAGGGCATCGCCTCGGCCTCGCTCGCGGCCTTGCTGGAGGCGCGCGGGCTTCGGGTCACGCTCGTCAAGCTCGACCCCTATATCAACGTGGACCCGGGGACCATGAGCCCCTTCCAGCACGGTGAGGTCTATGTGACCGAGGACGGGGCCGAGACCGATCTCGACCTCGGCCACTACGAGCGCTTCGTGCGCACGCGCATGGGCCGGCGCAACAACTACACGACCGGGCGCATCTACGAGAGCGTCATTCGCAAGGAGCGGCGCGGCGAATATCTGGGCGCGACCGTCCAGGTCATCCCGCACATCACCGACGAGATCAAGGCCTGCATCCGTCGAGGCGCGGGTGATGCCGAGGTCGCCATGGTCGAGATCGGTGGGACGGTGGGCGACATCGAGTCCCTGCCGTTTCTCGAAGCGATCCGGCAACTCCGCATCGAGCTCGGGAGCAGACAGACCGTCTTCATCCACCTGACCTTGGTGCCCTACATCCCCTCTGCCGGGGAGATCAAGACCAAGCCCACCCAGCACTCGGTCAAGGAGCTGCGCTCCATCGGTATCCAGCCGGATATCCTCCTGTGCCGTGTGGACCGCCCGCTGCCGCCCGCGGAGCGAAAAAAGATCGCACTCTTCACCAATGTCGAGGAGCGAGCGGTGATCGCGGCGCTCGATGTGGACAGCATCTACCGCATCCCGCTCATCTTCCATCGCCAGGGACTCGATGCCATCGTCGCCGAGCGCCTGGGCCTGACGGTCCCCGACGCCGATCTGCACGAGTGGGAGGCGGTGGTCGACGCCATCGAAAACCCGGAGGCCGAGGTCACCGTGGCCATGGTCGGCAAGTATGTCGAGCTCACCGAGTCCTATAAGTCCCTCACCCAGGCACTCCTGAACGGCGGGCTGCACGCGCACGCGCGGGTCGATATCCGCTATGTCGATTCCGAGGACCTCGAGCGCCGCGGCAGCGGTTGTCTGGACGGCGCGGATGCCATCCTGGTGCCCGGCGGCTTCGGCAGGCGCGGGATCGCGGGCAAGATCGAGGCGGTGCGCTATGCCCGCGAGCGCGGAATCCCCTATCTCGGGATCTGCCTCGGGATGCAGGTCGCGGTCATCGAGCTGGCGCGGCATGTGGCGGGGCTCGCCGGCGCCCACAGCACGGAATTCGACCGGGAGACGCCCCACCCGGTCATCGCTCTCATCACCGAATGGACGACGGAGGCGGGCACAGTCGAGCGGCGCAGCGAGGCCTCGGACCTCGGTGGCAGCATGCGCCTGGGTGGCCAGTCCTGCCGGCTTACGCCGGAGAGTCTGACGCGCAAGCTCTATGCTCGGGAGGTGATCGTCGAACGCCACCGCCATCGCTACGAGTTCAATAACCGCTACGAGGACGTCCTCAGTCGTGCCGGGCTCGTCATCGCCGGCCGCTCGCTGGATGATCAATTGGTAGAGGTGGTCGAGCTTCGCGATCACCCCTGGTTCATCGCCTGCCAGTATCACCCGGAGTTCACGTCCACCCCGCGCGATGGCCACCCGCTGTTCACGAGCTACGTGCGGGCGGCCCTGTCGTATCGCGAGGGCCGGGCCCCCGCGCGCCGCGATGCGGCTCTGTGACTTCCAGGTGGGGCCCGAGCGGCCCTTTTTCCTGATCGCCGGGCCGTGCGTGGTGGAGGGCGAGGGGCTCGCCCTCGAGACCGCCGGCGTCCTCAAGGAGATCACCGGCCGCCTCGGGGTCCCGTTCATTTACAAATCGTCCTATGACAAGGCCAACCGCACCTCGCTTGCGAGCTTCCGGGGGCTCGGGATCGAGGAGGGCCTCCGGGTCTTGGAAAACGTGAAACGCCAGATCGGCGTGCCGGTCTTGACCGATGTCCATGAGGATTCACCGCTCGCCGAGGTCGCTGCCGTGGTCGATGTCCTCCAGACGCCGGCCTTCCTGTGCCGGCAGACGGGCTTCATCCAGGCAGTCGCCCGCCAGGGCCTGCCCGTGAACATCAAAAAGGGCCAGTTCCTGGCCCCCTGGGACATGCGGCACGTCGTCGATAAGGCGCGTGCCACCGGCAACGACCAGGTGCTCGTCTGCGAGCGCGGCACCTCGTTTGGTTACAATTACTTGATCTCGGACATGCGCGCGCTCGCCATCCTGCGCGAGACGGGCTGCCCCGTGGTGTTCGATGCCACGCATTCCGTGCAGATGCCGGGCGGGCAGGGGGCATCGTCCGATGGCCAGCGGGAGTTCGTGCCAGTACTGGCGCGGGCCGCGATGGCCGTCGGGATCGCGGGGATCTTCATGGAGACCCACCCGCGCCCCGACGAGGCCCTGAGCGATGGACCCAACGCCTGGCCCCTGCTCGAGATGGAGGGGCTGCTCGAAACGCTCAAGGCGATCGACCTGGTGGTCAAGGCGCATAGCGATCCCGCGTAGCCGGCTTCGCGGCACGCGGCGCGGGTTGCTGTCCGTAGCGCCGGCATCTTGCCGGCTGGAAGCCGCGCTACGGGATGCGCGGGCACGGAAACGACTGGACAACTCGATGTCGATAGGTGGCATCTGATGGCCCCCGCTTCGTGACTGGCATGGTTCGAATCATCGCCGGCCAAGTCCTCACCGGCTCCCTGTTCAACGAGCCGATGCGGGTCGAGACCGTGCAGGCCAATGGCCCGGAAAGCTGGGTCGTGGGACTCGTCGGCACGCAATCCGAACGATTCCGCAGGGTGACGCTGACTGCCGAGGAGTTCCAACGCGTCACGATCCTCGACGCGCGGTACTCCTTCGACGGTGACGGGCGGCTTCTCCGCCTCGGACTTCAGGCTTACGCCCTCGGCATCGCCTACGAGTTCGATCCGTATTTTGGGCTCTCGATCTCGCGCGTGGATCCGCTCCCACACCAGCTCGAGGCGGTCTACGATTATCTCCTCAAGCTGGCGCGCGTGCGCTTCCTCTTGGCCGACGACGCCGGGGCCGGCAAGACCATCATGTCGGGCCTGCTCATCCGCGAGCTCGAGCTGCGCGGCCTCGCCGAGCGTATCCTGATCGTCTGCCCGGCTAACCTCGCGTTTCAATGGCAGCGCGAGCTAAAGGAGAAGTTCGACACGAAGTTCGTCGTGCTCAAGGGTCAGGACATCCGTGACCAGTTCGGCGTGAACCAGTGGCTGGACCGGAATCGGATCATCACCTCGCTCGACCTGGCCAAGCGCCAGGAGGTCCTGCCTGGGCTCCGGCAGGTCCGCTGGGACCTGGTCATCGTGGACGAGGCGCACCGCATGTCGGCCGCGGACGAGTCGCACAAGAGCCTGCGCTACCGGTTGGGGGAGCTGCTGCGCGACAGCTCGGACCACATGCTCCTGCTCACGGGGACCCCGCACAAGGGCGACCCGCAGAACTTCAGCCTCTTCCTGCAGCTCCTCGACGCCGACGCCTACGCCGATGTCCGGTCCATCCGCGAGGCGATGGACCGCCGGCGGGCACCCTTCTACCTGCGTCGTACCAAGGAGGCGATGGTCTACTTTCCCGAGCGCCGGCCGGACGGCAGTTGGGCCGCCGGGCCGATCTTCACCAAGCGTATCCCGCACACGGTCGCCTTCCAGATCGACGGGGCGGAGCTCGACCTCTACCGCGACGTGACGCGCTTCGTGAAGCGCGAGAGCGCAAGGGCTGCGGCCGAGGGCGAGGACCCGCGCGCCCGCGCGATCGGGTTCCTCATGTCCCTCTACCAGCGCCGGCTGGCCTCCAGCACCTACGCCATGCGGCATTCGCTCGAGAACCGGGCCCGGCGCCTGGCAGAGGGGCTCAAAAGAGCTCAGGAGTTGGCCCGCCAGGCGCCGCCCGATCTCCCCGATCCGGAAGAGATCGACGAGATGGAGGAGAGCGAGCGCGAGCGCCTCGAAACGCTGCTCGAAGCGATCACGCTGGCGGGAAGCGCCGAGCAGGTGCGCGAGGAGGTAGAGGAGCTGCGGCGTCTCGCGGCCCAGGCCAAGGTAGTCGAGGACGCGGGCAGCGAGGGCAAGCTCTCGAAGCTCAAGGGCCTTCTCCACAAGGAAGGCTTCTTCGACCACCCGGATCAGCGCTTGCTCCTCTTCACCGAGTTCAGGGACACGCTGGACTATCTCGTGGAGCGCCTCAAGTCCTGGGGCTTCCGCGTCGGCTGCATCCACGGCGGCATGAAGTCGGGATCGCGCGGCGAGCCGGGGACCCGCCTGCACGCGGAGCAGCAGTTCCGGGAAGGCGAGATCCAGGTCCTGGTCGCCACCGAGGCCGCGGGGGAGGGCATTAACCTCCAGGTCTGCAACATCCTCTTCAACTACGACATCCCCTGGAACCCTAACCGCCTCGAGCAGCGGATGGGCCGCATCCACCGCTACGGCCAGCGGAAGGACTGTCTCATCTTCAACTTTGTCGCGACCAACACCATCGAAGGCCGTGTTTTGCAGCGGCTGCTCGAAAAACTCCAGGAGATCCGCGACGCGCTGGACGACGACGCCGTCTTCAATGTAGTTGGCGAGGTCCTGCCCGCGGCGCACGTGGAGCGCGTGCTGCGCGACTACTACGCCGGACGGCTTGGCGACGCCGATCTCGAGGAGCGCCTGCTCCGCGACGTGGCCGAGCGGCAGTTTCGCGCCATCTGCCAGAACGCGCTGGAGGGACTGGCAAGCAAGAAGTTGAACCTAGAGATGCTGATCGAGCGGCGCGCGCGGGCGCAGGAGCGGCGCGTCGTTCCGGAGACCATTGCGCGCTTTCTCCGCGAGGCGGCCGAGTTCGTGCCGCTGACCCTCAAGACCATCCCGAGCCTCCCGCACACCTTCGAGCCGGCGCGAACCCCTTCGGTCCTCCGCAGCTACGAAAAGGACCCGGCCTGGAAACTCCCCGCCCTCGCGGACCGCTATCCGCGCTGCTCGACCGATCGCGAGGCGGCGGAGACGGAGAAACTCGAGTGGGTCACGCCGGGCCATCCCCTGTTCGAAGCGATCCGGCGGCACACCCACGCCCAGGCGCTCGAAGTCCTTGGCAAGGGCGCGACCTTCCACTCGCTCCAGCACGAGCAGCCGACGCGCATAGACTTCTATCGGGCGCGAGTCGTGGATGGGCTCGGCCAGGTGATCCACGAGCAGCTCTTTGCGGTAGAGATCGGCGAGGGGAGCGAGCCACGGCTCCGGGAGCCCGGCCTGCTCGGCGACTTCGCGCCCGCAGACTCGCCGGCCGCGATGCCCGTGGTCGCGACCCTCCCCGAGCCGACCGCCTGGCTGCACGAGCACGCACTCGCACCCCTCCTCGACGAGACGCGCAACGACCGTCTGGCCGAGGTCGAGCGAGTCGCCGCCCACGTGGAACTCTCCCTCACGGAACTCCTCCAGCGCGCCGACGAGGAGATCGGGCGCGCCGCGACCGAGGTGGAGCAGAAAATCGCCGGCGCCGAGGGTCGGCTCGCGCAGGCCGAGACGCGCCATTCCGACCTGCTCGCCCGCCGCGAGCGCCGCCGGATCGACTTCGAGCGCCAGCGGGCGCTCACGCTCCAGGCGGTGGAGCGGCTGGCGAGTGTCCTGGTCCTGCCCCACCCGGCGCGCGAGGCGCCCGAGGTCCGGCGACTCAAGCCCAACCTCGAGACCGAGGCGGTCGCCATGCGAGTCGTCATGGAGCACGAGCGGGCCCAGGGCCGCCAGGTCTACGACGTCTCTGAGAAGAACCTGGGCTACGACGTCACGAGCCTAGACCTAGCCTCCGGCGAGCTGCGGCTCATCGAGGTGAAGGGGCTCGGTGCGGCGAGCGGCACCATCCTGCTCACCCCTAACGAGCGCCGCGTCGCCGAGGACCGGCGCGACTGCTACTGGCTCTACGTCGTTACCGATTGCGACACGACCCCGAAACTCCAGGAACCGATCCGCGATCCGGCAAGGCTTGACTGGCACGAGGTGAGAAAGGTCGCGCACTACTACCTCTCTGTGGACGCGATGATACAGCCGATGCAGGTGCGGGAGGATCCGTCAGCATATGGAGGTCCGCGATGACTGACGCAGCGACGCTCCAGCGCACGTTGGACGAGCTAGTGCAACGAATCGTGGGCGCTGTCCACCCACGCCGGATCATCCTCTTCGGATCGGCCGCCAGAGGACACATGGGGCCGAATAGCGACTTGGATGTGCTTGTCGTCATGCAGGACGGGACCCATCGGAGGCGGACTGCCCAAACTATTTATCGCTGTCTCATGGGCCTTGGGACGGCCAAGGATATCGTGGTCGTGACCGAACTTGATGTTCAGGAACACGGTGACAATCCCTCATTGGCGCTGTTCCCGGCGCTTCGGGAAGGACGAGAGCTCTACCGTGCCTAAGCGTCGACGGATGACGAGACCGATGTGCGTGCGCAAAGACCCACCGCATATTGTGGCTAAACGCTATTAAAAGAGCTACGGCACTTAATAGAAAACTTGGAGGAGGTATTTGATGGGGGAAAAACTGGCATCCCCGCTGCTCATTGAAGCATTGTGTGAATTTCGTTTTAAAGAATCCGACAACTGGGATTGGACGATTCCGGGTCGGCTATTCGATCAGATTAAAGACGAATTTAATCTGCGCACGCAAGTGAATGCTTTGGGAGTCCAGGTCAGCCTCGGACCTGGAAAACCGGTCGCCAGCCACATCGAGACCAGCCCAGAAAGGCTTCAATTCAAGCGTGCCGACGGCTCTGCGATGGTACAAATCGGACCACACTTATTAGTCATCAATCACCTCAGGCCCTATCCGCAATGGGAGAACTTTCTCCAGTTGATTCTCGGGATTCTTACAGTTTATTGGCAAACAACGGAACAGGCGCCCCTCGAGCGCATCGGACTACGTTACATCAATCAAATATCGTTGCCCTCGGGCCAGGTTGACCTCAAGACCGTCATTACGACAGACCCCCAACTTAAGGGTCCTCTGAAGAAACCCTTGGTGGGTTTCTATCAGCGATATGAACTACGGCACGAACAACCGCCTGGGGTCCTTATTCACCAAACAGGGATTCACCCGGCTTCAGACGGCACGCCAAACCTTATGTTGGACCTGGATTTCGGTTCACAAACGGTATCCGGTCTTAGCACTGCGGATCACATCGAGGATTGGCTAGTAAAGGCGCACGACCATGTATATGAAGCGTTTCGTGCTAGCTTGGACCCGGTCGTTTATACGAAGATGAAAAAAGGTGCGAAGTGACTTTGCCCGCAGAGCACTCTCGGGAGTTAGGGACCAGCTCTCAGGCCGCACCCTGGTATATATATTCTCCCGTGAGCGGTGAGCAGTCGTTGGTAGTATCCATTCGGTCTCAGCGAAGCGTCGGCGATGTCAGTGCTAGCGCGCACAGCAGCCCTATCACTAACGAGGCTCCGCCTCAGACCGACGAGATGTATGTCGTGAGTCCGGGGCGTGGTGCATAATGGAAGGAGAGGCTCCGGTCGACGGTGAAGAACTGCAGCAGTTCTTGCCAATGATGTAGGCCGCCGAGGCGGCGATCGATCCCTTGGGATCGGAGTCGAACCGGAGCCGATATGAGCATACCACAGAACGTCGCGGAAGTCCTTCGAGAACACGTGACCTTGGAGATCGAGGGCATCGATCGGATGTACCTCAACGTCTACGTTCCGCAGTTGCAGCGCGAAGGGGGCGTGGCAAGTTTCTTTCGGTTTCATCGTGGATATCCCTTCGCGTCCAGCGCGTTGATGGATCCCATCAGTAAAGCGTTCGTGGCCGAGATGGAGGCCTTCGCGGAACGAGAGGGGGTTCCGGTGGTGCGGTTCCGGAAGGGCCAGCGGAAGGACTACATCGCGGCGGAGCATCTCCAGCGGTTCACCCAACCCGAGGGGGTGTTGTTCATCGGCAAGGCGCAGGAGAAGACGCCGGTGTTTCGGACCGAGCGGCGGCGCAATCCGGAGACCGGCGTGAGCTACCCGTGGCTGGTTCGCTCCACGGCGATGGTCAATCACTTCTATGTGTACTGCGTCGATCGGGACTTCGGTCCGTTCTTCTTGAAGTTCTGCACCTACTTTCCCTACACCGCCAAGTTGTGTTTGAACGGGCACGAGTACCTCAAGCGGCAGCTCACGCAACGGGGGATGGCGTATGAGGCGCTGGACAATGGGATCTTGTCGTGCGAGGACCCGAGGCGCGCGCAAGCCCTTTGCGACGGATTGTCTGCAGAGAAGATCGACGCCCTTTTGAGGAAGTGGCTGCGGAAGCTCCCCCACCCCTACTCTGCAAAGGACCGTCAGGCGGGATACCGCTATCAGGTGTCGATCCTGCAAGCGGAGTTTTCTCTGACCCAGGTGCTCGACCGTCCGCTGACGGGTCGAGTCTTCTTCGAAGAGGTGATCCGCGAGAACCTCGATCTCGGGCGGCCGAGCCAAGTGCAGTTGATCTTCGACCGGCGCGTGAGCCGCAGGACGCGGGGCCGGTTTCGGAGCCGGGTGATCACCGAGGGGGTCGTTCCCTCCTTGCACGTCGACTACAAGAGTTCTCGTATCAAGCAGTATCACAAGGAGGGCCGGGCGCTGCGGACGGAGACCACCATCAACAATACACGCGACTTCGGGATCGGCAAGCAACTCAAGAACCTGCCGGCCTTGCGGCAGATCGGCTTTAAAGCCAACCGACGTCTTCTGGACGTCCAGACGATTTCCCATGATTGCTCGATCGGTGAAGAGGCGTTTGAGAAGGTGGTACGGCCCATCGAGGTGGAAGGCCAACGGGCTTCGGCGCTGCGTTTCGGAGATGGGCGCGTACAAGCGCTGTTCAGCGTGCTGGTGTTGTTCAGCCTGCAAGCGAGGGGTTTTACCAATTCCGACATGCGAGCCTTGCTGGCTCAACTGCTGGGTCTCGACCCGGCCCATTACCCCCAGGGCAGGATGAGCTACGATCTGCGCCGCTTGCGGTTGCATGGACTCATCGAGCGCATTTCACACAGCCATCGTTACCAACCCACCCCCCTTGGATTGCGCGTCGCGCTGTTCTTCTCCCGCACCTATGCCCGGCTCTTGCGGCCTATCCTCGCCGACATCGCCCCCAACGCGCCACCCGGCTACTCCCCTATCCGCGCCGCCTTCGAGAGGCTTCAAACCCTCATCGACCAAGCTTGCCAGGAGGCGCAACTCGCCGCCGGATAAACTTGACTCATTTGCATCGTATTTCATGATGCAAGTACTCTAGCCTGAGAAATGAAATAATAACAATACAGCGGTTCTGGAGGGAGGTAACGGCTCGACGCACACCAACGGCGCGTACTCGCTTGGGGAAACGCTTATTGGAGCTTCGTGAAAAATATCGCGCGAGTGGTGAACAGTTACTCGACTGGGACGATATCGCTCGCGAGATTCAAGAGCGAAGGGGCGAGCAAAATATGGGGGATACAGATTGATACGGACGTTCGTTGATTCAGGTGTACTGATTGCCGCTGTATGTGGGACGGAGGAAGTAGCTAACGAAGCCATGGAGATTCTAGATGATCCCCGGCGAGCATTTATCACCAGCGATTTCGTGCGGCTCGAGGTGATGCCGAAAGCCGTCTACCACAAGAAGGAGGGCGAAATTGAGTTTTACAAAGCGTTCTTTCAAGAGGCGCGAAGAACGATTCGTGCGTCTAAAGCTCTCGTTTCGCGTGCGCACGATAAGGCGTGTAGGTTCGGACTAGCGGCGGTCGATGCGCTGCACGTTGCCGCGGCGGAAAAGGGCGGTTCCGATGAGCTGATTACAACGGAAAAGAAAAGCAAGCCCCTTTTCCGAGTGCATGGTATTCGCGTCACAACCATCCGACCTGACAAGAAGCAAGGCGCATGATCCCCAAGGAGTGCAAACGCTTGGCCGAGGTGGACTTCCCGATCGCCGAGGTGTCGCGGCACGCGGCCCGGGAGAAGTCGATCCGGCACGGGCATCCGAGCACCTTGCACCTGTGGTGGGCACGGCGGCCGCTGGCGTCCTGTCGGGCGGTGCTGCTCGGGCTCCTCTGGCCGGACCCGTGCGATCCGCTGTGTCCAGCGGCGTTCAAGGCGGAGGCGCGGCGGCTGTTGCCGCAGGTCGGTTGCGGGAAGGGCGAGACCGACGAGAAGCTGCGGCAAGGCCTGCTCAAATTTATCGCTGACTTCGCGAACTGGGATCTCGCGGCGCACCGCACCTATCTCGAGGTAAGCCGGGGCCTTGTGAAGGCAGCCTATGCCCCGGACGACGGCTGTGCATACGAACCACCCTTGGTCGTGGACCCGTTTGCGGGAGGCGGATCGATCCCGCTCGAGGCGCTCAGGCTCGGCTGCGAGGCGTTCGCGAGCGATCTCAACCCGGTCGCGTGCCTGATCCTCAAGGTGATACTCGAGGACATCCCGCGCCACGGGCCGGAGCTCGCCGAGGAGCTGCGCCGCGTCGGGGCGGAGATCAAGCAGCAGGCGGAGAAGGAGCTGGCGGACCTCTACCCGAAGGACCCGGATGGCGCGACGCCCATCGCCTACCTCTGGGCGCGCACGGTGCGCTGCGAGTCGCCGAACTGCGGCGCGGAGATCCCGCTCGCGCGCTCGTTCTGGCTCTGCAAGAAAGCGAATCGCAAACGGGCGCTGCGGTTTACCGTAGCGCCGGCTTCTAGCCGGCAGGCCCCCTCCGAAGAGGCCCGACGCCGCTCTCGCGGCTACCTGCCGCATCTGGAGCGGGCATTCGGTACCTATTTCGTCACGTTTCGCTTGGATGGTTCGCTGCCCGCGGACGTGCTGGCCTGGCTCGTCGCACCGGACGAAAGCGCCGATGCCAGGACCAGGCACGAGAAGATCGACGCCTGGCTTGATGGTGGAAACGGCGAACGCTGGTTGCTCGAGCCCGGCGTCGCCAAGATCGTGGTCAATGCCCTGCGTCACTTCGATGGAGATCGTTACACCCTCCATGCGTGGTGCGTCATGCCCAATCACGTCCACGTGGTCTTGACGGCGAAAGAGGGGCTTGCGGCGATCCTCCACTCGTGGAAGTCCTATTCCGCCAAGCAGGCGAATCGACTGCTGGGGCTGTCCGGCGCGTTCTGGCAACGGGAGTATTACGACCACTTGATCCGGGATGAGGACGATTTCACCTGGTGTGTCGAGTACACGCTTAACAATCCCGTCAAAGCCGGCCTGTGCGACGCTGCCGAGCACTGGGCGTGGAGCGGGGTGGGCCGGCTGGAAGCCGGCGCTACGGGCGAGCCACCGCGCGTGGCGTTCGAGGTCTTCGAGCCGAAGGCGGAGAAGGACGTGCCCGCCGGCACGGTGACGCGCGCGAAGGCCACGTGCGTCGCCTGCGGCGCGGTGCTCCCGCCCGAGCGGGTGCGGGCGCAGCTTGCTGTGGAGCGCGGCGGAGCGGAAGTGGTGTTCGACGCGAAGGGCCGTCGAACAGGCGGGGCGTGGATGCTGGCGGTGGTGACGCTCAGGCTCGGCGAGACAGGGCGGTACTACCGGCTGCCGACCGAGCGCGACTACGCGGCGGTGCGCGTGGCGCAGGCGCGGCTCGTGGTAATCCTCGACGAGTGGGAGCGTGGCGAGAGGCAGGGCCCCTGCCCGGTGCCGGATGAGCCAACCCCCGCCGGTGGCGGCTCTGGCGCTGGCCGCGCGTTTAGCGTCCAGCGGTACGGCATGCTCCAGTGGGGCGACCTCTTCACGGCTCGGCAGAAGGTGGCGTTGCGGACCGTGGCGGGTGCGGCGCATGACCGGCCCCAGACAGGAGACGATGCAATCCGCACGACCATGGCCATGGTTGTCGGCCGGTGCGCGGACTATGGAAGCTCGATTGTCAGCTGGGCGCAGTCCGGTGAATTCGTCAGAAGCACATTTGGACGCCAGGCCCTGCCGATTGTTTGGGACTTTGCGGAGGCGGTGCCGTGGTCCGACTCGTCGGGCAACATCGACGGCGCCATCGACTGGACCGCGCGCGTCATTGAAGCATGGCCTGGCTCAAACGCTGGTCAGCTTCAATGCGCGGACGCAACCGAGCATCCTCTCCCTGACGAAGCCGCAGGCGTGTGGTTCACCGATCCTCCTTACTACGACGCGGTGCCTTACGCCGATTTGTCTGACTTCTTCCTGGTCTGGCTGAAGCGCGCGCTGCCGGGTCATCCGCTCCTCCGCGATCCATTCGACCCGACGAACCTGCTAGCGCCCAAGCAGCGCGAAGCGGTGCAGGACGAGACGAAGCGTGACAATGGCCGCACCAAGGACCGCGCGTGGTTCGAACAGACAATGGCCAAGGCCTTCGCAGAAGGCCGTCGGGTGCTGAGTGAGGACGGTGTTGGCTCCGCCGTCTTCGCCCACAAGACGACCGAGGGCTGGGAAGCGCTCCTCTCCGGCATGATCCGCGGCGGCTGGACGATTACCGGCTCGTGGCCCATCGCCACAGAACGCCCCGGTCGCCTTCGCGCGCAGGAATCCGCTGCCCTCGCTACCAGCGTCCACCTCATCTGCCGCCCGCGCGTAGCGCCGGCTTCCAGCCGGCAAGATGCCGGCGCTACGGATAGCAACGTCGGCGACTGGGCGGACGTGCTGCGCGAGCTGCCGAAGCGCGTCGGCGACTGGATGGAGCGCCTGCAGGGCGAAGGCATCCGCGGCGCCGACCTCGTCTTCGCGTGCATTGGCCCGGCGCTTGAGATCTTCAGCGGTTATTCAAGAGTGGAGACTCCCGACGGTCGCGAAGTCAAGCTCGACGAGTACTTGGAAAAGGTTTGGGAGGTCGTGGGCCGCAGTGCGCTCGCCCAGGTGCTCGGTACCGCCGAGGCCAAGGCCCGCAATGGCACCGCTGGGGCCGTCGAGGAGGACGCGCGGCTCACGGCGCTCTTTCTTTGGACGCTCCAGAGCACGAACGGCGAAGATGTAGCGCCGGCTTCCAGCCGGCATGGAGACGAGTTCGAAGAAACGGAGGATGAAGAGGAAGAGAACGCCGGCAAGATGCCGGCGCTACGAGGCTACACGTTGGTCTTCGATGTCGTGCGCCGCTTCGCGCAGCCGCTCGGTATCGAGCTTCCCAAGTGGGAACGCCGGATCATCGAAACGAAAAAAGGCGTAGTCCGCCTGCTACCGGTCGGCGAGCGCGCCGAGCAACTCTTCGGGGACGACGGTGCCCAGGCCGTGGCCGCGAGGCTCGAGCGGGAGGCGACGACCGGTCAGATCATTCAGCTCGAACTGTTCCCCAAAAGCGGGCAGGGTGCCGCTCCCGCGATCCGCGGGCGCCGCCGGGGGAGACGCGCCGGCGTCAACGTGTCCGATGAGAGCCTCCAGTCCGTGCGCGAGGCGACTACCCTCGATCGTGTCCACGCGGCGATGCTTCTCCAGTCGGGCGGCCGCACGAACGCATTGCGGGCCCTGCTCAAGGCCGAGCAGGAGCGCGGCCCCGACTTCTTGCGCCTCGCGAATGCGCTCTCGGCCCTCTACCCTAAAGGTAGCGAGGAGAAGCGCCTGCTCGACGCGATGGTGCTCGCGACGCCTAGGTAAGATCCTGATCAGGCCAGGAGGTACGGGGGATGCGAAAGCAGCCGGTCAAGAAGCTCATCAAATGCATAGCCCAGCGGGTCGTGAGGCAGTTCGATCCGGAGAGAATCATCCTCTTCGGTTCGCACGGACGTGGGGATGCTGGTCCCGACAGCGACGTGGACCTCCTCATCGTCATGCCGGTCGCAGGGTCCCGGCGAGAGAAGGCGGTCGAGATCGGCGTCGCGTTGGATGACATACGCCTGCCCAAGGACATCATCGTAACCACACCCGAGGACTTCGAGTGGCGCAAGCAGATCGCGGGTACGATCGAGCGGCCCGCGGCCCGGGAAGGCAAGGTGTTGTATGCCCGCAAATGAGCAGGTGCTCGCCCGGGGGTGGATCGAGAAGGCGGAGAACGACCTGAAGACTGCGATCCTTACGCTGCGAGCGGGCGAAGAATGCCCCGCCGACACGGTAGGCTTTCACGCCCAGCAGTGCAGGAAGAAGTATTTGAAGGCCCTTCTGACCGCCAGGGGCATCGACTTTCCAAAGACTCACGACCTAGGGGAACTGGTCGCGCGGATAATCCCGGGCATTTCTGTCGGCCTCTCGGCGGAGGATGAGCGACGACTGACCGCCTATGCAACGGTCACCCGATACCCGGGCGCCTACGAACCGGTCTCTCTGGGCGAAGCCCGCCAGGCTGTCGCGCTGGCGCGTCGTATCCGCGGCGCTGGGCGTCGACAACTCCCGAAGGAGGCGCTCAGGCGCAGGAGCCGATGATGGAGCCGTGGTACAAGGTCGCGACACCGCGCAAAGAGGTCCGAGAGGGCCGCTCGTTCAACCCGAACGAGTTCGCCATCGCCCTCGAGCAGGTGGTGGCCGGGACGGCGCCGGAGGACTACCGCAAGCCCGACCAGTTCTTCGCCCGCACCTGCTTCACGCGGGCGTTGCGCGAGCACGCCGGCATGGTCCTGCGCCGGCTTTCGGGTCGCACCGAGAACACCGCTCCGGTCCTCACGCTCATCACCCAGTTCGGCGGCGGCAAGACGCACACGCTGACCACGCTTTTTCACCTGGCGACGAACGGGGACGCGACGTCCGGCCACAGCGGCGTGTCGGATCTGGTGCGTGAAGCCGGCATTCTTTCGGTTCCGAAGGCACGGGTCGCCGTGTTCGTGGGTAATGCCTGGGATCCGCAGGCGGGGCGCGAGACGCCGTGGATCGATGTCGCCCGCCAGCTCGCGGGCGACGAGGGCGTCGAGGCTTTAGGCCCGGCGGCACGGACCACGCCACCGGGGACCGAGGCGATCGCCCGGGTCTTCCAGGCGGCGGGCGCACCGGTGCTGCTCCTCTTCGACGAGGTGCTGAACTACCTGAACCGGCACCGCCCCGGTGCCGAGTCCTTCCACGCCTTCATCCAGAACCTGACCGTCGCGACCACCGGCACGACGCACGGCGCCGCGGTGATCAGCCTGCCGCGCAGCCAGGTCGAGTTGACCGACTGGGACAAGGACTGGCAGGAGAAGATCTCGAAAGTCGTGCGGCGCGTCGCCAAGGATCTCATCGCTAACGACGAGACGGAGATAGCTGAGGTCATCCGGCGGCGGCTTTTCCAGGATCTCGGCAGCGAGAAGGTCCGGAAAAACGTCGCCAAGGCTTTCGGCGACTGGTGTTTCGAGCGGCGAGCGCAGCTCCCGCCGGAGTGGACCGCGGTTGACAGCGCTGCCACGGACGCCAAGGCCCGCGAGTTCCTCCAGCGCCGCTTCGAGGCCTGCTATCCCTTCCATCCCGCGACGCTCTCGGTCTTCCAGCGCAAGTGGCAGGCCCTGCCGCAATATCAGCAGACGCGCGGCACGCTGGCGATGCTGGCCCAATGGATCGCGATCGCCGCCCAGGACGCCTTCCGCAAGGCGCGCACCGAGCCGCTCATCACGCTCGGCTCCGCGCCGCTTTCCGAGCCCGGCTTTCGGAGCGTGGTTCTGGGTCAGCTCGGCGAATCGCGCCTCGTCGCCGCAATCGACACGGACCTCGCCGGCGAGCTGGCGCACGCCAAGGCGCTCGACGCCGACACCAAAGGACCGCTGCGCGACATCCATAGGCGCGTCGGCACCGTGATCCTCTTCGAGTCATCGGGCGGGCAGACGGACAAGGTCGCACACCTCCCCGAGCTGCGTTTCGCCCTCGGCGAGCCCGCCTTGGACACGACCTCCATCGACAACGCCGCCTTCGCGCTCGAGGACCGGTCGTACTTCATTCGCAAGGCGGGTTCGGACGGCTTCCGCATCGGCTACCAACCGACAATGAAGAAAGTGGTGAGCGACCGGCGCGCATCGCTCGATGAAGATACAGAGGTCAAGCCTGCGCTTCGGAAGCTGGTCGAGGACGAGTTTCGGCGCGGCGCGAGCATTTCGGTCGTGCCCTTCCCTAATGAGGGGGCGGAGATCCCGGACACACCGAGGCTCACGCTCGTCGTGGCCGATCCCGAGGTGGAGTGGTCGGGCAGCGGATCGCAGCGCGCGCAGATCCGAGAATGGACGCGCCACCGCGGCAAGTCACCGCGGCTCTACCCGGGCGCGCTCGTCTGGTGCCTCAAGAAGCCCGGCCGCGATCTGCGCGAGAAGGTCGAGCTGTCACTCGCGTGGAAGCGGGTCGCGCGCGAGATCGCCGACGGGACGCTCGGTGGCGAGTTTGACAAGAGCGATCGCACGGAGCTTCAGTCGAAGGTGAAGGATGCGGAGGAGGCCGCGAAAGATGAGGTCTGGGGCGACTACCGCTTTGCCGTCCTTGCCGACACTGAAGAGCAAGACGGGCTCAAGGTGATCGACCTGGGCGCGGGGCACTCCTCAAGCGGTGAGACGCTCTGCGGGCGGGTCATAGCCGCACTGAAGTCGGAGGCCCTACTCAACGAGTCGGTCGGCGCCGGCTACATCGAGCGCAACTGGCCTCCGGCGCTCAGGGAGGCCGGGGCGTGGCCGCTCGCGAGCCTGCGACAGAGCTTCCTCAACGGCTCGCTCACGCGACTCGTCGATCCCGACCTGGTCCTGCGGAGCAAGGTCATCGAGTTCGTCGGACGAGGAGACTTCGGCCTAGCATCGGGTCAGGAGCGCGACGGTGGCTACGAGCGGATCTGGTTCGAGGAGTCTGTGGCGCCAGACGAGGTCGCATTTGAGGCTGACGTATTCTTGTTGCGTAAGGCAACTGCGCAGACGCAGAAGAGCGCGCCACCGCCCGAACTCGTTGCGACTTTCGGGGCGGAATCTAAACCGGACATACCGCCCGAGCCAACTCCGGAGCCGTTTACTAAACCCACCCCAGGATCCGAGACCACGATCCTACGCCTCGTAGGTACCGTTCCCCCAGAGGTCTGGAACCGCCTTGGGACGCGGATCCTTCCGAAGCTCCGATCCGGCTCCAACCTCAGGGTCGGAGTGGATCTCTCAGTCACCGTCAAGTCCGAGAGCGCCGCGAGTCTATCCATGGAGATCCGGGAGATCCTCGCAGAACTGGGACTTGCCGAGACCGTGCGGGTGGAGTAGAAGGGCCCGAGGCCAGGCAACCGCCAGACCGGATCACGGCAAGGTCTTCGCTGCCGCAAGCAGGCGCCCCCGTACCCGTCGCGGCCTACGCGGAGACTCACTGAGGCGATCGCGGGCCGCAACGAACCGGCCGTAACGCGGGTTCTATACCAATAACACGTCGAGGAGCGAGCCCTCAGCTCGTCGGCCGCTTCAAGGCCAGGGTCAGCCCATCCGCCATCGGGAGCAGGGCGACGCGCACGCGCTCATCGGTGTGTACGAACGCATTGAAACGCCGGATCGCATCCGTGGCCGGGTCCTGGAGCGCAGGGTCCGCCACCTGACCCGACCATAGGACGTTGTCGACCACGATGAGCCCCCCCGGCCGGAGCAGCTCGAGGCACAACTCATAGTAGTCCCGATAGCCCTCCTTATCGGCGTCGATGAAGGCCAGATCGAAGCTCCCCGCGCCGCCACCGGCCAGCAAGGCGGCAAGGGTCTCGGTCGCCGGGGCCAGCCTGAGGTCGATCTTGCCGCCGACTCCGGCCTCGTCCCAATAGCGCCTCGCCATCGCGGTCCATTCCGCGTTGACGTCGCAGGCGATGAGCCGCCCGTCGGGCGGTAGGGCGAGCGCCACCGACAGGGCGCTGTAGCCGGTAAAGACCCCCACCTCGAGGGCCCGCCGGGCCCCCATGAGCTCGCACAGGAGCGCCATGAACTGGCCCTGCTCGGGGGCGATCTGCATATTGGCCTCGGGGAGCGCCGAAGTCTCGGCGCGCAGGCGCCGCAGTATCTCGGGCTCGCGCAGCGAGACGCCGATGAGATACTCGTAAAGCCGCTCCGTGAGCTGGATGGTCTTGTTGGTCATGGGGATCCTCTAAAGCGCTGTGAGCGGGCACGAACGCGCTCCGACATGTATCATAAGGGCCCGATGTCATCAATAGCCCCGCAGCACCGACGGCCCGGATGGTCGATAGACCCTCCATAAGACACGATGGCGAGTACCCACCACACGGCATCTCGCTCCGAACGGAGCGCCGGGACATGGCTCCTAGTGCAGATCACCGATTGTCATATCCGGGCCGACAGCGGCTTCACCTACGACGGGATCGACACCCGCGAGTCCCTGCTGGAGGTCATGGCCCTGATGCAGGCACGGCATGGGCTGCCCGACGCCGTGGCGCTGAGCGGCGACCTCAGCGACGACGGCAGCCAGGCCTCCTACGCGTGGCTGCGCGGGCGCTTGACGACGCTCGCGGTCCCGGCCTACTGCATCCCCGGCAACCACGACGACGCCGAGGTGCTGCGGGCGGTCCTGCCGGGCGACAACGTCCACGTCACCGATTGGGCCGAGCTCGGGGGCTGGCAGCTGGTGCTCTTGTCGAGCGCCGTCGCGGGCCAGGAAGGCGGCTCGCTGGGCCGCGGTGGGCAGGACGCCCTGTCGGGATTGCTGCGCTTCGCGGGCCATGCCCCGACCTTGGTCCTGCTGCACCATCCCCCGGTGCCGGTCGGCAGCCCGTGGCTGGACACCATGCGCCTCGACGACGCCGAGGCGTTTTTCGAGGTCATCGATCGCCACCCGAACGTCCGTGCCGTGATCTTCGGCCATATCCACCAGACCTATGATGAGAAGCGCAAGCATGCGCGGCTGCTCGGCACACCCTCGACCTGCGCCCAGTTCACGCCCAGGACGGAACGCCACCTGAAAGACGTGCTGACGGCCGGCTATCGCTGGTTCCTGCTGAAATCGGACGGGGGCTGGGAAACCGGCGTCGAGCGCCTGTCCTGAAGCGGCTCTGCGCGCGACACGGCGCGATCGAAGGAGGCACCCTGCTCGTCAAAAGACTCGCGGACTGCGCGGCCATCCTGGCCCACGACGGCTGCCGGCTCAAGGAACTCTTGCACCCCGGCAAGGACGCGGTGGATATCCCCTATTCTCTGGCCGTCGCGGTGGTGGATCCGGGACAGGGCACCCATCCGCGCCGGGTCGAACAGACGGAGGTCTATCATCTCCTCGCGGGGAGCGGGGTGATGCACATCGGCGGGGAGAAACGAGCAGTGTGCGCGGGTGATCTGGTGCTCATCCCGGCGGGCGAGACGCAGTGGATCGAGAACCCAGGCCTCAACCCCTTGGTGTTCGCCGCCATCGTGAGCCCGCCCTGGCGCGCGCAAGACGACCGAAGGGTCGAGTCAGCGGCTTGGGATTGAATTGTGGAAGTAGCGAAAATACCAAGTTTTCGAGAGGCACCCGTCTGGCTGGACTTCAACCGACTGGGCGATTTTCAGGCCAAAGCCCAACGGTGTCTTGAGGCCCGTGAGCGCGTTGACCCGCATGCCCAAATAAATGACGATCAGGTCCGGATAACCAGACAAATCAACCGTGCGTCGATTGACCTTGGCTTTCATACCTCAGCTCTCTCGTGCCTGCGGCTAGTGCCGCCAACGCTGCCAGGCCGAGCGAGCAGGCAAACCCCGCTTGCTGAGGTCCGTCTCGAATGGCTTGTTAGCGCGCATTTGGAAAGGACAACTGCCGCTAGACATCGGCGGCCAGTTCCCGCGTCAAATCGGCAGCTGGCACCTCCTTGCAACCGCTCGCATTCTGGCCAGACCACAGAGGCGAGAAATCACCCAGGCCTTGGCTTTCGGCTTTGTCGCGCAAGGGCGCGATGGCAGCAGTGGCTAAGGGGAAAGCGGGGGCAGCAGTGCTGATCGGGCCCAGCTCTTTCATGATACGGTTCACGATCCCGCGGGCGGGTCGGCCGGTAAAAAGGTTCGTGAGCGCAGTATGCCGGGCGGCCTCACTCTTCAGCGCGGCGCGATGTACTACGCTGGTGGTGGCTTCGGGGCAGAGCAGATAAGCCGTTCCAATCTGTACGCCTGCCGCGCCGAGTGCCATAGCAGCCGCAACACCTTTCGCATCCGCGATGCCGCCGGTAGCAATGACCGGGACCTTCACTTCCCGCACGATTTGCGGCAAGAGGCCAACGTGCCGACTTGAGTACTCAGGTCTTCCGACAAGAAGATGCCGCGATGTCCACCCGCCTCAAGACCTTGCGCGATGATGGCATCGACCCCCCGTGCTTCGAGCCAACGCGCCTCTTCGACGGTCGTTGCCGAAGAGAAAATCTTCGAGCCCCAGGGTTTTCACTCGGGCCAGCAATTGGGCGCGATGGCAAACCAAAATGAAAGCTCACCACTTTCCATGAGATAGATCGGCGACGACGCGCCGAGCATCTTAACCACAGTTCCTTCGAACAGTCGACGTCCGACGCGACCACGGGTTGGGCATCACGATCACCTTTCGTACCGCGCCTCGCGATACTCGGGGAGACCGTCGGACAACTTGACCCACCCGAGCTTACTGCTCGTGCGCGTGTGATCTTCCGGCGGCAGCCGTTCGGGATCATCAAGACTGCAGGTCGTGACGTCAATCTCATCCAGGGTGTCGTCGTGCTCGAAAGTCAGCTGGGTGCCGCACCTAGCCCGACGGGCTAGGACAGAAACTCCGCATTCCCTTTGGGGTCGATCCGAATCGCGTAGGCGTGCCTCGGGTGAGCCGGAACTCAGACCGGGGCACGCTGAACCAGGTTACGAATGGGGTGCCGGTCGTTCGACGGCAGATCGAGCAGTGACAGTTCGTCTGGTGAAAGGGCGTGCCTGCCGTCTCATAGCGGATCGCGCCACAGAAGCAACCACCGTTTAGCATTTCAACTGCTTCCTCTGGCGCGGCGCTGCCGTGATGCCCAACGCCATGCCGCTTAGCCGCGAGCGGCGCTTCCGATCGTTGGGAATTGCCGCGGCACTTCCGCGCCGCTCGTCGGCTGCAGCGGTTTGTTAGACCGCGGCCGGCGACGCTGTATGGACACCGCATCATTCCTTGCAAGTATCGTAGTAGTGGTTATCCCCTTCATCCAGGTGCTCGCCAACCAAAGTCAGACCTGTGCACGAGAGGACTGCCTTGTAGGCCTCGGCCCCGAGTGACAGTGACTGACGGCCGGTCGAGACGTCCATCCACGTGCATACCTGTGCCGGCGACGTGAACAGAAACCGACCGTTGGGGTTCAACGCCAGTGCGACCCTACGAATGAGGTCTCGTTGCGCGTCGGCGGACAGGAGAAACATCAAGCCCACCGCGAGAACTCCGTCGAACGTTCGGCCGAAGAAACGTGAATCCTCGACGGTTTGGCAGGCGACATGCGCGTCCCGGTAGCGGCTGCGAAACGCCGCGGTCAGAGTTGGCGAGGCATCGACGCCATAGATCGCGAGTCCGTCGTTCATCAGTGCCATCGAGATCGGCACGCCATGGCCACAGCCGAGATCGAGAATCGGAGCGCCCGGCGGGAGCGATCGGGCCCACGTGCGAATGCTCGCGACACCGATGCGCGACTGCCCACGTCGTGCCATGAGCCCTGAGGCCACTACCTCGTAGCCGTTCGATGGATCATCCTCGGCCGATGGCCTCGTTGGCACGTTCACGATTCTCCGATCCGCGGTCTAGCGACGCCATTCAGCCAGCGCGCGTCTTCCCGCGATCGGCTGCAATGGCTTGTTGGGCCTTACGTTCTGACCGATACAGCAGCTCGTACGCGGCTTCGGCCGCCTGCAGCTGACGACCATGCTAGGCAATGGCCCATTCTCTTGTGGATCTATCGATAGCCAAAGTTGTCCACCCGCGAGCGTCTTCATCTGAGATGTGAACAAGCAGGGTGTGCTTATTGTGCTCCACACGCACTCGGTGCTTTCGGATTTCCTTCCTCTTCCAGACCACGTGCGGCTCGTCCTCTGGCGTAGCTTCCAACAAATGAAGTCCAGCGACTACGAGCCGGCCTTGAAACAGAGTTGCTTCTTGCGTCGGTCATTCCGCTCGACCCCCCGAACGTGCTTGCGAGTAAGGTGGTAACCGACCCACGGATATCAGCATGATCAACCGTCGCATTTACTGGCTCCGTCTCTTCCCATGGCCCCTCCGTGACGATCAAGCGGAGAAACGATTGCGAAAACACTTGACGGCGTAAGTCGTATCAACGCTCCGGTTCAGCGGCGGCGTGCAGCGCCGTCCGCTGCAACCTAGCTCGACGCGGGTACTGTCTCCCACTGGTCCCGCGTCAGTTGCCATTCGGTCTGGCTCCACCCCCGTGCTTCCAACCATGCTGGGCCCGGGCGTCTTCCGAGCATCGTAAACCCCAGCCGAGGCGCCATCTCTATCACCCGCGAATTCTCCGTGACCGACACCCCCCGGACTTCTTGGAGGCCGAGTTCCCGGAATCCAAAGCTCAAGATCGCTCGCGCGGCCTCCGTTGCGTACCCAAGGCCCCACCTCTTCGGGGCAAGCTCGATACCGAAGGCCGCCATTCCCGCCTCGAGCCCCTCAGCGCGCACGCCGCAAGTACCGATCACCTCGTCCGGCGTCTGGAATGGGGCGACGGCCAGTTGATAGTTGCGGCGAGGTCGTTCGTCCGCCCATCGTCGAAACGTGCGGACAAGTTCTGCGGCGTGGTCGTGTAGCCTTTCCTCCGGCCAAAACTCGGCATACCGAGGGTCAGCCCGGTAGGCAACGAGCGCCGGCAGGTCACGCTCCGTGAACTCACGCAGGATCAGGCGCTCCGTGATGATCTCCATTGGTGTAGCCTAACGACACGACGGTTCAGCGGCGGCGCGCAGCGCCGTCCGCTGCAAGCGCGGATTGGACGGCAGCCATACGGCCAGCGTAGAGATGAGGTAGAGGTAGAAGCGCAGCGTCACAATGTTGATAGTGCAGTGAACAGCGCTGTGAAGTGCGCGAAAGGTGACGAAAATCCACGCGGCGGTCACGTATGCGGCGTCCACTTGGCTGGTGACGAAGAGGTACAGCGCCAGCGCGTAGAAGATCACCGGAATCTCGAAGAGGTTCTTCAGGTTGTCCGAGGGATTGACGACTTCCGGGGGCGAGATCTGCGCGAGCGCACCGGGGACGGCCATATCCCTCGGATCGATCTTGTTTCTGGTGAGGAAGCCGATGCGTCGAACGTACATGTAGATCCACACGAGCAGTGTCACGAACACGGTCGCGAATACAGGTCCGAAGATCCGCGTCTGCGGCATCATGTCATTCCTGCGGTCATGCCAGTTGCGCTAGTCCACACAGTCAGAGGGTGGTCATCGCCCACCGTTTACGGCCTCATTTGGCGCACTGCACGTCCGCTGATGGAACGTGCTCGGCTTTCACGGCTGTGGCCACAATATCGATGGCATTTTGAAGCCGAGCGCGTCCGATATGGCCTTGACGTCTCCATTGTAGGTCGCTGAGGAATACACAGTCCCGTTCGTGCATTGGTTATTGTAGCAGGAGTCGGTGGTAACAATCACATAAGGACCCCCGCCGCTCTGACTGGCAGTCGTCTTGGTACAGGGGCATATGGCACTCTTGCCGTCTGCCGAGACCGTGCACGTAACGCCTAGACACTGCGCCCATATGGTGTTCTGGCTGGCGCAGAGGCCCGTGCTCGGCACCGGCGTGTAGCGAGACTGCGCGGTCGCTGGAGACTGGCCGGTGGCCTTCGTGGGTGCAACGCATCCAGGTGGGACACTGACACCGGATTGGGATCCCGATACTACCGAACAGCCACAGTTGACGACCAACGAGTCGGAAGTCAGCGAGCATGTAGCGGTCGTGCAATCGGCGAACGGTTGGGTGGCGCCACAATTCTTGAACTCCGTAGCGGCGACGCGCTCCGCAGTGCCGCATACCACGGTGCATGCCAGCAACAACGATAGGCCGAAGAGCTTCATGGCGGTCCTCCCAGGATAGAACCTAATCCAAGATAAGAAATTCAAACGCTATTTTGCTGATGGCAACTGTTGCCTGCGTGCTTCCAACCCACTCCTATGGAACTCATGCTACCGTTGCGCATCGCCTGCCGTCCAACAGCAAGCGCAGCGTCGTTGTTGGACGGTCAGGTGCATGCGCGGGTTAGGCTGCGATATCCTGGGCAACCCAAGCGGTCTCATAGATCAACATCGACAACCGGAGTTACCACGACTGCGCTACCGTAGCACAATACCTCGGTCAAACCGGGGATCACTTCCGTCGCAGCGAACCGCACCCCGACCATTGCATTGGCTTGGAGCGATGGCGCATGTTCTCGCATCAGCCGAAGGGCCTTCCCGCGAGCTGTTCGCATAGCTCAGTGTCGATGGTGATGTTGCCTCCAAACAATGTCTGGACCAGTACTACAGTACGATATTGTTTCTTGGTTCCAATGGCGGCGGAAAGTCGGTTTCGCCAAGCATGTCCCGCAAATCTATTTCCGCGGTCCGGCACATTTGTGAGATCGGGACGTCATTCGCACTACCTTCAAACGGGTTTTCGGTGCTCTCTCCGACTCGCTCCAGCGAAGTGTACATCCAGGAAATCAATACACTGAAAGGGATGACCAGCCAGACCATGTTTCCCTTGATCACCCCCCTCGACGCTGTCATTGAGCTTGTCGAATTCCCTGAGCAACCCGAAGGGAAGCAGAAGGCAGAACAATTTGATGAAAAAGGAATTGATGGTTGCATATTGCCTTGGATACGGGAAATCCTTGATGCGTTCACATCTGCCTTGTTGCAAGAGGAAATCCTTGATTGACCTGTGCATGTCGAGGAACTGCGCCACGACAATCGCCTGGCTGGCGAAAAGCCCTTTTATCGTTTTGCTTTGAAGGCTCATGATCTGGGTTGCCTTGCTGCCCGTGGCAAGAATCTGTTTTCGCTCCGCATCAGGAAGGTATTTCGCCAGCTCCGTTTCCAATGCCGTTTGCATTTCAGGGATGGAGTAATACTTCAAATACTCTGCATTGTGTGCCTTGCTTGTGGTTTCCCATGCCCTGTTCTCCCGTAGCTGATAGCGCAATGCAGTCAACCAGGCGAGGTGGCGATAGACAAGCTCTGTTGATGTTTCGGCATTGTCAAAAAAGTCCCTGCTCATGGTTCCCCAGGCCCGACTACTGCTTATGATGTCGCCCCATATTTGTCGAGCTTCCCAGGTACGGTTGTAGGTTTGCAGGTTTTTGAAACCAACGATAAACGCGGTGGCTGTTCCCAGGAGCGCCACCACCGTCCAGGGAATGCCCAGCCATTTGATGTTCCCGATCTGGTATGCAACAACAGGTACGACTCCCAGAACAATCAGGACGTAGATATCCCTTCGTGTCCAATTGAGGAACTCCGAAAGTTTGTATGATTTGCCAGTGTGCATGGTTGCTTGTCCTTACCAAAGTGGGCATCAAACGACCTGCAGGTCGCGCATGCTCTGCCTCGGGATGGGTGGTGATCCCCTCCCACACGCCAGCTTGCGCGGCAATTACGCCGAAATCAATGCCGCAGGCCATCCGGGTCCGGCTTGAGCAGGATGGGATGGCACATCACTATCAGGCCCAGGTTGCGCACGGCGCTGCTCACGACCTGCAGGATATCCGGGGCGGCCAACAGCCTAGCACCAGGTTAGCACCAGGTTAATGGCGATGCCGACAAGGAACAGCATCAACGCCACCAGACGCGCAGCGCCCACAATCCGAACATGAGGCCGACGACGACCATTAGCCCGCCGTGCAGCGTGTAGGTGCCGCCCAGCTAGGCTCACAGCGGCTCGTAAGTCGCGATCTGCTCGGCAAGTCAGAGCGGCTGGTCGGGATAGAAATGCAGTGCGCGCAACCGTAGTTAAAGCTTGTCTGTTTCGGCGTTTCCGCTTGATGTGCCCGTATAGCCTCAACCATAGCCCACGTTTCCGCAAGCCCCCCTGCGATCCCGGACGGTCGGTTTTCCCGAGTCCGGTTCTGACCTTGGCGTACCCTTCGGTTGCCTTCCTGCCATGGCGGAAGCTCAAGTGCTGACCCACATCCACCCCGCTTCATGCCAGGTTAGGAGCGCGTCGGCACCCAGCAAGTACTTTGATTTCGGGGCTCAATACCCTGCCTGCACGTTCCCCTGTCAACGCTTCGCCGCAGCCGTCACCGACTACAACGCATGACTCGGAGCCAGTGTGGTTGGCTAAACCTTCACTGTCAGAGACTTTCACTCCTTCACACCTTGCCGGTTTTCCCGGCGCACCCCAACGAAACAAGATCAGCCGCGCCGGGCAAGAGGGCTTGGAAGAGCGACGGCGTTCCACGGCGTCGGCTGCAGCGCATGGTTGGGCCAAGGCGCCTGAAGTATCGCTCCCCCGAGCCTCGAAGACAAGCGGCGATGGGTTTCCGGTGAAGTGGTGAAGGCTGCCAGCGACATTGCCGACGGGGCCCCGGTGCTCTAGCCGGGTGCGGCCACCCGCCTCGCCAAACCGCAGGGCTTGGGGCGTCCCTCTCCAGCGCCTGGTTAGGCATATAACAGCAATCCATTATTGTCTAGAGTAAACACCTTTGCCACGACAGGCACCATCAACCTTTGATGCATTCTAAAAAGATGAGGGGGGGCTGGTTCAGAAACTCCGCCCAGTATTCCTTGCCGAATTGAGTCTCCGCCTGCGGCGAAAGGCGGGGCGGGTGCCAGCGGATCTCGCGAAAGCCGGCAGACCCCAAAACCCACTCATACGTCTGGGTACTCAAGTAATAATCATCGAAAGTAAACGAGCGATCCTCAATAAACAGCGTTATCGTAATGGGCGCTCCTTCCTCGAGCTTCCCAGCAACGCTTTTCATGCAACCATACTTTCTCATGGCAGAGAACGATTCGACCGGCTGTTCGGCGTTATTGTTGACCGCAACAAAGCGGCACCCCGGCTTCAAGCTGCCCGAGGCAGCCTGGCACATCGCAAGCAACTCTTCTCTGGTGCGGGCGTGGTTCAAGAGATAGGCAGCTACCACCAGATCAAAGCAGATCGGCAAATGGAGATGAGTGGCATCTTGGATCACATACTCAATGCCCAGGGGGCTGTTGGTCTCTTCGGCACGGGCTAGTTCGATCATTGGCTGGGAAACGTCTACACCCACCACCCGGGCCGCACCTCTCTGCTTGATCCGGCGGGTATAGAACCCCTCCCCGCAGGCGAGGTCCAGCACCGTCTTTCCCGTAAGATCGCCGATAAGCTCAAATAAGGTGAAATCTTCGATGTACAGGCGCCATGGATGATGATGTTTGGCTTTTTTGTACTCCTCAGCAAGGTTGGCGTAAGGGTCATTCATCTGTAAACCTTGGTGCAACTTGGGATCATCGTAATTTAGCCCTAACGCTGGCGGTGAGCCCCCGGGTGCGAGCGTAGCGAGTACCCGGTCGGCCCCACTGGCTTGTTAGGCGGCTACGCTCCACTGTGAGCATGGCACACGATCTCGTACTTAATACCCTCCAGATCCTTGAAGAAGAGAGCGTAGTAGCCTGGAGGGGTATACTCTGGATACTCCCGTGGTGGGCTCACTATCGTGGCTCCTGTGTTCTTCAGATCAGCATGGCGGCTGTCGACCTCCCCACGGGAGCCCACTTTGAACGCAATATGATGCAGCGCCCCTGGTTTCCTGCGATTGATCGCGTCGCCCACGAAAGCTCTTCGCGGTGAGGTTATGGCAAACGCCAGCCGCGGATGGATGTACTCTACGACGTGGAATTCATGCTCCTCTATGACGGCACCGCCTTTGTGGCGAAGATCTAAAGCCCAAGAGGGGAAGTAGCTTGTCGTAAAATGGCTCCGCGACGCTCATGTCTTTGACCGTTATCTGGATATGGTCAATGATCGGTTCCACTGTCTCGTTTCTCCCGGTTTGAGTACGGCCAGAGTGCTGCGCAACGGCCCCCTTTCAAGCCGAAACAGCTCGCGTTACGAGTGCGCCTAACATGAAATGGACGGCCGATCCGTCGTCTTACAAGACGGCGAACTGCGGCATTCGCAGTATAGCACACGCCGCGTCAAACAGTTAGCGCCGGGTTCGTCTCCTGCTTACCCCCGAGATAGGCTGCGGGACCGCAGGGGGTTGAGGCGGGCCGCGTCGGTGCCGTATTATATTGGGGCGGGGAAGCGTTTCTGACCCATCTAGCCGTGCAGGGCAAGGTAGCCGCCTCGACTCAGAACCAGGCGCTGAACGCCATCGTGTTCCTCTACCGGCAGGTACTGAAAAAGGACTTCGGCTGGCTCGAGGGTGTAGAACGCGCTAAGAAGCCGGCCAGGCTACCGGTGGTGTTCACCCGCGAGGAGGCACGAGGGGTTCTGGCGCGCTTGGACGGGATCCGATGGGTGATGGCGAGCCTCTTGTACGGCTCCGGATTGCGGCTCCGCCCCCCAGAAACAACCGAGCGCGAACAGCACCTTGGCCATCCCGGCGGGAAACGGCGAGGTGAACGGATGACCGTTGACGAAGTGTGTCTCCGGGACCGGCATCGCGGCGACTACTGCCGGGTAAAATGGCGGCCGCCTCACCGGCGGGTCAGGCATCCGTCAGTGAAAGCACGAGGCGCTTGCCCACGGCCTCGGCGTAGCGCACAAGAGTCTCTACGGTAGGGTTCGCGCGTTGGCCGGTTTCGAGCTTCGAGAGCGCGGAGCGGTCCATGCCAGTGAGCTCCGCCAGGTCGGAAAGGCTCAGGCCTTTCGCTTCGCGTGCGGCTTTCAGTTGCAGGAGCAACTCTTGCGGCTGGTCGAGGATTGCCATCCGCTCGTGGTGACGGACAATCAAGTCGGGCAGTTCCTCGGCGGCCTGCTCTCGAATCGCGTTGTACTTGGCGGCTTCTTCAGGCGTCAGCCGCCGGTTGCGGATAATGCGATTCATGGTCGTTGCCTCCTCGGAACGTCGTAGGCCGTCACCGGGTAGACGGTGTCCGCGTCGATTTCTTCGTACACGCGGCAACCGTTTTTACTCCGAGCTACCGAAGGGCGGCGCTGATACAAGTGTCACTTGCCGCACTTGGCTTTCTTTGCGCGGTCATAGCGTGGCTTGCCGGGGGCACGCTTTGGTGGCTCGTGGGCGGGTTACTTCTTGGTCTCGTCATTCCATTCACCTGGCTGGTCATCATGCCAACGAACCAGCAGTTGCTCTCACCCACGCTGGACAGAAGATCCTCGCATACCCGCGAGTTACTCGTGCGCTGGGGCCAGCTACATGCGGTGCGGAGTATTCTCAGCCTGGTCGCGCTGGTTATCTTTCTTTTCAGCGCCTAATTGTCGGGTTTCGGTACCAGGACGCGGCCGAGCGGTCTTGGGAAGTAGACCACCCGTAGGGTGAATGCTATCCGGCTTCGCGGGACCGGCTCGACTCAAAAGCCCCGTCCTGGTCGGCCGGTCGCTTCGACGGCACCGAACGCCCCGACCGGGCAGGCGATCCCGGTGCCGCTCAGGCCGCAGTAACCTCGGGGGTTCTTGGCGAGATACTGCTGGTGATAGGGCTCGGCGTAGTAAAACGCCGGTGTGTCGCGGATCTCGGTCGTGATCGCACCGTAACCGGCCCGTGACAGGACCACCTGGTAGGCCTCGCGGGCCGCGAGGGCGGCCTGCCGCTGCGCCTCGTCATAGGCGAAGACCACGGACCGATACTGGGTGCCGACATCGTTCCCCTGGCCCATCCCCTGGGTCGGATCGTGGGATTCGAAGAAGCAGCTCAGGAGCGCCGCATAGGACAGGCGCGCCGGGTCGAAGACCACGAGGACTGCCTCGGCATGCCCCGTGCGCCCGCTGCAAACCTCCTCGTAGGTCGGATTCGGCGTCTCGCCCCCGGCATAGCCCACGGCCGTGGTATAGACGCCCCCAAGCTCCCAGAAGCGTCGCTCCGCCCCCCAGAAACAACCGAGCGCGAAGAGCGCCGTGGCCATCCCGGCGGGGAACGGCGGTGTGAGCGGATGAGCGTTGACGAAGTGTGCCTCCAGGACCGGCATGGCGGCGGCACGGCCCGGCAGGGCCAAGCCGGGCGCCGGCAACGAGATCTTGTCGGAGAGTCGTGTCATGAGGACCTCCCGTGCTTGGTGTGGATCCGCCTTCTAGTAGATCCGTCATAATGCCCGGCCCGTCAAAGAAACGGAAGGATAAGCGATGGCTCAATACGTTTATACCATGAACCGCGTGGGCAAGATCGTGCCGCCCAAGCGGGTGATCCTGCGCGACATCTCGCTCAGCTTCTTTCCCGGGGCCAAGATCGGGGTGCTCGGCCTGAACGGTTCGGGGAAATCGTCACTCTTGAAGATCATGGCCGGGCTCGACCCCGACCACGACGGAGACGCGATACCGATGCCCGGGATCTCCATCGGCTTCTTGCCGCAGGAACCGGCGCTCGACCCCGGCAAGGACGTGCGCGGCAACGTGGAGGAAGGGGTGGGGGAGACGAAGACGATGCTCGATCGCTTTAACGCCCTCACCGCACGCTTCGCAGAGCCCATGAGCGAGGAGGATATGAACCGCCTGCTCGAGGAGCAAGCCCACCTGCAGGAGGTCATCGATAGCGCCGGGGCCTGGGAGCTGGAACGCAGGCTCGACATCGCGGCCGATGCCTTGCGCCTCCCGCCCTGGGACGCCGACGTGACGCGCATCTCGGGCGGCGAGCGCCGGCGCGTGGCCCTGTGCCGGCTGTTGCTCTCCAACCCCGATATGCTGCTCCTCGACGAGCCCACCAACCACCTGGACGCGGAGTCAGTAGCCTGGCTGGAGCGATACCTGGAGAGGTTTCCCGGTACCGTGATCGCGGTCACCCACGACCGTTACTTTCTCGACAACGTCGCGGGTTGGATCCTGGAGCTGGACCGCGGCCACGGGATCCCCTGGCAGGGCAATTACTCCTCGTGGCTCACGCAGAAGGAACAGCGCCTGGTCCAGGAAGAGAGCAAGGAACAGGCGCGCCTCAGGGCGATGCGGGCCGAGCTCGAATGGGTGCGCGCCAACCCCAAGGGCCGTCATGCCAAGGGCAAGGCGCGCCTCAAGCGCTATGAAGAGCTGGCCTCGCAGGAATTCCAGCGGCGCAACGAGACCAACGAGATCTACATCGCGCCCGGACCGCGCCTGGGCGATCTGGTGATCGAGACGGCGGGGATCGGCAAGCGCTTCGGCGATCGGCTGCTCATCGACGACTTGAGCTTCAACCTTCCACGCGGCGGCATCGCCGGGGTCATCGGCCCGAACGGGGCGGGGAAGACCACACTGTTTCGCATGATCACCGGACAGGAATCCCCCGATACCGGCCACATCCGGATCGGCGACACGGTAGTCCCGGCCTATGTGGACCAGTCGCGCGACACGCTCGATCCGGCGAAGACCGTATGGGAGGAGATCTCGGACGGCCAGGACGTCCTGCGCGTCGGCAGCTACGAAACGCCCTCGCGTGCCTATGTCGGCCGCTTCAACTTCAAGGGCCCGGACCAGCAGAAGCGCGTCGGCGATCTCTCGGGCGGCGAGCGTAATCGTGTCCACCTGGCCAAGCTACTGCGCCTCGGCGCAAATCTCTTGCTCCTAGACGAACCCACCAACGATCTCGATGTCGAGACCCTGCGCGCCCTCGAGGAGGCCCTGCTCAACTTCCCGGGCGCCGCCATGGTCATCTCCCACGATCGCTGGTTCCTGGACCGCATCACCACTCACATCCTGGCCTTCGAGGGCGACAGCCGGGTGGTGTGGCAGGAAGGGAACTACACCGACTACGAGGCCGATCGCAAACGCCGGCTCGGGGAAGAGGCGGCGCAACCGCACCGCATCCGTTACAAGCCCATCACCCGTTAGAGGCTTGTCTACTCAGGTTGAACGGTACAGCGGTGGCGCAGGTGCTGAGCACCCCTGACCTGATTTTAGGTAAGAGGGCTCTATGAGCTTTCGCACGAAGCTGACTCTGGTGCTGATGGCCATTGTTCTCGGCACGGCGATCGTGGTCGAGTATATCGTCTACACCTTCAGCGCCGAGCAACTGAAGACGGAAATCATGCACCAGCTACGAGGGCGCGTGGCGCAGACCTTGGATTTCATCGATCGATTGATGTGGAGGCGGAGCCGGGACGCATTTGGTCTCGCCTCCGATAGGACCCTACGCGACTCCCTCGCGGATCCGTCAGGCGTGACACAGCGGTTGAGGGAGTTTCGCGATCTGCATGGTACCCATGTTTCCTATGCCTTTTTCAATACCGATGGGGTAAGAGTCGCCGATACCGACGGTCTGCATCTCGGTGAAAAGCTGACTCGTGCGGGATGGATAGGGGTCGCGCCGGGTGAAGGTGGCGATGTGCGCATCGAGATCGGCTTCGATGAGGACCTCCAGAGCCCTGCGCTTTATTTCCTGGCGAGCGTACGAGGCGACGACGGCAAACGACTCGGAGTCGTGATGTGCAAGACGCCCGTCAGCCACTTTGTGATCATGACTGAACCGCTCTTGCGCATCGATCCCAAACTTCGGATCGACCTTGCCGATCGCTCGGGACGGTTGATCTATTCAAGCTACAACCCCAAAGCAGCGCTGCGGGAAAGAGCTACGATCTGGCCGTTGATCGAGAAGCGGATCGCCGGACCCGCGGCGATACCCGACGCCATCACCTACCAGGACGTCTTGTACGTGTTTGCAAAGGAACGTGGCGTTTCAGGTTACCCAGCAGGGGCTTACCCGGGGAACGGATGGACGTTGATCCTCGGCCTACCGGAGGATATTGCCTTGGTCCCCGCCCGGAGCTTGGGGCGCAAGCTGACCGGAGTGTTCGGGATCGTGCTCGTCGTGTCGGCCCTCGCCGCATGGTATGTCTCACGCGGGATCACGCGTCCGCTCCTCGGCTTGCAGCGGGCGGTGGCAGAGATCTCCCAAGGCACGTTCGGCACGATCGCCGAGCCCGGCTCCCGGGACGAGATCGGGCGCTTGACGGAGGCATTCAATAGCATGTCATCGAGGCTCAGGGACACCACCGTCTCGCGGGACTACATCGCGGGCCTCATCCGGCAGATGGGAGAGGCCCTCATCGTGACCGATCCGGCCGCTCGCATCCTCACGGTAAACCCGGCGGCGTTACAGTTACTCGGTTACACGGAAGCCGAGTTGATCGGCCAGCCGTTAGAAAGCCTTTTTACCGACGAAGAGCCTCCCACGGGGCGGCCGGGTCCTCAACCTACCGAGGTCCACGAGACTACCTGGAGGACGAAGCACGACCAGCGTATCCCGGTATTGTTGACGAGCGCCGATCTGCGCGATCGGCGCAATACCGTGGAAGGCCGGATCTACCTTGGTCATGACATCAGCGAGCGGCTGCGCGTTCAGGAAGAGCTGCGCCAGGCCAAGGAGGCCGCGGAGGCCGCCAACCGCGCGAAGTCTGAATTTCTAGCGAACATGAGCCATGAGCTGCGTACCCCGCTCAACAGCGTCCTCGGCTATGCCCAGCTCCTGCGTGGGCAGCCGGGTTTATCCGACAGCCAGAATAAGGCCCTCGCTACCATCCAGCAGTCCGGGGAACATCTCTTGGGGTTGATCGACGACATCCTCGATACGGCCAAGATCGAGGCGGGGACCCTCGAGCTCCGGACGGCCGATTTCGATCTGGACCGGCTGCTGGAGAGTATCGCGGCGATCATGCACCGGCGCGCCGAGGCCAAGGGCCTGGCCTTCACGAGCGCCCGCTGGTCGGAGATCCCCTCCCCGGTCTCTGGCGATGAGCGCCGGCTGCGCCAGGTGCTGGTGAATCTCCTCGATAACGCTATCAAGTATACCCGAGAAGGCGGGATCGCGCTGAAGGTCGGCCTAGAGGAGGAACGCGTATGTTTCCTCGTGGAAGACACGGGCATCGGCATAAGGCCCGAGCACCGCACCGAGATCTTCGCGGTCTTCCACCAGGTGCGCGACCCGAGGGCGGCGGTGGAAGGCACGGGACTCGGGCTCGCCATCAGCCGGCGGCTCGTCGAGCTCATGGGCGGAGAGCTCCGGGTCGCCAGCTCCCCGGGGGAGGGGAGCCGCTTCTGGTTCGACCTGGATCTGCCGCCGGCTTCGATGCCGGCGCCGACTTCGGTGTCCGCGGAACGGGTGGTGATCGGAGTCGAAGGCGACCGGCGCCGGGTGTTGGTCGTCGACGATGAAGAAAACGGCCGGAACCTCTTGCGCGATCTGCTCGCCCCACTCGGCTTCGAGGTCCACGAGGCCCGAGACGGACACGAGGCCGTGCAGGCGACGGCACGCCAGAGACCCGATGTGATCCTCATGGACATGCGTATGCCGGGCCTCGACGGCCTGGAGGCCACGCGCAGGATCCGCGCCCTGCCGGAGCTCGAGCACACCCTGATCATCGCCGTCTCCGCGAGCGCCTTCGAGCATAACCGCGCGCGCTGCCTCGAAGCCGGCGCCGATGATTTCCTGCCGAAACCCTTTCGCCACGAGCGCCTGCTGGAGCTCCTGAGCACGGGGCTCGGGCTCACCCTGGTCTGTGCCGATGCGCGCGCAGAGGCGCGGGATGCACCGCAAGCGCTACCCGCGCCTCCCCCGGCCGAGTGCCTGCAAACGATGCTGAAAGCGGCGCGACGCGGGGACCGTGAACGCCTCATCGAGCAGGCGCGCGACGCAGAGGAGCTCGGCTACGTGGAGTTCGCGGCGGACGTACGCACTCTCGTCGAGGGCTTCGAAATGAGAAAGCTCCGTCACTGGCTCGAAAGCTTGAGGGATCCCTCATGAACCCCGGTACGACGGCGCTGATCATGATGGTCGACGACACGCCGGCCAATCTCTCGGTGCTGTCCGACCTCCTGAGCGACCATGGCATCTGTCTCCGTGGGGCTCCAGGGCCATCTTCGCGAGTTCGCCGGAGCAGAGTGTAGAATCGCAGTGCACAAACGTATGGTGTTACGGTTTGGCCTGAGCGGAAGAATCGGTCCCTGTGAACTTAGACCGGGTTATGCCGGGAGCTGTGGCGCGGCCGATGGGGAGAAAATGGTGGCTCCTGGTGCCGGCCATCGCGGCGGCCTACTTTGTTACCGGCCGGCTTGGGCTCATGCTCGCCCTACCGCCGGGCTACGCCACTGCCGTGTTCCCTCCCGCCGGCATTGCCCTGGCTTGCCTGCTCGTGTATGGGGATCGCGTCTGGTCGGGGATCTGGCTCGGATCATTCTGCGTATACCTGTCCCTCTTGGTTGATCTCGGGGTCGATCTCGGGGAGTCGGGACCGCTCAAGCTCACGGCGATCGCCGCCGCGATCGCGACCGGCTCTTCCGTTCAGGCGCTGTCGGGCGCGTGGCTCGTGCGGCGCTTCGTGGGCTTTCCGCATCCGTTCGACACGGAACGCGCCGTGGCCACGTTTCTCGGCCTGGGCGGACCCCTGAGTTGCGGCATCGCCGCTACGGTCGGGGCGAGCACCTTATGGCTGGCTGGCCTCGTCCCCGGCCCGAGCGTCTTCGAGAGTTGGTGTACCTGGTGGGTGGGCGACACCCTCGGGGTGCTCATCTTCGCCCCTCTCGTGCTCATCGCGATCGGGGTGCCGCGCGAGATCTGGAAACCCCGGCGCTTCTCGGTCGGGGTGCCGGTCGCCGTCCTGTGTATCGCCGTGGTGTTGTTGTTCCTGCGGGCGAACGCTTGGGAACAGGCGCGCCTCAAACTCGCGTTTGCCCAGCAAGCCCAGCACCTGGCGAACGCCTTGGTGCGGAGCATCGATGATCAGATCGACGTGCTCCGCGCCATCGAGGGATTATTCGCCGCTTCCGAGCGCGTCGAGCGGCAGGAGTTCGGCACCTTCGCCGAGGCCGTCATGGCCCCCCATCCGGGTTTCACGGCGACCGCGTGGGCGCCCAAGGTGCCGGGGGTACACCGCGCGGCCTATGAGGCGGCGGCGCGGCAGGAAGGGCATGCGCGGTTCGAGATCACCGAAGAGGACGATCAGGGGCGGCGGCGGCGCGCGGCGCCACGCGAGGAGTATTTCCCGGTCCATTACGTGGTGCCCCAGCGCGGGAACGAAGCCGCGCTCGGTTTCGACCTCTCCTCCGAGCCGATCCGCCGCGAAGCCTTGGAGCGCTCGCGCGATACCGCGGCGTCGGTGGTCTCGGGGCTGGTGACGCTGATCCGAGCGGATCGGGACCCGGCCGGGCTCTTGTTCTTCCATCCCGTCTACCGAAAAGGATCGCCCGCTGGGTCGCCGGCAGAGCGCCGGAGCCATCTCGAGGGCTTCGCCGTGGGTGTGTTTCGCATCGCCGATCTGGTGCAGGTGGCGTTGAAAGGGATGGACAGAAGCGGGATGAGGGTCCGGATCGAGGACCGCTCCGCCAGAGCGCCGCAACGCTTGCTCTATGCCGAGGAGGACGGCGCTGTTTCCAAGACCAGCGCAATGGATCGGCAACCGGCGGAAAACCCCGGTGGCCTGGAGCATCGGGTCGGCTACGATGCGCACGGGCGCGATTGGACCCTCAGCGTCTCGCCCACCCCAAGATATCTCGCGGCAGAGCGCTCCTGGCAAGCGTGGGCGGTGCTGGCCGCGGGGTCCCTGTTCGTGAGCCTCCTGGAGATTTTCCTTTTGGTCATCTCGGGGCGCGGAGTGAAGGTCGAGGCGCTCGTCACGGAGCGCACCGTCGAGCTGAACCGGGTCAACGCCGTCATGAAAGAGGAGATCGCGGTGCGCGAGACGGCCGAGGCGGCGCTGCGCGAGAGCGAGCAGCGGCTCGCGACCTTGGTGGCCTATGCACCCGACGCGATTGACATTCTTGACGTCGACTCTTTCCGCTTCATCGAGGCGAATGAACAGGCGGCGCGCCTCTTCGGGCTCGAACGCAACGCCCTGTTCGAGCTCGGCCCGGTCGATCTCAGTCCCGAGCGCCAGCCCGATGGCCGACTCTCCAGTGAGGCGGCGCGCGAGAAGATCGAGGAGGCCCTGGATGGCGGTGCCCCGGTGTTCGAGTGGCTGCATCTGAAGGCGAACGGCGAGCCCTTTCCCTGCGAAGTGCGCCTGGTGCGCCTCCCTCATGCCACCCGCCGGCTCATACGCGGGAGCGCCATCGACATCACCGAGCGCAAGAGGCTGCAGGAGAAGCTCGTCGAAGAACGCGCCCTGCTGCGGGCCTTGATCGTCTCGATCCCCGACTGCATCTTCGTCAAGAACACCGAGAGCGTCTATCTCCTTTGCAACAAGGCAACCGAGGGATTTTTCAATGCCGATGAGTCCGAGATCGTCGGCCACACCGATTTTGACTTCGTCGACCGCAAGACCGCCGAATCCTTCCGCGCCGGCGATCGCGCGGTGCTGGAGGCCGGCCGCGCGCTCTGCAACGAGGAGTGGCTTTACTACGCGAACGGCCGCCAAGTGCTGGTGGAGACGGTAAAAACCCCGTTCTACGGTCCTGACGGACGGCTCCTCGGTCTGATCGGCGTCGCCCGAGACATCACCGAGCGCAAGCGCGCCCAAGAAGAGCTGCGGGCCGCCAAGGACGTGGCGGAGGCCGCCAACCGCGCGAAGTCTGAATTTCTGGCGAATATGAGCCATGAGCTCAGGACCCCGCTCAACAGCGTCTTGGGGTACACGCAGCTCTTGCGTAGCCAGGGCGGGCTGTCGGAGGAGCAGCGCAAGGCGCTGCGCGTCATCCACGGCGCGGGCGAGCACCTCTTGGAGCTCATTGAAGACGTTCTCGACATGGCCAAGATCGAGGCGGGCGCGCTCGAGCTGCAGCTCGGCGAGCTCGACCTCACAGAATTGTTGGACGGCGTAACCGAGGCCATGCGTACCCGGGCCGAAGCGAAGGGTTTGACGTTCACCCGCGTCGATCTCTCGGATCTCTCCAAAGCGGTGCGGGCGGATGGACGGCGCCTTCGGCAGGTGCTCGTGAATCTGGCCGATAACGCCATCAAATACACGCCGAGCGGGGGGGTTGCGCTCAAGTTTGGCCTGCACGATGGCCGAATGCGATTCCTGGTCGAGGACACGGGGATCGGGATCCGCCCCGAGCACCTCGGCGAGATCTTCGATGTCTTTCACCGGGTGCGCGACCCGAGCCATGCCTTGCAAGGCACGGGGCTCGGTCTCGCGATCGCGAAACGGCTGGTGCGGCTCATGGGAGGAGATCTCCGAGTCGAGAGCGAACCGGATCAAGGCAGCCGCTTCTGGTTCGACTTGGATCTCCCGGAGCTCGCCGCCGCGCCTCGAGCGGGGGCCGAGCCGAAGGTCGTGGCGGTGCGGGGAAACCGGCGGCGAGTGCTCGTGGTAGAGGATGATCCGCAAAGCCGCGGCCTGTTCCGCGACTTGCTGTTACCGCTCGGCTTCGAGCTCTATGAAGCGGCCGACGGCGAGGAGGGATTGCGCCAGGCGCAGGCGCACCGGCCCGATGCGATCCTCATGGACATGCGGTTGCCGGGTCTCGACGGCCTGGAAGCCACGCGCAGGATCCGCGCCCTGCCGGAGTTCGAGCACACCCTGATCATCGCCATCTCCGCGAGCGCCTTCGAGCACAACCGCGCGCGCTGCCTCGAGGCCGGCGCCGATGACTTCCTGCCGAAGCCCTTTCGCCACGAGCGCCTGCTGGAGCTCTTGAGCACCGGGCTCGGGCTCACCCTGGTCCATGTCGATGCGAGGGCAGAAGAGCGGGGTGCGCCGCAAGCGCGAACTGCGCCTCCGCCGGCCGAGTGTCTGCAAGCAATGCTGGAAGCGGCGCGACGCGGGGACCGCGAGCGCCTCATCGAGCAGGCACGCGACGCCGAGGGCCTCGGTTACGCGCGGTTCGCGGCCGACGTACGCACTCTCGTCGAGGGTTTCAAGATGAGAAAGCTCCGTCACTGGCTCGAGAGCTTGAGGGAACCCTCATGAACCCCGGTACGACAGCGCTGATCATGATGGTAGACGACACGCCGACCAATCTTTCGGTGCTGTCCGACCTCCTGAGCGCCCGCGGTTTCAAGATCTCGGTCGCCGAAGATGGGGAGAGCGCCCTGGAGCAGCTCCAGTATGTCCGACCCGATCTGATTCTCCTCGATGTGCTCATCCCCGCCTGGACGGGTTCACCACCTGCCGGCGGCTCAAGGAGCGTCCGGAAACGCGGGATATCCCGATCATCTTCATGACCGCGCTGACCGATACCGCCGAGAAGGTGAAGGGGTTCGAGCTCGGAGCGGTCGACTACATCACCAAGCCGTTCCAGCAGGAAGAGGTGCTCGCCCGCGTGAATGCCCACCTCGGGCTTCAGCAGCTCAAGGCACGGCTAGAGGAGAGCGAGGCGCGGCTCGAGCGCATCATCGACAGCGCCATGGACGCGATCATCGCGGTCGATGATGCAGGCCGCATCCTCCTCTTCAACTCCGCCGCAGAGCGGGTGTTCCGCTGCCAGGCCGAGGAGGCGATCGGCGGGCCTTGCGCGCGATTCCTCTCCCAAGCCCTGTGCCGGGTGCTGACGGAGTACATGGGCGAGGCCGGTCCAAAGACCCCGATCTGGGTGCCCGAGGGCCACGGCGCGCGCCGCGTCGACGGCGAGAGCTTCCCCGTCGAGGCCACGTTTTCCCGTGCCGAGACCAACGGCCGGGCGCTCTACACCGTGTTCCTGCGCGACGTCGAGGAGCGCCAGCGGCTGCGGGGCTTGAACCTCTACCTTCAGGAGGAGTTGCGGGGATCCCAGGCCGAGGGGGATCTCATCGGGGCTTCGGAAGGCCTGCGGGCGGTGAGGGAAAACGTGCGGCAAGTCGCCGCGACCGATGCCAGCGTGCTCCTCCTGGGCGAGACCGGAACCGGCAAGGAGGTGATCGCCCGGGCGATCCACGCCTCGAGCACCCGAAAGGACCAGGCTCTCATCACGCTCAACTGTG
>JBOIDR010000025.1:0-41521 GCA_050740695.1 Gammaproteobacteria bacterium | reverse complement strand
CCAGGTGCTCGACCGTCCGCTGACGGGTCGGGTCTTCTTCGAAGAGGTGATCCGCGAGAACCTCGATCTCGGGCGGCCGAGCCAAGTGCAGTTGATCTTCGACCGGCGCGTGACCCGCAGGACGCCGAGCCGGTTTCGGAGCCGGGTGATCACCGAGGGGGTCGTCCCCTCCTTGCACGTCGACTACAAGAGTTCTCGCATCAAGCAGTATCACAAGGAAGGCCGGGCGCTGCGGACCGAGACCACCATCAACAACACACGCGACTTCGGGATCGGCAAGCAACTCAAGAACCTGCCTGCTCTGCGGCAGATCGGCTTCAAAGCCAACCCACTTCAGCACGGACCTGACAAGCAGTGAGTGCACTTCAGCACGGACCTGGCGACGTCCTCGGTGGTGGCCTACACGGGGTCTACGGGGCTGAGGGTCTATGAAGAGCGCCCGGGCCGTCGCGCTCCATCCTCGGCGCGCCCAACAGGACCGCTCCCTGGCCCTCGCTTCCCGGCGGACACGAGCAGCCTTCGCTTGGGCGGTTGATTGAGGTGTCCTGAGGACACTAGGTCAACGCCCGCCACCCGCAAAGGCCCGGCTATTGGCTTGCCCCGACCATGTATGACACCGCGGCCTTCACGTCCTCATCCGACAGCTCCGCGCGCCCGCCCTTGGGCGGCATCATCCCGGTCTTGCCCTGAAAGCCCTTGATGGCATGGTCGGCGAGCGTGCTCTCGCCCTGAGCGATCCGATCGGCCCACGCGGCCTTGTCCCCGATCTTGGGCGCACCTCCAACTCCGGTCTGATGGCATACGACACACGCCGTGTCATACACCGTCTTGCCCTTGTCACCCGCCTGCGCGATCTGCAGTGGTGGTTGCACCGCCGGGGCCGCCCCAGCCTGCTCCGCTTGCGGCGTACCCGCGAGGTCGCCGGGGTTAGGGGCTCGCGCGGGCGCGATCGTTTCCGCCGCCCCCGCCACCTTGACCTTGCCGACCGGTGCGGTGCGCTCTGCGACGGACCCCTCCGCCGCCGCCTCGCGCTCGCCGATCGCTCGGGCGAGGACCAGGATGACCACCGAGGCCACGACCAAGGCCCCGAGGACCGCTACTAATGTCCTGCCGAAGCTCGCGTCTTCTTCTTGTCTCATGTGGGTCACCGTTGATAGCTAGGTTGATATGGGGGATAGAGTCGCGCATTATAGCCAAAAGTCCTTGCCGGACGCCAAGCCTCGCGCCATGCGCCCTGCGAGGCACACCACCCAGACTACGCGCCCTTAGCTCAGCTGGATAGAGCGTTGGCCTCCGGAGCCAAAGGTCAGAGGTTCGAGTCCTCTAGGGCGCGCCAATCCGCTCGCACCGGAGGGATCGGCCATCCGGATCGCGATCGATAGGGCCACACCCACGCGGGCAACGCCCATATGCCGTCCGGTATTCCATCCTCCGAGGTGTCCGCCGTCGTGCTGACGGCCTTCGAGTGCGCGGCCGGACCGCTGACCCTGCCCGCCTTGAAGAAGTCCTTGACCAAGCCCTTCCAGGCGCCGGGTATTCTGCGCGAAGCGCTCTCGGGCCTCTTGGCCGAGGGTCGGATACATCGCTGGCCGGGTACGGCCAAGTCGGAGAAATACTGGGTCCACGAGCCCGGCGTATTCACGCGCGGGAAGATCATCGAGGCCCTGCGTCCCGGGCCGCGGTCGGCTACGGAGATCACCAAAAAGTTGAAGGGATTGGGCCTGACTCCCAAGGCGCTCGACGCGCCCCTGAAGGAGCTGTTGGGGAGCGGCCAGGTGTACCTTCATCCGCCGGTGAAGGGCTCAACCTTGCGCTTTGCCTTGCAGCCGCCGCCACCGCACGAGCTGCTCAAGAAGACGCTCAAGGCGTTCCGGGCAGAATCCTTCGCCCTCGCCAGGCGAGGCTTCCGAGAAGACCAACTAGACGACGCAGCGCGCCGGCTGCTCGGCGGAACAAACGCCCAAGGCCCAAGCGATGACGGGCTGGGCGAGATGCCACGGCGTCTCCTGGGCATCATGCGCCTGGCCTCTAGCGGCGGCGTGATCCCGTTGCGCGAGCTGCGTCGCCTGACCCTCATTGCCAAGCCGGAGTTCGACCTAGCCATCCTGGCGCTTCGCGATGCGGGACGCATTCACCTCCATCACCACGACCACCCCGCCGGCATCGCGGAAGACGAGCGGTACGAGCTTGTCACGGACCGTCAGGGGCGTTTCTACGTGGCCGCGGGCCTCTACGAGTAAATTAACCCATGGACGTGCTCCCGGCGTTGAATCCCTTCCACGGTTCGGTCCTGCCCGATGCGCGCCACGAACCCGAAAGCGATGTGGAGAGGATCAACGCGGATGCGTTCGACGCGTGTCTCAAGGCCGTAGACCAGGCGCGAACGGGGCGGCAGAGCGCATCGGTGCTGCTCAACGGGGTCCCCGGCAGCGGAAAGACGCACCTCCTCGCCCGACTCCGCGTGCATCTGGAAGCACGGATCCGCCGCGATCCTCAGGCCATGGCCATGTTCGTGTACGTGCGGCTCGACACCACCCCACGGCGACTCTGGCGCCATCTGAGAGAACAGGTCGTCGAGGACCTGAGACGCGAGATCGATGGCCGTCCTTGCCTTGAAAGGCTCCTCGATCTGCGCCTTCAGACCAGTAGAGTGAATAAAGCCACTGGAGTGAATAAAGAAAGCGCCCCGGCACAAAACGCGCGAAACGCGGACCGCATCTCGGAGCTCCTGGACGAGACGGTGAAGGACCGAAACCTGGCGATAGTGCTTACCCACCTCCTGCTCAATCGCTATCGGTTGGAGGCACGCGCCTGGTTGCGAGGAGATTCGCTACCGGAGGGCATCCTCGATCGACTCGGCGTGGTCACGAGCGACCCGGACGCCGATGAGGACCCCGAGGGACGGGCCCGTCGCACCGTGCTTGCGCTTTGTCGCCTGGCCAGCCCCCATGCCTTCGTCTGCTGTTTAGACCAAATCGAGGCGCTGGAGGTCGAGGGCGACAAGAGGACCGGATACGAGTCCTTCGGCCGGATGGGCGCCGGACTGCATGATCACGCCGATCACCTGGCGCTCATCTCGTGTATCCAGACGACGCACCTGAATGAGCTCATGGACTGCGTCCACGGTGCCGACCGGGACCGGATCTTCAAGTCGATGTCCGAGCTCAAGCCGTTGAACCTCGACCAGGCACTCGCCCTCGTCCGGCAACGGCTCGACGGGGTTTCCGAGCTTTCACAATTACGTAAGAAACACGAGTCGCCTGTGTGGCCGTTGCGCGAAGAGGACATCCGGGTGGTCATCCCAAAGGATGGCTGTGCGGCGCGGATCCTGATCACCCATTGCCGCGATCTCTACGAGCGGGCGCGGGGCGCCTCGGTGTCCATCGAGGGCACCGGCGATTTCCTCGAACGCACCTGGGCGGAACGCTACGAAAGGCAGATGAAGGAAGGCACCGCGACGAACGCGGACGGCATCTTCCATACCGCCCTCCCCGAGGCCATACGCCTCTCGGGCGCCGCTTGGCGGCCCGCCGATCCGCCCGTGCGCGACGTGGAGATCGGCTTTGCCAGCGAGGGGAACAGTCTGAATGTCAGCCTCTGCAATCACGGCAACATGACGAGCTTGGCGGGACGTCTGCGCCGGCTCCGGGATGCCGTGGGTCCACGCCTGCCCCCGTCGAGCCTCGTGCTCGTACGGCACCCGACGCTCCCGCTCCCCAAGACCGCGAGGCGGACCCAAGAGTACCTGGATGAGCTGAGCCGTCAGGGTGTGCGCTTCCTGCAACCGAGCGAGGAGGCGCTCGCAGCGCTGGCTGTTCTCCGCGAGATGCTTGCCGAGGCACAGGCCGGAGATCTCCACTGCCGCGGCGAGACGCTCTCCCCCGAGACGGCGCAACGCTGGCTCTCTGAGCACGTCAGTCCCGAGCTGCGCCAACTGTTGGACGATCTCCTTGGCGCCACGGAGCCGGCACCCGATCCGGACCTGCGGCTCTGCCAGGCGCTCTTGGAGTCGATCGAGGCGCGCGCCATCGCGACATTGGCAACGCTTGCGGCCGAGCTGGGCGAATCCGAGCCTCGGCTGATCCATTGTGTGCGGCGTTTCCCCGAGCACTTCCGGTTGCTGGAAGGCCTGCCGCCAGTGGTCTACCGCTACGTACCCGAGGAAGTGAGCGCGCGGCAATTGTCTGGTTGATAAGGCCATGGCCCGGTTGATCAGCGTCCGCGACGTGCGAGAGGGGCTCTACCGGGCTGCAGGCGGCCCCGAGGGCGCGGGGAGCGGTGCGGCCTCCACCGCGTTGTTGGGCCAATGGTTCCACGAGGCGTTCGCTCTGCTTTGCGGCACCGATCCATGCCTGTCGCTCGAAACCGCCCTCGCCGAATCCAGGGACGATGTCAAGGAGCAGGCCGCGACGCTCAAACGCCACGTCTTTCGTCACCTGATCGGTCCGCGTCTGCCGCGCTATCATTCCCATCTCGTCGATTCCACCCGCGAGCTTTTGGCCTTCTGGGAGGCAGTGGACGATCTGTGTCTTTGGCTCGCCGTGATGCGTCTCGACGCGGCGTCGGGCCGCGAAGGGCTGTCCATCGCCGGCGAGGAAGATCTGGCCTGGGAATTCCAGGAGCCCGGTTGGACCCATGCCGTGCGCTTGATCGGTCAGGCGGACGCCGTCGTCCGCCGGCCTCGGCAGGCGGTGTGGTGCGTCGTCGAGCTGAAACTGGGCCGGGGTCAGCCCGAGGCCGATCTGGGTCAGGCCTGTCTCTACTACACCATGCTGGCAGCCAGAGGCGATCATGCCTCGCGGCGTGGTTCCGTGGCGCTCGTGAGTTTCACGCCGCGGCTCACGACTCGGGTCTTCACCCCCGCGGAGCTAGAACAAGCGCTGCCCTCGCTGAAAGCCCTGATCGGCCGGCTGGCCGGTGTCCTGCCCGATGAACGAAACCTCGATGCCACCGTGGATACGGCGGTCCCAGCGCCGACCACATCCGACAACGGCCGCTATGCCGATCTCGCGCGTCGCTTGCTGAAGGTCTTGGAGGAGTTCGGCGCTCCGGCGAAGCTCTGTGGATCGGTCGTCGCCGGACCGGCGTTCTTACGTGTCCCGATCGAGCCGCTGAGGGGCATAAAGATCGCCAAGGTCCAGGCCACGGCACCGGAGGTGCAGAACCGGCTGAAGCTCGACGCCCCACCCTTCATCACCTTGGAGCGCGGCCGGCTCGTCGTGGACCTCCAGCGCCCCGACCGGCAGGCGGTCACCTTGCCGGAATACCGTGCTCAATTGCCCAAGCCGGATCCGCTGCTCGGAAACGCCCGCGTCCCCATCGGCATCGATCTGGAGAACCGGCTGCACTCTGCCGACCTGGCCGAGGCGCTTCACGCCCACGTCCTCGTGGCCGGCACGACCGGCAGCGGAAAGAGCGAATGGCTCCGCGCGGCGCTGTCGGGGCTCTTGTTGACGAACACCCCCCAAACGCTTCGTGTGGTGCTGATCGATCCCAAGCGGCAGGCCTTCTCGGAGTTGGCGCGTTCGCCGTTCCTGCGTGACGGGAAGGCACTGGTCTTCCCCGACGAGCGGGACGTGACGGAGGTGCTCGACGATCTGGTAGAGGAAATGGAGGAGCGCTATCGAGAGATGCAAGCCGCCAGGGCCGACAACCTGGCGGAACTGGCCCGCCGCGTGGGCCGCCCGCTTCCGCGCATCGTCTGCGTCTGTGACGAGTACGCCGATCTCGTGAGCCGCGGGCGGCAGGAACGAAGGGCGGTCGAAGAGCGGATCGTGCGTCTCGGCCAGAAGGCGCGCGTGAGCGGCATCCATTTGATCCTGGCCACGCAGCAGCCGAGTCGCGAGATCATCAAGGGCGCGCTCGACAGCAACATGCCTTGCCGCGTCGGACTCAAGATGCAGAAGGCGATGGAGTCGCGGATGCTGCTCGAGACGAACGGCGCGGAGAACCTCCTGGGCAACGGCGACCTCCTTTTCCGCGACATCGGCACACCGCGCCGTCTGCAGGGCCTCTGGGTCCCGCCGGAAATCCGGGCCAAGCTGTTCTCGGGCTCTGGGTAGACGAGCGGCTAGCACCAGTATCGCGACTGCAATCATTCCCGCGGGCAGTCCGCTCTCAATCAACGCCTCCACCACTGCCGGCACTTCTTCGGGCACGCAGGTTCTATTCGGCTGGGAGTGCAAGTGCGCACGAGGGCTGCCGTACCCGCGCCGAGCCGAACCTGAAATCGTGGCAGGCGTCGTCGGTCGATAAACCATCGCTGTAGGGCACGGCATGAGGATCAGGGCATCTGGAATGTCTACTTCGGCCGCTTAAAATCGGCACACTACCGAAGCGACACATGCGCATCGAGGATTGCCCGCCTGACGCGCCACAAACGTGTGACCCACGTCCCGGACTCTTGTTCTATCTCCCCGACCGTTCAGGCACCGGGGACTTTAAGCAGTGATCTCGTCGCCGGATCGGTAGTCTCGGAACCTCGGTGCGGAGGCCTGACGGGCAACGTCACCGCTCTGTCCATCGGGAGGCGCTGTTCGCCAGAAATTCGTTCACCTTCTCTGCCGGCATCGGTTTCGCGATGAGATACCCTTGCGCCTCGTCGCAACCGCGCTGTCGCAAGAACTCCAATTGGGCCTCCGTCTCGACGCCCTTGGCCACAACCGGGATGCCGAGTGTGTGACCCAGATCGATGATGCCCGCGACGATAGCCTCGTCGTTAGGATCGCCGGGGATGCCACGCACGAACGTATGATCGATCTTGAGCTGGACGATGGGGAGCTGCTTGAGCGCGGCAAGCGAGGAATTGCCGACGCCGAAATCGTCGAGCGCGATGCCGATGCCGAGCGCGCGGAGCTTCGCGATGCGCTCGCTCTTCTGAGTGAGATCGTGCAACACACTCCCGGTGACCTCGATACGCAGCCACTCGGGGGACAGGCGGGTCTGCGCCAGCACCGCCTGCAACCCTTCCAGACAATCCGGCGCCGCAAGCTCGCTGGCCGAGCAATTGATTCCGATCCGCGCCGGCCACCCGGCCTGCGCCCAGGCATGCGCCTCGGCGCAGGCCTGCTGCGCGACCCAATGTCCGAGGGGCACGATAAGCCTCTCGTCCTCGGCGAGGGCGAGGAAGCGCGCGGGGGGTAGCAACCCCAAGTCCGCGTGCTGCCAGCGTACCAGCGCCTCGAAACCGGTCACGCGGCCGTCGAGAAGCGCCACCTGCGGCTGGAAGAACAGCCGCAGATCCCCCTTTCCAAGCGCCCGGCGCAGGCTGTCCGCAAGTAGCACGCGTTCGGCGATGCGCGCCGACATCTCTGGACGGTACAGGCAATAGCGGCCCTTGCCGCTCGCCTTCATGCGGTAGAGCGCCGTGTCTGCCGCCTCGAGCAAGCGCTCGGGCGTTTCCCCGTTGTCGGGAGAGACCGCCACGCCGATGCTGGCGCCAGCCGCGATACTGTGGCCGTCGATGTCGAGGGCGGGCGCAAACGTCTCGAGTATCTTCTCGCACACTGCGGCCACGTGTTGGACGGTGGCTATGCCCTCGACCAGCACCAGGAACTCGTCACCGCCGAAGCGCGCGACGGTGTCCTCATCCCGTAACGCGCTCGCGATGCGCCCGGCCACGTCTAGCAGCAAACGATCACCGGCTCCATGCCCCAGGGTATCGTTGACGCGTTTGAAGTCGTCGAGATCGATGAACAGGACGGCGCACATCTGGCCGCGCCTCTTGTTACGGGCCAGTGCATGCTCCAGGCGCTCCTGGAAAAGCAGGCGGTTCGGCAAGCCCGTGAGCGGATCATGGTGCGCGAGGACACGGAACCGCTCCTGCGTCCTTCGGAGGACGCCGATGTCGGCGATGATCGCTATGAAATGGCGGACGCCGGTCTCGGGATCGATCACAAAGGTCAGGCTTTCCAGGGCCTCTAACACGCTGCCGTCCTTGCGCTGGAGCGCGATTTCCCCTTGCCAGCGCCCGGCATCTGCAAACTCCTTCTCTATCTGCTCCCACCGGGCATCGCCGCGACGGCGCGCCTGCAGCATGCCCCAGGGTTGCCCCACGATCTCCTCGAACGCAAAGCCGGTGGACGCGGTGAACGCCGGGTTGACTGAGCGGATCCGCCCGTCTGAACCGCAGACCACGATCCCCTCGCCCGCGGCCTCGATGATGGCCGTGGCCTCCCTGCAAGTACGCTCCCGCTCGCGGCGATCGGTAATGTCGCTCAAGATGCCGATGACCCGCGCCTGCGCCCCGCCCGCATGTACCAGACCCGAAGCCTCGAACCAACGCACGCTTCCGTCGCCCAGCACCCCGCGGAACATGAGACCCAAGGGTGCCCCGCCCTCGAGCGCGGCGTGCAGAGCGGCGTCCACGGCCGTACGGTCATCCGGATGGACGCGCTCCAAGAACGTAGTCCAATCCGAGTTCAGGACCTCGGGATCCACGTCGAAAAGTTGCGCGATCCGCGCGCCTGCAAGGAACTGCTCGCCGCGGTACTCCCAGGGCACAAGGCCCCCGGCTTCTAGCGCAAGCCGGTGCCGTGTCTCGCTGGCGGCTAACGCGGTATCGGCGCGGTGACGCGCCAGCGCTATCTGTATCGTGGCGTGCAGCTCGCGCGCCTTGAAGGGCTTGACCAGATAGCCATAGGGCAACAAGGCGCCCGCCCGCTCGATCATCGCGGGCTCCGCATGAGCGCTCAGGAACACCACGGGGATCTGGAAGCGCTGGCGGATCTGCTCCGCGGCCTCGATGCCATCCATTTGCCCCGCGAGGTGGATATCCATGAGCACCAGATCGGGGCGCTTTGCCTCGGCGAGCACCAGGGCCTCTTCTCCGCGTGCGCTAACGCCTGCTATCCGGTAACCCGCCTTCACAAGCCGACGCTCGAGGCTTTGGGCTACAAAGCCCTCATCTTCGACGATCAGGACAGAAACCTGGTCCGACATATCACGCATCTTGCCCGAAGAATTGGACGAGGGCCTCCCGTACTACCGCAGACACCTGCGAGTTGGGCACTTTCGCGAGCTTTCGCTTCGTGGTCTCTTTGATGATGAGCTCATACAGCTCCGGTGGTAGCGTCACTGTCACCTTCACGTACGCAAATTTTTCTCCGTGAGGCCGGCTGGGGATGAGTCGGCTTTTTTCACCTCGTACGCGGCGCTGGGCCCGCCGCCGATCCCCGTGTTGACGCCGACTAGGTGACGGGGGGCGTTCTTTGCCAGGGCCCTGTGCGGGTGCGGGTTTACGAGCCAAAGTGTCGTCTCCAGGTGAAGGTTGACATGCAAGTGTAGCGGGAATATTGCTCGCTTCTTAAATCATATAAATCATAGAGAAGGTTTGATGAAAAGAAGATTTCGGAAATATGTGAAGAACAAGAGATATTCCTTTACCTATTGTCCCCCTGGTCTTGATACCGGCAGGATCTATCGGTCTCACGGCCTCGCCCCCGGTACGTCCGACGGTGTATAAGCATTTGATTTACATAAGTTAACTAGCTGGTGATTAAAAAGTAACCGAAGTAATCGGGCGCCCGTCATTCTGCTGCCTCGCAGCAAATTTCTGACAAGTTTTCCACACGGTTATCCACAGTATTTGTGCATAAGCGGCCCCATACCATCAAACCATCAGAGTCTGCCTCGATTGGCTTCGCCCTCGATGCCACATAGCGACCAGCCCTCGCTGTACCTAGCGCAGCATGGCACCCGCCGGTCTGAGTGTGCTCACCGAGCGTGATATGATTGTAAGTATTTGGTTTATAGCCCTCTCGCCGCCGTATCGGTAGGCGGCGGAACAATCCTGGCTCGCATTGCAGCAAGGCTATCGGACAGGCATAGTCGGCACAGCCCTAGAAAACCCGCAACATGAGCGGCAGGATCGATACGCGATGTTCAGCATCCTCCATGGCAACCGGATCGAGGTGCTCACCGACCGGTTGCTCGCCGACGCATCAAGTAATAAAAACTCGGCGCGCCGCGACCCGGATGTCCTCCGGCCCGAGACGATCATCGTCCCGAGCCTCGGCATGGCACGCTGGCTCAAGGATCGGATCGCCCTCTGCGACGGGGTGTGTGCGAACGTCGAGTGTCCCTATCTGGGCGAGTTCATCTGGAAGAGCTTTTCGGCGCTCCTGCCCGATGTGCCGGCGCGCTCGCCCTTCGATCCCGAGGTCATCGCCTGGTGCGTCTTCGAGCGTCTGGGGGCGCTGCCCGAGGTGCCCGAGTACGGGCCCCTCGCGGCCTATGTCACCCGCGGCGATCCACGGGGCCGCATGGAGCTCGCGTGCCGCATCGCGCGGCTCTTCGACCAGTACCTCGTATACCGGCCCGATTGGCTGCGTGCCTGGGAAGCCGCCCGGCTGCTCGGGATCGGCAGCGGCGACACGGAGCGCTGGCAGGCGCGCCTGTGGCGGGAGTTGGCAAGGCTATCCCCGAGTGCCTTCCGAGAGCACCCCAAGGACCGCTATCTCGCGGCGCTCGCCGGGCTTGCCGACAGGAAAGAAGACCTCCGCGCCTGGCTGCCATCCCGCATCGCGTTGTTCGCGATCCCGCACCTGCCGCCCCTCTACTTCGAGATCCTCTCGGCACTCTCGGCCCACATCGATATCCGCTATTACCTGTTGAATCCTTGCCGGGAGTACTGGGCCGACATCGTCACGGAACGCGATCTCGCGCGCCTGTCGCTCGCCGGCGAGCCCGAAGAGTCGCACCACGAGATCGGCCATCCCCTCCTGGCCGCCTGGGGAAGACAGCCGCAGCAACACCTGAACCTCGTCGCCGCCGTGTGCGGTGAAGAGGGCGTCGAGCAGGATGAGCATTACGAGGACCCCGCCGGCGTCTCCTTGCTGGCGCTGCTGCAGCGCTCCATCCTCGACCTCGACGACCTGGATGGCAAGCGACTCGTGCTGTCGCCTCATGAGCGCTCCGTCCAGGTCCATGTCTGCCACGGCCTGATCCGTGAGCTGGAGGTCCTACACGATCAGCTGTTGTCGCTCTTCGACGCCCATCCCGGCCTGAGCCCGGCGGACATCGTGGTGATGACCTCCGATCTGGAGGCCGCCGCCCCGCACATCGACTCTGTGTTCGGCTCGGCACCGCGAGAGCGATACATCCCCTTCGGGATCACCGGTCGGGCCAGCCCTTCAGGTACGCCGCTCCTGCGGGCCTATGCGACGCTCCTGGGGCTGCCGCGCTCGCGTTTCGAGGTTTCTATCGTGATGCACCTCATCGAGACCCCGGCCGTGGCGCGCCGCTTCGACGTCGGTGAGGCCGATCTGGCCTGCATACGCGCGTGGTTGCGCGAGTCCGGCGTGCGCTGGGGGCGCAACGCCGAGCATCGCGCCGCATTGGACCTCCCTGCGGAACCCCGCCACACCTGGGCGGATGGCCTAACGCGCCTTCTCCTCGGCTACGCGCTGCCCGGTGGTGGCCGGCGCACCTTCGCGGGGGTCTTGCCCTACGATGACATCGAGGGGAGCCAGGCGCTGGCGCTGGGCAAGCTCTGCACCGTGTTCGAGGCACTCGAGGGCGCGGCCCGGGACCTCGCCATCCCGCGCCCCCCGGCCGAGTGGGCGACCTTGCTCATCTCCTATACCGACCGCTTCCTGCTGCCCGCCGAGGACGAGCAGCGAGACGTGAAACGTATCCGCTCCCTTCTTACCGGCCTCGCCGAGGACGCCGCCCTGGCGGCCGCGTGCTCGCCCGTCGGGGTGGAGGTCATCGCCGAGCTCCTCACGGAGCGGCTCATGGACACGGCCCCCGGTGCGTCGCTGACGGGCGCGCTCACCTTCTGCGGGATCGGCAGCCTGCGGGGCATCCCGTTCCGGGTCGTGTGCCTCATCGGCTTGGCCGACACCGCCTTCCCCCGCCAGGCGGCCGCTACGGAATTCGATCTCATGGCCGAACGGCCGCGCCTGGGGGATCGGGCCCGCCGTCACGACGACCGTGCCGCCTTCCTTGATGCCCTGCTCTGTGCCCGCGAGGTGCTTTACCTGAGCTACCCCGGTCACGACATTCGTGACGATAGCCCTCTCCCACCCGCGATACCGGTGTCGGAGCTGCTCGATTATCTGGGGCGCTCGGTCGCGGGGGGTGCCGATGCCGTCCGACACCGCCTCATCACCGAGCACCGCTTGCAGCCTTGGAGCCCCCATTACTTTGGAAGTCTATCGGGTGGAGGTCTATCGGGCGAGACGGGCGCGCTGTTCTCCTACGCCGCGGACTACGCGGAGGTCGCAAAGAGGGTCCGGAGCGATTCCAGGTGCGCGGCCCGGCCGCTGTTCGCTCATCCACTTCCCGAGCCGGGACCCGAGTGGCGGCAGGTGGAGATCGCTCGGCTTATCGACTTCTTTTCTCACCCCATCCGCTTCCTGCTCCGGGAGCGCCTGGGCATCCACCTCGGCGCCGGAGAAGCCGAGTTACCGGACGAGGAGCCCTTCCGGCTCGGCCGGCAGGACGCATCCCGGCTGGCCGAGCGGCTCCTGCCGCTCTGCCTCGCGGGCGCCGGCGACACGGGGATCGAGGCGATCGCCCTGGCCGGCAGCGAGTTGCCCCATGGGGCTCCGGGCCGCATCGAGCTGCGCAACGAGTGGCGGGGACTGGGCCGATTCCGCGCCGATCTCATCCGCGTCGGACCCACGCATGCCCTTGTTAAACCTGGGCTGGCATCTCTCCCCTTTGCGCTCACGATCGGCGAGGTCTCGCTCACGGGATCGCTCTCCGGGCTGCACGCGGATGGACTGTTCGGCCATCGGCTCGGCACGCGCGGGACCTTCACCCTGTGGAACGCCTGGCTGCGGCATCTGATCCTTTGCGCGGTGAATCCGACCGGCGTCGCGGCCCGGAGCCGCTGGTTGCTGAAGGACGTCCTCCTCGAATTCATACCGGTCGAGGACGCGGAGGTAGAGCTTGGAACACTCCTCCGACAATACCGGCACGGCCTGTCCACGCCCTTCCCCTATGCGCCGCGCAGTGCCCTCGCGCTCATCGAGGGCAGCGCCGCCAAGGCCCGCTCGACCTGGGCCGGCAGCCCCCCCCGGCACCCCGGCGAAAACCAGGACCCCTGGTTCCGGCTCCTCTACGGCAGCGCCCGGGACGACCTGCCCGAGGGGTTCGAGACCACCGCCCACGCACTGCTCGATCCCCTCTTCGCCCATCTGCGGGAGACGCCGGCCGGAGAGGCCTGAGAGGTTGTGAAAAAATCGTCGCGAGCGAGGTCGCGCTGCATCCTCGGCGCGAGATCCCGAGTGCAGCAGATACTTGCGTCGTAGAACAGCACCGCTCAAGCAATTCCTGATTCGCATGCAAAGTCAATCAGCTGCAAGCGCCAGGGTAGCCCCTCCCCTGCGCAGCGGGGGAGGGGTTAGGGTGGGGGCCAGGCGTGTCAGGCGGAGACGAGGCTTGGTCAGCGGCTGAAGGGCTTGGCCCCCACCCCACCCTCCCCCGTCCGCAGAAAGCGCGGACAGGGGAGGGAGTCTCCCGGTTCCCTCCCCTGCATAGCAGGGGACGGTCAGGGTGGGGATCGAGCGTCGCGGTTTCGGATAGGCTCGACCCCCATCCTATCCCCTTATGAGGGGGAAGGGACGATAAATTTCAAATGCCTTTGGCTAGGTTTTTTCACAAACTCTGAGACGACCCATGAGCATCGAGCAGCCGGTGGCCCTCGGCGTCCCGCTCACCGGTACGCAGCTCATCGAGGCCAGCGCCGGGACGGGCAAGACCTGGACCCTATCGGGGATCTTCCTGCGCCTCGTCTTGGAGACGGACGTAGCGATCGGCGGGATCCTCGCCGTCACCTTCACGCGCGCCGCGACCGCCGAGCTGCGCGAGCGGATCCGGCGCCGGCTCGCCGCGATGCTCGATCTCCTGGAGGGCCGCGGGAGCGACGACGGGCTGTGCGCCCTCCTCGCCGCGCGGCTCACCGACACCGGACGCGCGCGCCTCAAGCTGCGCGCCGCCCTGTACGGCTTCGATGATGCGGCCCTATACACGATCCACGGCTTCTGCCAGCGGGTGCTGCGCGACCGGGCGTTCGCGAGCGCAATGCCCTTCGAGACCGAGGTCCTGGCCGATGCCGGCGAGCTGCTCGGCGCCGTGGTTGCCGACTTCTGGCGCCAACAGGTCGCCTCGCCGCCCACCGCACGGGGCGGCGGCCAGGAGGCCCGGCTTCATGACTCTTTCGTCGCGTGGCTGCTCAAGAGGGGCATCACGCCCGAGTCCCTGCGCGCCTGGCTCGGCCCGCTCCTCGACAAGCACGAGCTGCGGGTCGAGCTCGCGCCGGAACCGTCAGGCGGCATTGGGCCGATCGAACGGTACGGGTTGCTCCGGGAGCGCGGATCCGAGCTATGGCGCGCCGAGCGCTCCGACATCCTGGCGCGCCTCGGCACCGGCCTCCAGAGGAACGTCTATCGCGCCGACCGGGTCCGCAACTGGGCCGCGGAGATCGATGCGTATTTCAGAGAGGACGGCGATCCCCTGGCCCTCCCCCCGCGCCTCGCGCGCTTCACGAGCACGCGGCTCGCGGCCGCCGGCACGGGCACCCCTCCGAGCCATGAGTTTTTCACGCTCGCCGAGGACCTCTTGAGCACGCATGAGACGCTGGTGCGCTCTTTCGAGGCGCGCCTCGGGGCGCTGCGCCAGGCATTGCTCGAGGAGGCCCATGCGGTGCTCAAAGAGAGGCTGCGCGAGGTCCGACTGCAGACCTACGACGCGCTCCTCGAGAACGTGTACGACGTGCTCACCGGTCCGCGGGGCGAGACGCTCGCCGCTCTCTTGAGGCAGCGCTATCCCGCGGCGCTCATCGACGAGTTCCAGGACACCGATCCCCTCCAATACGCCATCTTCCGGCGCATCTACGGGGACGGTGGCAACGCGCTCGTCCTGGTCGGCGATCCCAAGCAGGCGATCTACAGCTTCCGCGGGGCCGATCTCCACACCTACCTCAAGGCCCGCGAGCGCTGCCGGCGGGTCCACACCCTGGACCAGAACCAGCGCTCTGTCGCCGGGCTCGTGAGCGGGCTCAACACCCTCTTCGGCACCCACGCGCACCCCTTCCGGCTCCCGCGCATCGCCTTTAGGCCAGTGCGTGCCCCGGACACGCCACGCGCCGCCCTCGTGGAGCAGGGCCGGAGCGATTCCGCCCCGCTGCGGGTGTTCCTGTGCCGCTCGAAGGACAAGCCGCTGTCCAAGACCGAGGCCCGCTCCTGGGCCGCGACCACGGTGGCCGCGGAGATCGCCCGCCTGCTGGCCGCTGCCGAGGCCGGCGGCGTACGCCTCGGTGATCGGCCGCTCTCTGCACGGGACATCGCGGTGCTGGTCAACGAGCACGCCCAGGGTACCGAGGTTCGGAACGCGCTCCAGGCGCTCGGGATCGCCTGTGCCCAGCGCTCCAAGGACAGCGTCTTTCACAGCCCCGAGGCCGAGCAACTCGAGCGCCTCTTACTCGCGCTCCGCGAGCCCAGGCGGCTCGGGTGGGTGCGCGCGGCGCTGGCGACGGATCTCTTCGGTCTCGCCGCCCACGAGCTCGCGGCCCTCACAGCCGATGGGGACCCTCTGGAGACGCGTCTCGCGGACTTCGAGCATTACCACACGCTGTGGCGCCTGCACGGCTTTATCCACATGTTCCGCCGCCTCGTCGCCGAGTGCGGGATCGCGGCCCGGCTCGGGGGCTTCTCCGATGGCGATCGGCGCCTGACCAACCTCTTTCACCTCGCCGAGCTCGTGCACTGCAGGCGGCTCTACGGCATGGAGGCCGAGATCGCGTGGCTCGCCGCGCGGCGCCGGGACGCCGGCCCGAGCGAAGACGCGGAGCTCCGGATCGAGGGCGACGAGGGGCTTTGCCAGCTCGTCACCATCCACCAGAGCAAGGGCCTGGAATACCCGGTGACCTTCGTGCCTTTCCTGTGGGATGGCAAGTCGCGTGCGGCCAGGGGCGACACCTGTCTCTATCACGATCCCGAGGACGACGACCGGCCGGTGCTCGACCTAGGTTCCTCGCGGCGCAGAGAGGCCGCGATCCTGGCGCGCGAGGAGGAGCTAGCCGAGCGGCTGCGCCTCGCCTACGTGGCCCTGACGCGCGCGCGCAACCGCACTTACCTGTGCTTTGGGCGCATCCGCGAGGCCGAAACGTCGCCGCTCGTCTGGCTCCTGTTCGGCACGGACGCGGGCCCCTTGCCCGCCGATCCGGACATCGAAAATAGATTTCGCATCCTGTCCGAAGAGGCCCACGGCCATATCCGCATCGAGGACCGGCCCGACCCCGTGCCACGGCGAGCGCTCGCCGTGCCCCTGGGATCGCCCTTGGCCGCGAGGCGTCTCAAACGGCCCGTGCCGGCACCGGAGCGCGTGGTCAGCTTCACCTCGCTCTACCGTGCAGGCGGTGAATGGCGCGCCGAGCTCCCCGACCATGATGAGGGGCAGGCGAGCGCCGGCGCCGCCCCGCCGGGCGGCGGGCGCAGCGACTTCCCGCGCGGCGCCGTGGCCGGTGACTGCCTGCACGAGGTCCTGGAACGCATCGACTTCTCGGCCTCGCCGGGCGACTGGCGAGGGGTGATCGGCCGGCGGCTCGCCGAGAACGCTTATCCACCGGATTGGGCGCCGGCGCTCTCCGAGTGGATCGCCGAGGTCCTGGCGACGCCGCTTTGGACCGGCGGCGGCGTCCCTTTCTGTCTGGCCCGGCTGTCATCGCGCGCGGTCTTGAAGGAGCTGGAATTCGAGCTGCCGCTCGGTCCGCTGGAACCGAGCGCGATCACCGCGATCGCGGCCCGACATGGGCTAGCGCTGCCCCCGCTCGCGCATGAGCGGGTGTACGGCTACCTCAAGGGCTACATCGATCTGGTCTTCGTCCATGAGGACCGTTTCTACATCGCGGACTACAAGTCCACCTGGCTCGGGGCGGGGCCCGCCGACTACACCCAGCCGGCCCTGGAGGCGGCCATGGCCGCCTCGGGTTATCACCTGCAATACCTGCTCTACACGGTGGCGCTGCACCGCTGGCTGGGCCGGCGGATCGCGGGCTACGACTACGAGCGCTGCTTCGGCGGGGTGTATTACCTGTTCCTGCGCGGCATGCAGCCAGGACGGACCGACAGTCGGGGTCGGCCCTTCGGGGTGTATTGGGCCCGCCCGGCGCTTGGGTTGATCGAGGCCCTGGACGGCGCGCTCGCTGGGGCCCGGACCCCGTGAGCACCGCAACCGTCTTGGGTACCCCACCCGAGGAGGCGCTCGCGGCGGCGTTCGCCAGGCTCGTGCGCGAGCTGCACCTGCGCGCCGGCGGGCGCGCCGAGGACGCCGAGGCGCTCGCCTTGGCCGCCTCGCTTTGCAGCCGCGCGGCGAGCGACGGCCAGAGCTCGCTGGATGTCGCGGGGATCGAGGCGCAGGTCTTCCCGTCCTCGGGGCCCCCGCTGGAGACGTGGCTCGAACGGCTCCCACGGAGCCCGGTGGTCGCGCACTCGGGCGATCCGGACGACTTCCGGCCGCTGGTCCTCGTGGGCGGGACCCGTCTCTATCTCTATCGCTATTTCGATTACGAGCGGCGCCTCTTCGCGCGACTCGCCGAGATGAATAGACCCGCGGGCCTCCCCTGCCCCGCGCCGATGGCCGCGGCACTCCTGTCGAAGCTCTTCCCGCAGGAGCGCGGGGTGCGGCCGGACTGGCAGAAGATCGCCGCGGCCACGGCATTGCTCAGGCAGCTCTGCATCGTCTCGGGAGGACCGGGGACCGGCAAGACCACCACGGTCGTCAAGGTCCTGGCCCTCTTGCTCGGCCTCCACCCTGCGTTACGCGTGGCGCTCGCGGCCCCGACCGGCAAGGCGGCCGCGCGCCTGCAGGGATCCGTGCGCGACCAACTGGCCGGGCTGCCGGTGGCCGCGGAGGTCAAGGCGCGGCTGCCGTCCGAGACGTACACGGCGCACCGGCTGCTCGGCCACCGGCCGGGCCGGATCTCGTTCCGCCATGACCGCGACCACCCACTTCCCTATGATCTGGTGGTCGTGGACGAGGCCTCGATGCTGGACCTCGCGCTCGCCACCAAGCTCGTCGAGGCGCTGCCCGACGACGGACGCCTGATCCTGCTCGGCGACAAGGACCAGCTCGCCGCCGTCGAAATCGGGACGGTGTTCGCCAACCTCTGCACGACGCGCGGCATGAGCGCCGAGATGCGTGAGAGCGTAGAGTCGCTGACCGATGAGACGCTTCCAGAGACCGCCGGCGGGGCGGGGCTCTCCGATGCCGTGGTATGGCTCGAACAGGGACATCGCTACGCACAGGGCGGCGCGATCGGGGCGCTGGTCGAGCGTGTCAGGGAGGGAGATGCCGATGCGGTGCTGGCCTGGCTCGCGGGGCGTTCCGGGGGGGAAGTCGGCCCCGAGGTCCTATGGCGGGACACGGTGCCCGGTGCGGAGCCTCTGGCCGCGACCCTGATCGAGGGCTATGCCGAGTATCTCGATGCGGTGCAAAGCGGCGCGCCCCCCGAGGTGGTGCTCGCGGCCTTCGAGCGCCACCGGGTCTTGTGCGCGGTGCGCGAGGGCGAGCAAGGCACCGCCCGCTTGAACGCGCTCCTCACCGAACGCTTCCGCGCTGCCATAGGTGGGCCGCTTTCCGCCACCTCCTGGTACGCTGGGCGCCCGGTCTTAATCACGGCCAACGACTATACGGTGCGTGTCTTCAACGGCGATGTGGGCGTGGCACTGCCGGCGCCGGAAGGCCGCTTCCTCGTACATTTCCCGCACCTCGATGGTGGCACCCGGCCACTCGCCCCCAGCCGCCTGCCCGAGCACGAGACCGCCTTCGCCATGACCGTCCACAAGGCCCAGGGCTCCGAATTCGAGCGCGTCGAGGTGGTCCTGCCGGCCCGCGACAGCCGCGTCCTGACCCGCGAGCTGCTCTATACGGCCCTGACGCGCGCCCGCAGCTCGGTGCGCCTGTGGGCCAGGGCCGCGGTCCTCCGCGACACGATCAGCCGAAGATCACCGAAAGCGCCGTTGGGGCTATGGGAGAAGTTGGCCGGTGAGGCCCGTGCTGTCTGAGCAAGAGATAGACGCGCCCGAGGCACCTAACCGAGATCCCCACACACCGCCTGCAGGGCGCTTAAAGCCGCGACCGCCGCGGTCTCGGTGCGCAGGAGCCGCGGGCCGAGCCGTAGCGCTCGGTACCCGGCCCGCCCGGCGGCACTCGCCTCTTCCTCGTGAACCGTCTCTATACGGCGGCGCAAAGCTGGAGAAGAGGCCACGTGCGCCATCTACCGATCGCTGGGCACCGTATCGTTCGGTCGCGAGCTGGTATCTGTGGCGCGAAATCGAGGCAACGAGCAGACCTGTGAGCCAGCGTGGATGACAGGGGCCCATCCTTGGGCTAATGTTGCCCAGGCCGCCGGGGAAATGGGGGGCGGCAAGAGGAGACATGACACATCGCATCGCGCGCGGCCTGCTCGTCGCAACCGGCGTTTTCTGCGTTCTATTGTGGCTAGCCCTGCTCGTATTGGGGCTGACCGTAGACTCCAAGCCCTACCGTGCGGCCCTGCTCACGGGCTTCGATCCGATCTTGCTGATTCAGGTCGCGCTGTTCTACACGCCGATCAATGTAGCCCTGTTGACTTGCCTGGCCGGCTTGATCGGCGGTATCTCCAGCAACCTGACCTTCCACCCCGCAACACCACCAGCCGAGACGGCTGCAGCGGAGATGCACCGCGCGCTGGTGCGAACGGAGAATCCTTTCGCGTCCCTGCTGCGCAGCTTCGTCGTCTACCTGCTGTTCATCGCCGGCATCGCCATCACCACGGATGCGCCTTTTTCCAATCCCACAGCCGATCAGTATATGCGCATCGCTGGCCTGTTGTCGCTGATCGGCTTCGTCGTCGGCTACGATCCCTCGACGTTCAACGGCCTGCTACGGCGCGTGCCAATGGGCGGCGGTAAATGAGCGCTGCTGACCTCAGGAACGCTGCGTTGTGAAGGCGCTACGCTTGATGCAACGTCCTCCTCGAGCGGCTTTCAGCCGGAAGTACATCTGGTCGCTTGATCGCGCCTCGGTCCCGGTGATTGGAGGGCCAGGGGATTCGGGCGCGCTGGCCGCGACAACCGGGTAGCTGCCGGGCATAGCCCAGATTGTTGTCCGGCCGCACTTCTCTTCGCCTTGAACCGGCTGGGTTACGGATAGTCCTGTTGGGATAGTACCCGCACGTTTGTGCAAAAATGCGGCATGGACAGCGAGATAAGGAACCGACCGCAAGGAATTACCGCCTGGCCGGAAAACGAACGGCCACGCGAACGGCTGCTTCACCATGGTCCGTATGCGTTGACCAATGCAGAGCTACTTGCCATCCTGTTGCGTGTAGGGTTGCAGGGGACAAATGCGGTGGAGTTGGGGCGCAGCTGTTGCAGCGGTTTGGAAGCTTGCGCGGGATGGCTGAAGCACCCTTGTCGGCGCTCCTTGATGTGAAAGGGCTCAAGGGGGCCAAAGCGGCTCAGATCGCCGCAGCGATGGAGATTACGCGGCGCGTCGCGCTGCCCGACAACAGGGAACCAATTCAAATTAGAGGTACCCGGCAGGCCGCCGAATATCTACGGACGCGTTTGCGCGGGCTTCCCCGACGAGCATTTCCACGTCCTCTACCTGAACCGTCAGAATCGCTTGCTCGATGACACGCTGCTGGCACAGGGTGCTGTGGACCAGGTGCGACCTCCCGTTCGTGTGATCGTGGCCAGGGCGCTCCAGGTGAACGCGACCGCCATCATTTGTGCACACAATCACCCCTCGGGCTTCGCCAAGCCGAGCGAATCGGATCGGGTGTTGACGCGAGATATCATTTCGGCGCTGCGGCCGATAGGACTCCGCGTGATGGATCATGTCATCGTCGCTGAGGAAGCGACCTACAGCTTTGCCGATAGCGGGCTTCTCGACGAACTGGAGCTAGAATGCCTGGCCCCCGAGCCGCCCAAGCGCGAGCGCAGATCATCAAAAGACAGAAAACCATGACACCGGAACAACGACAAGAGATCGTGCGATTACTAGAACAAGGCGAGGACCTTTCGCCCGAATGGGCTACGATCCTGCTCCCGCCTGAAAAGCGAGAATATGAACTCGTTTATTATGGCAAGGAACGGCAAGAGGGCATCCTCGCCAATACGCTCGCCGCCCCTCCAGCCCGTCCGCACCTTTGGGAGTACCGGTGAGCAAGCGTAGCCCGGATGGAGCGAAGCGGAATCCGGGATTCATTCGCCAAGCGCCCCATCGCCCGAAGCCGTCGCCCAATCGGGCCGGCAGACCGAGCCGAATGTAGCGTGAACGGATGACCAACGCCACTCGATCGGCTGCCTGATCCACCCATGTGTGCGGGGTGGTAGTGGATGGTCGGCAGGGCGGGCGAATCGTCGCGGATCGTCTGCTCCGAAAATCACCGCTGCGTATTCATCGCGGGGGTTGCATCACCCGGGGGGACACGCCCTTTGATGGTACGCCGCCGTCCCGATCCCGAAGCATTCTCCTCGCCTTAAGCGACCGTCCAAAGGCTGTGCAGGTGATCGGGCCCTACCACAATCGATCCGAACGGCGATTGTCGTCTCACCGCACGAATCGCTTCCCGCAGCCCCTCGACCTGCTCCCTCACAGCCACGACCGCCGATCTCGTAGTGCAACGGTGAACAAATAGCTCGCGCCGAGGAACGCGCCGGTGATTCACCACCGATGGTATTATCCCGGATTCCGCTTCGCTCATCCAGGCTACGCGGGCTGCGTGACACGCGGCATGGGCGCCGAGATGCGTGAGAGCGTAGAGGCCCTGACCGCTGAGACGCTCGCCGAGACGGACGGCGGCGGGGCTCAAGGGCTCTCCGATGCCGTGGTGTGGCTCGAACAGGGACACAGGGCGGCGCGATCGGACGAGCGCGCGCCTCGGTGCGCCTATGGGCGAAGCCCGCGGTGCTGCTCCGCGACACGATTAACCGAAGATCACCGAAAGCGCCGTTGGGTCTTTGGGAGGAGGCCGGCCGGTGAGTCCCGTACTCTCCGAACACGCCTTTGTTTTTCTTATACCCCGGTTTGATCGGGAGATCCCTGTTCCGGGCGGTGGCCGACGAATACATCGTAGATATTTGAATTGCATGCCCTTTTTGATCCCTTTGCCCCGGAAGGGGGAAGGCTAGGATGGGGGTTGAAGCTCTCAGAATAATGCAACGCTCGACCCCCACCCTAGGGCACTATAAACTAAGGTTACGCGCTACATTTTTATCCCGGCGGCGATCGATCTGAGAGGGGGAGATCGAGTCTTACCAGGCACACGCCTTCGAGCGCCGGACGAGCGCGCAAGCGCTCGACAGCGCTATCGGCAGGTCTTCTCTTCCCGGCGCCGGACGCAGGTATCTCGTCCCGGTCCGCCGATCAGTCGGTTACCCGGCCGCGCCCACCGAACATCGAGTCCTTACCGGCGCCGCCACACAAGAGGTCGTCCCCACCGCGGCCGCGAACCTCGTCGCCTCCAGGGGGCCGAGAGCGCCGCGAGCGGCAAGCGCCCGGAGACGAGATGGCCGGACGCGGCCCCGTGGCTCAATCCAAGGGCTGTCAGGTGATCCAGGAGAGTACCGGCGTCGCCCTCGGCCACCACATCGATGGTAACGTATCTCCCGTCGACGGGGGCGAGGGGGTGCCTGGACCGAATATGGGCGGCGGGTGCCTGTTGCGAGTGGGCGGCTTTCCGATCTTCGAACTCGCGTGCGATGGCACGCAATGCGCCATCGACCCGGACGCCCGGTTTCGCGGTGGCTGCGATCCCCCCTTCGCCCATAGGGGCATCTGCAGCCGATTAGTCGTTTCCGCTTGTGCCGAGACCTCTCTCGCTCCGGTACCGATCCCCAGGATAGACAAAACACACAGGGCGACCCTGAACGTCACCCGCGATTTCCTATTGCTCATCTGAGCCTCCATGCCAGTTGATCGTCATGCCCTCGTCGGCCGAAATTAGGGTCGCCGATGCGGACTGGATATGCCATAGTAGCCCAAACTCCGGTTATTGTAAATACGTGGTTATTTGCGGATCTAACGGATGTCATTGGACGCCAGTAGAAGCGACTCTACATAACGGGCCAGGAGATCGACCTCGATGTTGACCCGCGTCCCGACCCGGTAACTGCCGGCGATGGTCGCGGACAGCGTGTGCGGGATCAGGTGGACCTCGAATTCCCGGCCCTCGACGCGGTTCACGGTGAGGCTCATCCCATCGACGCATACGGAGCCCTTGCGGGCGAGATAGCGCACCAACGCTTCGGGTACCGCCACCCGCATGCCGGCATCGGCGTCGCCGGGCTGCGTGGCGGCGACGGTGCCGATCCCATCCACGTGACCGGTCACGAAATGGCCTCCGAGCCTCCCCCCCGGACACAGGGCCTTCTCCAGATTGACGCGCACGCCGGCGCCGCACTCGCCGAGGGTCGTGCAGCGCAGGGTCTCCTCGGACACATCGACGGCGAATCCACCGCCCATGAGCTCCACCACCGTGAGGCATACGCCCTGCACCGCGATACTGTCTCCCGACCGTACATCGCCGAGATCGAGGAGACCGGCATCGATGGCAACCCGCAGGCCGCGCGCCATGTCCGTCACGGCGGCGATATGTCCGACGGCCTCTATAATTCCTGTGAACATCTGGCGGTGAACATCAGGCCGCAAACATCGGGCGGTAAATATCGGATCGCGAGCGCGATCAGCCGGATACGGGCCGTGCCGTGATCCGCCAGTCGCTGCCGATGGCCCGGACGTCGGTGATCTCCAGGTGCAGGGCATCCTCGAGGCGCGAGTAGCCGCCGAGCGCGGCCATGGGCATTGCGTCGCCGCCGAGGAGCCTGGGTGCCACGTAGGCCACCAGCTCATCCACGAGCCCGGCTGCCAGCATCGTCCCGGTGAGGGCGGGCCCGGCCTCTACCAAGACCTCGTTGACCTCCAGCCCCGCCAGAATCTGGAGCACCTGGGTCAGGTCCAGCCGGCCGCCGCCCATGGGGATCTCGATCACCCGTGCGCCGGCTTCGGCGAGCGCCACCACGCGTCTCTCGTGACCGGCTTCTCCGCATAGGACCAGGGTGCTGCCGGCCTCACGCAACATCCGCGCGCTCACGGGCATACGGAGCCGGGTGTCGAGGACCACCCGCAGCGGCTCCACCCCCGCGTCGGCCAGCATCGGGTCGCGCACCGTGAGCAGGGGATCATCCGCGAGCACGGTGCCGATGCCGGTCAGAATGGCCGAGCTCTGGGCCCGCAGGCGCTGGACGTCGGCGCGCGCGGCCTGGGAGGTGATCCAGCGGCTCATCCCGGATGAGAGCGCGACGCGGCCATCCAGGCTCATGGCCGTCTTGACCGTGACCCCTGGCAGCCCCGAGCGCATGCGCTTGACGAAGCCGCGGTTGAGGCGGGTGGCCTGGGGCTCGCCGAGCCCCGTGGCTATCGCGATCCCCGCCTCGGCCAGCGCCCGGCAACCTCTCCCCTGGACCGCGGGGTTGGGATCGGTCATGGCGAGGATCACGCGCGCGATCCCGGCGCCGATCAGCGACTCCGTGCAGGGCGGGGTGCGGCCCTGGTGGCAGCAGGGCTCCAAGGTCACATAACAGCTCGCCCCACGGGCGTCACGACCCGCCGCGCGCAGGGCCAGGACCTCCGCGTGCGGCTCACCGGCCTTGCGATGCCAGCCCTCGCCGACGACCGCGCCGTCTTTGACCAGCACGCAGCCGACGCGGGGGTTCGGGTGGGCGGTATAGAGCCCGAGGCGTCCGAGGGCGAGGGCACGGGCCATATGCCGGTGATCGTCTACGCTCCACATGAGCCATCTAGTAGAAATGGGGGCCTCGGGGCATCGCTCGGGGGGATTCCACTATGACACGGATTGGCGAGACACTACACTACCGGCATGGCGGCGCGACACAACGAATTTATCTTTCGGCTAGACGACGAGGAGGTCGCGCTCATCCGCGACTTCGAGGGTATGTACCGCCAATGTGAGGACCCGCATGGCCAATCCCGGGTGCTCGAAAACCTCTCGTATCACCTGGTCACGGCCGCCTTGGACAGGGCCGTCTCCATGCTGGGCCACCAAGGGCGGCTGGCCATCGCGGATCTGGGCTGCGGGCTCGGGTACTTCACGCGTCACCTGAAGCAGCGCTATCCCGAGGCCCTGGTCTACGGGCTCGATATCTCCTCGGTGGCCCTCGAACGCGCCGCACGGCGGGCGCCGGACTGCACCTTTCGGCGCGTGGATCTGAAGGCTCCGGGCCCGTGCATCGACGGCGGCCGGCGCTTCGATCTGGCCGTGGCCTTGGACAGTCTCTACTATTTTGAGGACCATGAGATCCATGGCGTCCTCTCCAATATCCGTGCGCTCCTCACGCCTCGAGGTTTCCTGATGGTGGGCTACCACCTGCCGGGGGACATGCGCTTCGGCCTCTACCTCCGCTCCCTCGCCGATGCCGAGCGCCTGCTCATTCCCCACGCCCTCCAGATCGTCTACAGTTTCGAGGTCCACAACCGGCTGGACCGCACCTACAACGGCGCGCCGGTGGGACGCCACCTCTATTTCCTGGCGCGCGATGCGTCCTGAGGGCTATTTATCCAGGACATAGAGCCAGTCGCGGCCACCGCAGACCTCGCGTGCGTGCCTCAGGTGGGCCGCGTAGGGATGAAAAAGCCGATCGAGGCCCTCGGGGCAGAATCGGAAGTGGTCATTGGTCATGCCCTCGACATGGGTGCCCCAGGCGACGATCCGTGACAGACAGGACCACCGGGATTGGGTCAGGCTCTTGACCGATTCCGAGACGATGAGGCGCTGCAGCGCCGCGCCGAACAACTGCCCGAGCACCTCGTCCACGTCCGGATAGAACTGAAACAGGCTCGCCTGGCACACCACCACCTGCGAGCCGGGGAGGGACGCGCGGCGCAGGTCGAAGTGCTCGACCTTCCGGCCCCGGTCGCGGGCACGGGCGACGAAGACGGGGCTCTGATCCAGGCCCCGATAGCGAACCGAAGGGTCCAGATAGCCGGTCAAGGCCCCGTCGCCACAGCAGACATCCAGGACCTCGGCGCCCTCGGGGACCCATTGCGCCACTTCTCGGAAGCGCTCGCGGCGATGGACATGGTAGACGGCGGTCATGAGACCGTGGTAGAGGAGGCTGCTCCGGTAGAGGATGGCCATGGCGGGGTTCCTGCCGAGTCATGGTTGTCGTTATGAGGCGGCCGCTCCCTGGCCGGGAGGGGCCTGGCCCATCTTTGCACAGCCGTAGTGCGCTGGGAAGTAGGGGCGCGCGGAGCGCCCCCCGGGGGCGCCGCGCACGACGTCCATGCGCAAGCCGAGCCGCTGAATGAGGCCGGGATCGACGGTCCACTGCCCGGACTCGTCCCGGACCAGGCGATTCTCCCAGCGCGCCAGGAGCAGCTCGACGGCGCGCTCGTAGAGGTCCGCCCGGCCTTCGGGCAGCGCGCCGTCGCGCCCGTGCACCTTGGCCATGAGCGTCACGAGCAGCGGGTAGCGGGCGAGATCGCGGAGGTGCGGGAGACCCTGGATGGCCCGCGCCAGGCTGTTCGCCTCCGCCGTATCCGGGGCGGGTCGCCTTTGCGGCACACGAGCGCCAGGAAACGGATCGTGGTTCGAGCGATCGGGCGGCCGACATCCCGCGGGACGACCTTCGCGACGAGCTCGGGCGCGAGCTCGGGAGCGTCGACCGGGCCGATCAGGTGATTGCCTACATCCGCGATCGGGCCGGCTTGCTGCACCAGCTCGACAACCGCACTTATGCCTTCGCGCACCGCACCTTCCAGGAATACCTGGCGGCGCGGCATCTCTTGAACGCCGGGGAACCAGCCGCGGAGCTGGGCAAGCGGGTGCGCCGTAACCTGGCCTGGTGGCGCGAGGTATTCCTGCTCGCGGCCGGATCTGCCAAGCGCACGACGCCATCGGTCATCACCCACCTCGTCAACGATCTCCTACCCGGGCCTCCGTCCGGTAACGCTGTTTCATCGAAGAAGGCCGAGGAGGCGGGGCTCGCGGGACGGGCCCTCGTCGAGACCGATTTCATTGATCACGTGCGCAGGGAAGCTGAGGATCGGACGCCTGAGGACGGACCGGGTAGCTACGCGAGCTGCCTCGACAAAGTGCAGCAATGGCTCCTCGCCTCCTTGTGCGCCGATCCCACGCTCGCCGCGTCTGAACGCGCGCGCCGCCGCGACCCGCGTCGCGAGGTGCTGGACCCCGACGAAATGCAGTTCTCCTTCGTGCCCAAGGGCGAGCTCTGGCTCGGCTTTGACGACGAAAAGGTGAGCGAGGAGGGGAAGGGAAAGCTGCATCGCTATGCCGTGGGCTATGGCTACTGGATGGCCCGCTTCCCGGTCACGAACGCGCAGTTTGAGCGCTTCGTGAAGGACAAGGGTTACGGGGAAGCCCGCGCCCGGTACTGGGCAGAGGCGCAGGGGGCCGGCGTCTGGAGCGGGGGCGAGGTCAAAGGTAGGTATGAGGACTTGCCGAGGACGGCGCCGGCCGATTACGGGAGCCCGTTCACGCTCCAGAACCACCCGGTCGTCGGCATTACCTGGTACGAGGTCCTGGCCTATATGCGCTGGCTGACCGAGCGCTGGCGGAAGGCGGGGTTTATCGGGCCGGCAGGAGGTCGCGCTGCCCTCCGAGCCCGAGTGGGAGAAGGCGGCGCGCGGGGGGCTCGAGATCATCCAGCCGGACTCGCAGCATGTGCGGCCGAGGCCGGCAACAAGTGGGCTGCCAGCCCTGGATGTCTCCAAGGACCAGCTTCTACCGAACGAGCAACCCCAACGCCGCTATCCCTGGGGTCCGGACCCCGACCCGAACCGGGCGAACTACAAAGACACGGGCATCGGCACGACCAGCGCCGTCGGCATCTTCCCCGGCGGGGCGAGCCCCTATAGCTGCGAGGAGATGAGCGGGAACGTGTGGGAGTGGACGCGAAGTCTTTGGACTATCCCTATCCCGAGCGCCCCGAGGAACGCTTGGAACGGGAGGCCCTGGACCCGCCCCGCTACAAAAGGCCGCGTCCTGCGGGGCGGCGGGTTCCTCAGCAATCCCGGGACCGTCCGCTGTGCGTCCCGGCACTTGAGCGATCCCGACCTCCACGGCAGGTACTTCGGTTTTCGGGTAGTCGTGCGCCCATTACTCTGAACGCTGTAACTCTGGACTCTGAAACTCTGATCGCTGCGTTTTGGGTCGGAGGACCTGATGATGACCGAGAAGGAAATGCCCCGAGCACCTCGAGCTTGTGGCAGGTATCATTCCTCGCAACGCTCCCCGAGCCAAGCGATCGCCAAACGCGCAAGGGCAATCCGTTGGTTCGAGAAGACGTGATCGGTATCTAGGATCCGTACGGTAAGCCCCGGATGCCGGTATTCGGTCAATGCCCGCACGAGGGGCAGGTGATGTTGCTCGAGCGGTACGATATCGTCGCGCTGGGCGCCCACGAGTAATATCGTTTTCCCGGCGAGTCGCGGGACGAGCCGGCGCAGATCGTGATCCGGCGCATTATCCCTCCAGCGTGCGACGGAGGCCTTGCCATCCACTCCGACGACGGCTGCGGCAGTATCGATATAATTAGCCAGCTCCTTTGCGAATGTCTCGGATCGCCTCGCCATCTCCCCGAATTGCCCGAGGTTGGCCCCGGCGATCGATGCGGCGCAGCGAATCGCGGGATAGGCGGCCGCGGCCTCCATCGCGAGATAACCCCCGAGGCTGTGACCGATCACGGTGAGCCGCCGGGCGTCGATGCGATAGCGGCGCGCCGTATCGGCACTACGCAGGAAAGCGAGCGCCGCGCCTACGTCTTCCAGCGCATGGGAAACGGAGAAGGTTCCGCCGCTGCCCCAAGAGCCCCGGTAATTGAAAAAGAGGGCGTTCCAGCCGGCGCGGCGAATGGCGTGGGCGAGATCCAAATTCCGCTCATTGCCGGGGTAGCCGTGCAGCAGAATGGCCGTAGGGTGTGGGCCCGCGCCCTGTGCGAGATAGAGGATGCCGAAGAGCTTCGCCCCCTGGCTCCCGATCGTGACCGGCTCCATGGCCGGGGGGTAATGAGGGTCAAGCGCCACGGGATCCATCGTAGCGGGATCGTAGGCAACTCCCGGCAGAGCGGTTTGGCATCCCGCCAAAACGAACACGGCCAACGATGCGATCAGCCCTGCACACCGCTTCCACATGGACAGGTCCTCAGCGTTTCGAGATCACATTATACCTTCAGCTACCGATCGCATTGCGCGCGCCGCGGGGGCCCGATCTCGCAGTGTTTTTCGTTGCTGGGTTTGCCAACGGTGCCTACGCTCCTTTGGCATCTTCCTTCCCGGTGTGCAACCGATAAATGCGCCGCCCCGATCGCCGGAACGCCGCGACAGGCATGGCCTCGGGCATCTCGGGCGGGTATGCGAGGATGAGGCTGGCCTCTATTGATCCCCTCCCGGTTCACCTTCCCACCGCGGCCTGCGCTTTTCGAGAAAGGCGGAGAGGCCCTCCCGGGCCTCGGGAGAGGCCCAGAGGCGTGTGAGAAGCTCGGCAGACCCGGTGCGCTCCGGGTCCTTCGGCAGGTTTCCCAGCGAGATACGCTTGCAATGGGCGAGCACCTCGGGCCCGCCCGCGAGTAGGCACGTGATCTCGGCATCGACGGCCTCATCGAGGTGTTCGGCTGGAACGACGCGGTGCACGAGACCGAGACGCAGGGCCTCGTCGGCGTCGATCCGGGCCGCGGTCAGGAACAGGCGCCGCGCCTGGCGTTGGCCCACGGCGGCGATGACGTAAGGGGCGATGACAGCGGGGGCCAAGCCAAGACGGGCCTCGCTCAAGGCGAAGACGGATAGCTCGGAGGCGATGGCGATGTCGCAAGACGCGATGAGCCCTACCCCACCGCCATAGGTCGGGCCCTGGATGCGGGCGATCGTGGGTTTCGCGAGGCCGTTCAGGCGGTGCATCAGATCGGCGAGGGCCCCGGCATGCGCTCGGTTGGACTCCGTGGTGTCCACGAGACGCGCCCGCATCCAGTCGATGTCGGCGCCGCTGCAAAAGGCTTCGCCGGCCGCCGTGAGGACCAGGGCGCGGACCTCGGGATCGTTGTCGATCGCCTCGATGCGTGCGAGGAGGGCGCCTACCAACTCCCCGTCAAAGGCGTTGCGGCGCTCGGGGCGGTTGAGCGTGAGCCGGGCGACGCCGCGGCGGTCGAGCGTATAGATCAAAGGCTCGGCCATCATCTAGCTGCCCCTCCCCGAGCTGTTCCGCGATCCGCACATCCCCAAAGCTTAATCTTTTCAAGCGTGTGGCTCAAGTAGCGCTCCGACCTCGGATGCGACTACGTCACGGTCTTTCCTACGCTCAGTGCGTGATCGAAGGAACGCCGAGATCGCCCCGATGCGCGCCGCCCTGGGAGGCTGGTTTCCGTGGAAACACCGGTCAAGGGGTGGGCACCGCCGATCGCGCTTCGCCCGCAAGGTACAGCCATGTCTCGACCACGGTGTCGGGGTTGAGCGAGATGCTCTCGATGCCCTCGTCAAGCAGCCAGCGGGCGAGATCGGGATGGTCCGAAGGGCCCTGGCCGCAGATCCCGATGTATTTCCCGGACCTGCGGCAGGCGGCGATGGCGAGGTGCATGAGGGCCTTGACCGCGCCGTCGCGCTCGTTGAAGCGGCCGGCCACGAGCGCCGAATCCCGATCGATGCCGAGCGTAAGCTGGGTGAGGTCGTTCGACCCGATCGAGAAGCCGTCGAAGTACTCCAGGAAGGCCTCGGCCAGGAGACAATTCGAGGGTAACTCGCACATCATGATGAGGCGCAGCCCCTCGCTCCCGCGCACCAGGCCGTTGTCCCGGAGTAACAGCGTCACCTCGCGCGCCTCGTCGAGCGTCCGCACGAACGGGACCATGACCTCGACATTGCGGAAACCGAGGTCCTCGCGCACCTGGCGGAGCGCCCGGCACTCGAGATCGAAACAGTCGCGAAAGGCCGGTGCGATATAGCGCGCCGCCCCGCGGAATCCCAGCATCGGGTTCTCCTCCCTCGGCTCGAAGCGCTCCCCGCCGAGGAGATTGGAATACTCGTTGGACTTGAAATCCGACAGCCGCACGATGACCGGCTTGCCGGCGAAGGCCGCCGCCAGGATCGCCACCCCCTCTGCCAGACGCTCGACGAAGAAGCTCACCGGATCGGCATATCCAGCCGCGCGTTGTCGGATCTCCGACTGCAAGGCGGGCGGCAAGCGCTCAAGCTCCAGGAGGGCCTTGGGGTGTACGCCGATCATCCGATTGATGACGAACTCGATGCGCGCGAGCCCCACGCCTTGGTTCGGGAGCGCGGCGAACGCGAAGGCGCGCTCGGGGTTGCCCACGTTCATCATGATCTTGACCGGTAGCTCGGGCATGGCTTCGAGCGCGACCGTGCGGTGCTCGAAGTCGAGCCGGCCCTCGTAGACGTAACCGATCTCGCCCTCGGCACAGGACACGGTCACCTCGGCGCCGTCGGCGATCCGCCGCGTGGCATCCGAGGTGCCGACCACCGCCGGGACCCCCAGCTCGCGAGCCACGATGGCGGCATGGCAGGTGCGGCCGCCGCGATCGGTCACGATGGCGGCGGCGCGCTTCATGACCGGTTCCCAGTCCGGATCGGTCATGTCGGTCACGAGCACATCGCCGGGCCTGAGCCTTTCCATGCCCTCGGCCCCATCGATGAGGCAGGCCCTCCCGGCGCCGATCCGCTGCCCGATGCTGCGACCGGTCGCCAGCACCTGCGAGCGGGTCTTGAGGACATAGCGCTCCAGCTGCTGGGTCGCGGCCCGGCTCTTCACGGTCTCGGGTCGGGCCTGGAGGATATACAGCAGGCCATCGGTCCCGTCCTTGGCCCATTCGATGTCCATGGGCTGGCCATAGTGTTCTTCGATAGAGAGCGCGTAGCGTGCGAGCGCCTCGGCCTCGGGCTCCGCGATGGAATAGCGCCCGCGATCCTCGGCGGGCACTGCGACGACCCGCGTAGGCGCGTCGCTAGCCTCGCCCAGGACCATCTTTTTCGCCTTGTCGCCGAGGTGGCGCCGGATCACGGCCGGCCGGCCGGCCCGCAGGTTGGGTTTATAGACACACAGCTCGTCAGGGTTGACCGCTCCTTGGACCACCAGCTCCCCGAGCCCATAGGCCGAGGTGATGAGGACCACCTCCGGAAACCCCGATTCCGTGTCGAGCGTGAACAGGACGCCGCTCGTGCCGACGTCGCTCCGCACCATGCGCTGGACCCCGGCCGACAGCGCCACGGCCTCATGCGCGAAGCCGTGGTGGTCCCGATAGCCGATGGCGCGGTCGTTATAAAGCGAAGCGAAGACCCGTCTGACGGCAGCACACACCGCCTCGACCCCGCGGACGTTCAGGAAGGTCTCCTGCTGGCCGGCGAAGGACGCCTCGGGCAGGTCCTCTGCCGTCGCCGAGGAGCGCACCGCGACGGCCCCTGCGCCGCCCAGCCCATCGAGCCCCCGATAGGCCGCCGCGATCGCCTCAGCCAGGCCCGGCGGGAAAGGGGCAGAGAGGAGCCAACCGCGGATCTCGGCGCCGGCCGCGGACAGCGCCCGCACATCCTCCACGTCGAGCCCGGCGAGCCGCTTGCGGATACGCCCGTCCAAGTCCTCTTGGCCGAGAAAGTCGCGATAGGCCTCGGCGGTGGTCGCGAATCCGCCGGGTACTCGAACACCGGCCTCGGAGAGATGGGCAATCATCTCGCCGAGCGACGCGTTCTTGCCGCCGACCCGGTGGACATCCCGCATCCCGATCGACTGGAAATCGAGGATATAGGCTGGTGTCATCGTCCTCTCCCGGCATCGCCGGACCGGTCTTGCGCGCTTCGAGCCCGGCCGGGGGCCCAGGCATTCCGCAGGCCTCGCTCACCAAGCGCTTGAAGGAATCCACGCCGGCGGTGGCCACCACAGGTCCGCCATTCTACTCCACGGCACGGGCGGGGCTCAAAACGGTCCGGCTCGATCCAGCGGCGTATTCTGGCTCTTCCCTTGGTTTACACGACCCGCACCGCCGAGAAATGTAGGGTGGTTCGGCATGCCTTTTTATGCCGCAACCCACCGACTTGGCCCGCGCAGCGGGCCTCCTTCCCAAGCCGTGCTCCAAGTGTCGGCCGACGGGTTTGGTGGGTTACGCCGCAAACAGCGCGGCTAACCCACCCTACATTTTATCCGAAGCGCGAGAGGGCCTCGTTTCTTGAAGTCGTTTTGTTCAACACTCAAGACGTGAGTACTTATTCCCTTTGGTTTACACGACCCGCACTCTACACGTAGCTCTCCAACCTTGATGGCCATCTCCCAGAGCGAAGCCCGACTCACGGGCGTCCTGCGCGAGGAATGACAACCGATTCGCCTTGCTCGACGTGTTCAAGGAGCTTGGAAAGGCGTGTCTCAGCTTCGTGGATCTAGCAATAGCATGACCCCTTCGGTGATTCTGACGCAACCGTATCGTTGAAACGATGTACTACTGTACAGGAATTCAATCCGAGAACAAAATTCGCCGCCCTTGCAGCCAGGCGCTGACAAATCGCATCTGGCCCTGCGGTATCCGCGTTCGTCGCGGCCCCTGCAGAGAAAATGGGAAAGGAACCGTTGCAAGCCCCCGTGGCGGAAGGCCGTCAGCCGGCTCGCTTCCTCAGCGCCTCGAGCCCAAAACGCACCTGCTGCTCATGAGGCATCGGTGGATGGGCCTGCGCGGAGCGTCTCCATCCGCTCCAGGCCTCGCGCTACCAGCCGACGCGCCTCGGCGCGGTCCCGCTGGGGCAAGGCGAGGAGCGCTTGGGCTACTCTGCCGCACGAGATCGCGAGGGCGGTCTGCCACTACGCATTGGCCGGGTCTTGCGCGGCCAGGCGCTCGGCGATGGCGAGGCCAGCGCAGTATTCGGCCAACGCCCCGGTTTTAGGTCGCCCTGCTCGCGCAGGATGTCGCCGACCTTGATACGGTCCGGCAGTCGATCATCCACACGATTCGCGAGGCTCATCTCCGAGGCCCTAGGAAGTTAGCTAGTCGCGCCATCAGCGCCGCGTTTCGATTTCCTTGGTCCGCACGGGCTCGTGCGGCTATCATAGGTCCGTCATGTCCGAGACCGCCGCCTCCCCGTGACCCTCACACACTGGCTCATCGCTCGCCCTGCGGAAATGGCTCACACGGCACGCGGGGAGAAAGGCGACGCAGCGGACCGGTGTGCCGATCACGCGTAAGGACTTCACGGCCGTGCCCTTGCGCGAGATGAATCTGCTCAGGCACAATACCTCTACCAACCTGACGAAAGATGAGCAGGAGGTCGCCCGCAGGGCCGGCGCTCCCCGCATCATGTCGATCGCGATCTAGGGGGATTCCGACGGCGTTTGACCTTTGAGTTCAGTCATCACAGCAGCGAGCTCCCCTATGCCCCGGCCCTCGAAGGAGGACATCAATGCCTTGCCCAAGGCGGCACAGGATTTTCAAGTCGTTCACGTCCCTTCATTTTCCGGGATCGGCCCGGAGGAGACTCGCTATGACCCTGCACCCCTTCAGACCCCACCTCGCGGTGAGGCCCCTTGCCTTAAAGCTAGTAGTTTTCATCAACATGGGTATACTCACTAGTGCTGATGGTGGTTGTCCTACAGGGGCCTTTCACCCCCGTTAGTTGACGGCACCCTGTGGAGGCCGAACGTCCGCTGGAACCTTGGCGCAAGATGCTTCTATGCCTTCGGAGGATTAAAGGCGTGGCTTCCTTATACCCGATTTATCGATATAGGGAGACGGTCAATCACATTACTGAAATCACTTCCACGGAGAAAAATGAGAGCGATGCGCATAAACCGGTTCTAAGACGGGCTTGTTTGACTTCTGTTGCAGTACTAGTCCTGGCATGCTCATTGACAGGCCTTAACCTATTTCAACTAGCATGCAATCTAAATGACAGTGAAACGTTCGTTCAGTATGGCAAGAAATACAGACACGCATTTGGAGACGTACGCGCTCCGTTGCCAACTCCCATTAACGTTTGCCAGGGACGGCGCCAAGGTGTGAATGCCCAGGACTTTGCTATTGAGCATGGTCCAGTCGAATACGTAATACCGGTGTTTACAGGTTGGAAAGTGAATTATCCCTGTGATGATGAGAACGTAAAAGAGACCGGGATATGGGTAGATGAGTGGGCGTTTGATAGAGACCCTACTGCTCCCACAGGGGCATTGCGCTACAGGCTCTCTCCAATCCTGCGTGACAAGGACGGCGATTCCGGACACCTACGCAGTCATAAACTCACTATCCTGGGATTCAGACCGACAACGGTCAGTGTGACGGGGAAGCATAAGGTGCCGGATTTGGTGCCTTTCAGCCCATCTGGAAGGTACCGATCAGCATTTTGCAGATTAGAGCAAGGCAGAAAGCTGAGAGTCACGGTGAAGAATCAGGGCAACGACAACGCAGCCGCCTCAACGACGACCGTCACATTCGGCGATACACCTTTTAGCCTTGACACTCCCGCCATTCCGATGGGTGGGTCGGTTGATCTTTTATTCGATGTTCCCGCAGACTGCTTGAGCCCCTATTGCTCCTTCAAGATTATGGTTGATGCCGATAGCCAGGTAGATGAATTGAGCATGGAAGGAAACAATAAGGTGAGCGGTGCATGCCTCGGTTGATATCCTGTAATTAAGCGAAGAAGAAAGCGGGAAGAAAGGGGCCAGGATTGAATATTTGGGTCGATGTCCAACGATAATGAAGGCGATCCTGGCCCCTTTAGTGCACCACGGTCCCGGGTCGGGCCTGCAGGATATACAGCAGGCCGCCGGACCCGTCCTTGGCCCATTCGACGTCCATGGCCTGCCCATAGTCGCTTGATGAGGATAGAGGAGCCGACACGAGCGATGGGACGCGAATCTCGGCATCCCGCATGCCCTTGCTGAGATCACCGTGCTCCTTTTCGGCCCTCGCAGGGTTGACCTTGCCGTCGGCTAGTGGTTATATGCGCCGACATCACAGGTACTCCTACAGACGACTTCCACCCCATAACTTCATGCCCAGGTCGGGCGTACACAACAAGATCGAGCGGACCGGAGAAACGTCGGCCGCTCGTGTTGGCCGCCTCGAACAGCGATTCTTCAACCAGCAAGTTTTTTACGGAGAGTGATATGGCTCCCACAGTGGCTCGGATGACAAAAGGCGAGCTCAGGGAAATGATTGAAGCCATCATCGAGCAGAAATTACTAGAATTGGTTGGTGACCCTGATGAAGGGCTACCTATTAGAAAGGTGGTGCGTGATAGGCTCTTGCGCCAGAAACAGGCTATTGCAGAGGGTGAGCACGGTGAACCGTTTGAAGATGTAGTGCGACGACTTGGCTTGGAGTGATCACCGTGTATCGCATCCGCATCTTGGATGCGGCTATCCGTGAATTAGCACGGTTAGATAGACCCATTGGTCGTCGCATCGTAGAGCGCATCCATTGGATGGCTGCGAATCTGGACGAGATCAAACCCGAAGCGTTGACGGGTGACCTCGCAGAACCGGTCAGAGTAGCAGTAGCGGATGTGTGCCGGATTGTCATGGTCGGCTTACTCGAGAAAACGTGAAGCAGTTGCAATTGATCGATCTCTTCCCGGGGGCTGGAAAATACACTCCGGCGCGGCAACCCGTGGTGGCAGGGCGATCCGCTCGTGGGCCTGCCCAGGCTCAGGCGCTGGGCCTTCGAGCCCGTGCGGCGAGGGATCGAGAAGGGCATGACCAAGGTGACCGTCTTGCGCGGACCGCGGCAGATCGGTAAGACGACGCTATCATAGGGTAGGCCCCATGATCCTCGGCCGTCCGCACCGCTCGGAGATACCTTCGCCATGACCCTCAAACGCTGGCTCATCGCCCTGCCGCTCGTCGTCGTCGCGGCGCTCGCCCAATCGTATTTCTGGGTGCCGACCTACGAGGACCAAAGCACGGGGAATCCGGCGCGGCTGTCGAAGTACATCGATGCCTCGATCGGCGACGCCGAGGTCCTGAACCCGATCCTGAACGCCGACACGGTCAGCGGTCAGATCACGGGGCTGGTGTTCGAGGGTCTCTTGGACCTCGACCGAGATCTGCACCTCCGGGGGCGCATCGCGACGGACTGGGGGGTGACCGAGGACGCCTACCTGCTGGTCAATCCCGAGCGCCGCTTCCCGGACGATACGCCGGTGAGCGGACCGGCGCTCCTGCAACGCATCGCAGAGGAGATGGCGAGCGGGGAATTGCGGGCGCTCGAAGGGCTCGTCACCGCCATGCGCCTCCTGCCGCCGGAGCGGCGCACCGAGACCATCGAGCTGCCGCCGCAGGGAGACGCGGCGCCCCAGAAGCTCGGTGTGACGGTCGAGGTGCCGGAGCGACTGCAGTTCTCCCTTGAGCGCGTAGATCAGGACTTCTTCGAGTATCTCGAGGCCATCCTCGGCCGCGATTATCTCGCGGGCTTTCCCTACGAGCGGCATATCCGTACCGAGGACCCCGCGGCGCTCGAAACGATACGACCCCGGTTCACCGAGATCCTGCCGGTCGCCGAGCACAACCCGGTGATCCTGTTTCACTTGCGGAAGGGCGTGCGCTTCCACGACGGCCACGAGGTCACGGCCGAGGACGTGCGCTTCACCTATGAGGCCATCATGAACCCCAAGAACCTCTCGCCGCGCGGCTCGGATTTCGAGCCCATCAAGCGCGTCGAGGTCTTGGATCCCGACACCGTGCGGGTCGTCTACAAGCGCCTCTATTCACCCGCCATCAACGCCTGGACCATGGGGATCCTGCCCGCTCATCTCTTGAACGAGGAAGCGCTGCAGAAGGAGATGACCAAACGCGGGCTCTCGGAGGCGGCGCGCGCGGCCTTCGGAATGCGCGATGCCGGCTTTAACCGCGCACCCATCGGCTCCGGTCCGTTCCGCTTCGTCGAATGGCAAACCGACGAGCGCATTCACCTGAAACGCAACGAAGACTATTGGGAAGGCGCGCCGGAGTATCAGGACTACTACCTCCGCATCATCCCCGATCTGCTGACACAAGAGGTCGAATTTCGCACCGGTGCCATCGATCACTATGGGGCGCTGCCGCACCAGGTCCATCGCTATCTCAAGGACCCGAAATACCAATCGTTCACGAGCCTGACCTTCGCGTATTCCTACATCGGCTATAACCTGCGCCGTCCCCTGTTCCAGGATCCCCGCGTCCGCCGTGCGCTCGGCATGGCGATCGACGTCGGCGAGATCATCCAATACCTCCTCTACGGCGAGGGCGAACAGGTGACCGGGCCTTATGCCAAAGAGTCGGACTGGTACGACCCCTCGGTTGCGCCCCTGCCCTACGATCCCGCCGGTGCCCGGCGGCTCCTGGAAGAGGTCGGATTTCATCCCAATGCCGAGGGCTGGCTCGAAAAAGACGGGAAGGTCTTCGAGTTCAACCTCATCACCAACACCAACCCCCAGCGCAAGAACATCATGACCGTTGCCCAGAACGCCTGGAAGAAGATCGGCGTGAAATGCAATACGCAGTATTTCGAGTGGGCGGTGTTCCTCAAGGACTTCGTGAACAAGGGGGAGTTCGATGCGCTCGTGCTCGGCTGGAGCATGACGCCGCTCGACCCCGATCTCTACCAGCTCTTCCATTCGAGCCAGACCGGCCCCGAGCAGCTCAATTTCGTCGCCTATCAAAGCCCCGAGGCGGACGACCTCATCGTCGAGATCCGCCAGGAGTACGATCGCGAGCGCCAGCGCGAGCTGGCTCATACGCTCCACCGACGCATCGCCGAGGACCAGCCCTATACCTTCCTGTACGCGCCCAAGACCACCCGCGTGCTCGACAAGAAGATCGTGATCGTCGAGCACGAGCCGGACGGCCGCGAGCGCTTTGTCAAGATCTACCCGACCAAGGGCGGTAACATCTCCTACTATTTCAACCGCTGGCGCAAGCTCGATCACACGCCGGATTTCTGAGCCATCCCGTCTGGCGGAACATACCGGCCATGCCCCCCGCTCCCCTCTACACTGCCTGGTGCTTGATGGGGTTTACCGCGCCCCCGCTGGCCTGCCGGTGTTTCATGCCGTGTGCGCCCCCACCGGTGACCGGACGTAGCAGGGCCGAGAAAAGGGGCCAGGCTCACTTGACGCAAAATGCCGTAACGTGAGAAGTTCAAAATGAGATATACCGTTATTCTTCATCGTACCGAAGAGGGTATCAGCGTTTCAGTTCCGGGACTCCCAGGATGTTGGTCTGAAGGAGATACCGAGGAAGAAGCACTGGAGAACATTCAGGATGCTATTCAGGAATATCTGGCTGCGGTGAGAGAAATTAGCCGTGATCAGGAAACTCACGAAATTGAAGTAGCGGCATAGTGTGTCGAAGCTTCCAGGGGTCAACCATCTTGACGCGGTACGCGCTCTTGAGAACGCTGGTTTTCGGATAGTCAGACAAGGTAAACACATCGTCATGAGTAACGGGGAACGTCTGGTAGCCATCCCGCGCCATAATCCCATCCGACTCAGCACAAGCCGGCCATGCACCCCGCTCGCGCCCTCTATACTGCCTGGTGCTCGATCGGGTCTACCGCACGACGGCTGGCGTGTCGGTGTTCCATGCTGTGCGCGCCCCCACCGCGGGAGACCTCCCAGGTCTTGCTCACACGCATCATCAAGCGCCTCATGAACCGGATGCACAGGGACGTGCAGCTTTGAGGAGGTACAGGATGAAGTTCTTGACACGCAAGGGCTATCTCATCGAAGAGCAGGAGCCTGGCCGGTAGCTGTGAGCGCGGAGATCCTCCTGGAGTGCAAGCAGCTTGGCCTCGGCATCCACCTCGAAGGCCAGCGCGTTAAAGGTGTTCCGCTTGTTGCGGCGGCAGTTGCGATACTGCCGCCACAACGCGCGGAACGAGTAGAGCTCAGGGCCGATCACGAGCCGCCACGCACGGCCCGCACGTGGAAGGTGTTGCTCTTATTGTCGTTGTTCACGTTGCCGTTGTTGAAGTTGACGTTCCACGCGTTCGACGGGTTGTTGGCGTTGGACGTAGACGACCAATAGTTGGACGCCGCCGTTGCCCTCTTCGCTTGTTCCCGGCCTGCCGGCCGGACCCGGGCGCCCGGCCCCGCGCGAGCGGGGGAGGACGCCCTTGTGCCTCGGCCCCGCCCGGGGCTTTGGCCGCTCGCCCCTCATCGAGGCGGGAGAGGGACCTTGTGATCAGGGCGCGCCCGGCGTGGCTAGCCCGGAGGACATCGCCGGCCGGCTCTGGCGATGACCCTGGCTCTTGAGCCACCCTTCATTCTGCCTGGCGATTGCCACCACCTGCGTGATGGCATGCTCGAAGGCGTTGAGGTTCGCAAACGCCTTCACGTCCTGGCACGCTGGCCGGGACGACCTGGGGCTCGCCGGTCTTGTTGATGCGGCAGGGCATGTCCGCCCGCTTCACCCGCAGGGCCAAGATCAGGTCCACGCCCGCCGCCGCCTAGCCCGACTTAATCGGCTAAGTCGGGCTAGGAATAAACACCGTCGAACCCCGCCTCGCCGGGGCCGGAAGCTCGCAACCGAGGCTCAGTGCTCCGGCCGCGTGGCTTTTTGGCTTGCATGCCAAGCAAAAAGCCTTGCGCACAAGGCTCTCCGCCCGGCCCGCGAGCCGGCCGGAAGCGCCCCTTTCCGCCCCCGAGGGCAGAACGCACCAGCCCGACTGCCATCCGCCAGCAGCGCTCGGGATCGGCCGTTTTGACTAATCGACGGAAATTCCTATAATCACCCTGCGGTTGGGAGAGCTGCACGCGCGGTTCGCCGGGGTACGTCCTGGGGTACACCCGCCCTCACCCGCCCTCACCTCCCCCCGGCCACCGCTTCAACATCCTGGGGTTCCGGGTCGCGTGTTTGTCTCCCAGTAAACATCTGCGCTGGTCAACAGTAGAGAAAAATTACCATGGACTATCAAGCTAGAATTGTACGAGACCAGCGGATTTGTGGAGGCCAACCCGTCATTCGGGGAACACGCGTGACTGTTCGCACTGTCCTGGCAAGCGTGGCGGAGGGGGATACCATCGAGAGCATACTTGAAGACTTTCCCACGTTGACTGAAGAGGACGTGCGCGCTGTGATCGCATTTGCCGCTGCCTCAGCCGAAGAAGACCTGCCTGTGCCTGAAATCCCGCACACTGCGTGAAAATCAAGCTTGATGAGAACATGCCGGCAAGGCTTGTCGAGCGACTATCTGCCGCTGGGCATGATACCGATGCAGTCCAAGGTGAAGGTCTCAGCGGGCAGGCAGATGACAATGTCTGGCAGGCGGCCCAAAGCGCAGGCCGGTTCCTTATCACTCAGGACCTCGATTTCTCGGATCTGCGGAAATATCAGCCTGGCAAGCACCATGGACTGTTACTTGTTCGCCTGGCCAATCCAAGCCGCCGCGCTCTGATTGAACGAGCGCCCCGGCGGCCACCCAAAGTCCCCCACTTGTGGCCACCCCAAAATCCCCCCACCCTGAGCTGACATAGAGGCCGCTGATCGGCGGTGCGTAGCGGCGGGACGTTACGGTACTCCCTCACCAACGTG
>JBOIDR010000024.1:0-41862 GCA_050740695.1 Gammaproteobacteria bacterium | reverse complement strand
TCACTTTGAACCTGATCACGCGAGTGAATTCAAGGTGGAGCCGTAGACGCGTCGTTCAGTCGACGCGTATCCGGACTTTCAGTCCGTAACTCAAACCCACCGGCTTTTAGCCGGTGGTTGTTTAGTTCGCCGATACTGCTATTCGCGACCGCGATCTCGGGGAAGAAGTGATACCCGATCGCCGCGAAGAGGAGGATCCCCGGGGCGAAGAAGGCGATATCGAACACGCGAAAAAAGCTCAGCGATTTTTCCATCTCGGTGCTCCGGTGGTTGCGATCGGCGTCCTCAAGGTGGCTCGTGAGGATGCAGGGGGAACGGGGCAGGATTGGCTTTGTGGGCCTCCCATACTTCAGGCGGCAGCGATTCCCAGGGGACCGTGAAGCGGTAGTCGAGGCCGGTCTTGCGCGCCGCATCGATCCACTCGCCGGCCTCGGCCTCGGAGCGTCCCGCGAGGACCAAGGTGTCGTGGAGCCGGCGTTCGGCATTCATGACCTCGACGGCATAGGTATCCGGGTCGATCTGCCCCCCGCGGTCGGGCAGATTCCCGTCCCAGGCGGTCGCGACGGTGGTCTGCAAGCGCTGCAGCAACAGCAAGGGGTCGCGCCCTTCCGGACATCTCCCCAGCATCCCGCGAGGCTCGCGGTGCCCATCCCGACCCCCGCGCTGCGGAGTGGCGCGGAAAACGAACGGCTGAATGGCGTCCTCTATGCGCGCGAGGACCTGGGCCAGGAGGTTGGCGGGGCCGGGGGACCGGGCCATGTCGATGGGCTCGAGAAAAACGACTCGCCCGCACCGCAGGTCCTCGAGTCCCGCAACCGGGGTATCCCGTTGCTCTGCACCCATGCAGGCACGGACGAGGCACAAGAGCACCGTCGTTTTGCCCGTGCCCCCGTCGCCTTCGAGGAAGGCCATGCGGCTCCTGAGCTCATCGTCGAGCCAAGTGGGTGTCGCCCGGAGTCCTTGACCGGCCGCGTTGCGCTTCCGCGCCTCCAAGGTCCTCAGCTCGTCCATGGTTGCGGCGAGCATCCCGACCAGCTTTCTGAACGCTTCTTGCTGAGACTCAGCGAGCTTGGAATACTCGACTGGTCTCGCCTCGGGACGCAGGGGGGCGTATCGCTTATTCTCTTGCACCGGCGGTCCTCCTCTTGCGATCCAGGGCCCGGCCTAGGCCGTCACATCGAAGTATAACCCTTCGGTTTCAAAGGCTAGCCAAGCCCGTCCGTTCGCCCTGCGCGCACGCGCGCAGCGCCTGTCCTGAGCGCGGTCGGCGGTCGAAGGGCCGGAGGCGAAGGGCGGGGCCGAGGCCCCAGGACCGGTGAGGCTTTCGGAAATCAGGATCCAAACCTCGACTCCGCGACTCGCGGAATCGGGCCTAATGCACGAGCAGTCGGAGGCCCGAGCTACGGGCCGCGGCGTTGAGGCGCTTATCGAAGCAGGCGAAGGTTAACGCTTCGCCCGACTGCTTGTGAAAATACCGGGCGGCGGCGAGCTGAACGCTGTCGTAGGCCCGCAGCCCGTACGTGAAAACGATTTCGGCCGCGCTGCGGACGATGTGCTCCTCGACTTGGACGACCAGCGTATCGGCCCAGTCGCCTTCGAATTGGGAGATACACTGGTCATAAGCGGACCCAGTGAGGTCGCCCATGCGATAGCGCTTCGCAAAGGCGGCAGGACTTCCGCATAAGTGATGAGGTGCGCGATCAAGCGATCGGCCCCGCTGACGGCCTGGATGAACGGCGGCCTGTCCGGCTCAGCAACGTAAAGCTTCACCCAGGCCGAGCTATCCAGGTACAGGTTCATTCACGGTCTTCCAGCAAGGTGTCCGCTATCGAATGGCCCCGTATGGCGGCGGCCGGCCGCGCCGGATCGATACGAGCCCTCTTACCGTTCCATTTGACCGTGCCTCTGGCGATCATCTCTTGGAGGCCGGGCCCATCGAGGCGGGGGACCGGACTTAGGACTGCGATCGGCTTGTGGTGCGAGGTGACGACGACGGGCTCGCCTTGCCCGACCAGGCGTAGGTACTTGGATAGCTTGTCTCTAAGCTCGCGTACGGGGACTTCCATTGTGGCCTCAGATGGACGCATCGGACCTGCGATGTGGCGATATTATCACGCAACCCGGTTCGCCGCTTCTCGCGAAGAAGAGGGCAGCTTGACGTCCCCAGGGCGCTCCCGGGCGGTCACGAGTTGCAGGAATACCCTGAGCGACACAGGCACCAATTTCGGCTAACCTGTGGCAAGAGAAACCACGTGCGCCTCCCATGAGCCTTCTACGATCGAACCAGTTGAGCCTCCTACGATCGAACCAGTCCCGTGCACGGGCCCGGCGGGTACGCCCCGCCGTTAGCTTGCCGGGGCGAATCCCGGGCATAGGATCCTGATAGGAGGCGGCGCTTGATCGGAAAGACCGTCCGACCCTACGGCGCGTGGCGATCGCCCGTCACGAGCGAGCTCATCGTCGCCAAGACCATCGGCCTGCGGGAGGTCACGCTGGCAGGCGACGCCACCTACTGGCTGGAATTTCGGCCCGAGGAAAACGGCCGGTACGTGGTGGTGCGCCGCGGACCCGATGGGGCCCTCGCGGACCAGAACCCCGCGCCCTTCAACGCCCGGACCCGCGTGCACGAGTACGGCGGCGGCGCGTATCTGGTCCATCCCGACAGCCACGAGGTCTATTTCTCGAACTTCTCCGATCAGCGGCTCTATCGCGTCGGGGCCGGCGGGATCCCCGAGGCCCTCACCCCGGAGGGCGAGTTTCGCTACGCCGATGCGGTGCTCGACGTAGGAAGCGAGCGGCTCATCTGCGTGCGGGAGGACCACACGTGGGCCGGCGGTGAGCCACAGAACACGCTCGTCGCCGTCTCGCTGGCCCCGGGGACGGGCGCCGGCGTTCGCGTCTTGGCCTCGGGAGCGGATTTCTATTCCAACCCGCGCCTGAGCCCGGATGGCCTTTACCTGACATGGATCTCCTGGGACCACCCCAACATGCCCTGGGATGGTACGGATCTATGGCTCGCGCCGGTCCTTCCGGACGGCGGGCTCGGTCCGGCCGAGCGCATCGCGGGCGGTCCGGCGGAATCGATCTTCCAACCCGAGTGGTCGCCGGGCGGGACGCTCTACTTCGTCTCCGATCGCAGCGGCTGGTGGAACCTCTATCGCCGGCTCGGTGATCAGATAGTACCGGTATGTCCGAAGGAGGCCGAGTTCGGCGTGGCCCAGTGGGTGTTTCGCGAGTCGACCTATGCGTTCGCCTCCGAGACGTGCATCGTCTGTACGTTCGCACGCGAGGGCATCAGCCACCTCGCGATCCTCCATACCGAGAGCGGCGCACTGGAGGTTATCGAGACGCCGTATACACACATCGAGGGCATCGCGAGCGATGGGCGTCGGGCCGTGTTCCTGGCCAGCTCCCCCACCGAGTCCGCCGCCATCGTGGCGCTCGACCTGGCATCGCGGGAACGGATCGTCTTGAGGCGCTCGAGCACCTTGTCCCTGGACCCCGCCTTCATCGCCACGGGGGAGCCCATCGAGTTCCCGACCGCGGGCGAAAGCACCGCCCACGGGTTCTTCTACGCGCCCGAGAGCGGAGAGTTCATAGGTCCTCCCGAGGAGCGGCCACCGCTCATGGTCGTGAGCCACGGCGGACCAACCGGCCAGGCGGACAACGGGCTCAGGGTCGGGATCCAGTTCTTCACGACCCGCGGTTTCGCGGTGCTCGATGTGAACTACGGCGGCAGCAGCGGCTTCGGCCGCGCCTATCGGCAGAGGCTGGACGGCCAGTGGGGCATCGTGGATGTCGACGACTGCGTGAACGGCGCCCGGTATCTGGCCGAGCGCGGGTGGGTGGATGGCGAGCACCTCGCGATCCGGGGCGGGAGCGCGGGCGGTTTCACGACGCTCGCGGCCCTCACCTTCCGGGATGCCTTCAAGGCCGGCGCGAGCCATTTCGGGGTCAGCGATCTGGAGGCGCTGGCCAGAGATACGCACAAGTTCGAGTCGCGCTATCTCGAACGGCTCATCGGGCCGTATCCCGAGCGAGCCGATCTGTACCGGGCGCGTTCCCCGATCCACGCCGTCGAGCGCCTTGCCTGCCCCGTGATCTTCTTCCAGGGCCTGGAAGACCGGGTGGTGCCGCCCGAGCAGGCGGAAAAGATGGTGGCGGCGCTGAGGAACAAGAAACTGCCGGTCGCCTATCTCGCCTTTCCCGGCGAGCAGCACGGCTTCCGGCAGGCGGATACCATCAAGCGCGTGCTCGACGCCGAGCTCTATTTCTATTCTCGCGTGTTCGGCTTCGAGCCGGCCGATGCGCTGGAACCGGTGCCTATCGACAACCTTGCGCCTTGATGGCCGGCCGACCGGTCACTGGCCGCGGCCGCTTCGATGACCTTTGCCAAACGCCGGAAATGCGAGCCGGCCCAGTAGACGCGATCGCAGGCTTGGCAGGTCCAGAACTCGTCGTAGTAGCGCAGCGTGTCGGGCGCGAGCCGCCCTGCGATGCACGACTTGTCGATGCGCTCGATCGCGCGGTTGCAGCGCAGGCAGCGAGTGAAGGGCCGGATCGCGCGCGTGAGATCGAGGCGCGCGATGACCTCGCTGAGCTGATCGAGCGGTCGTTCTGCGCGCACGTAGCAGCCGTGGGTGATGATCCGGTGCATGAGGAGGCCCCGATCGCGGGTCAGCACGATCCGGCGTTCCTGCACGCTGAGGCGCGCCACCTCCTGGTCCTTGAAGTCGTTCCGGTAGAGCGTGTCGAAGCCGAGGAGCCGCAGAAACTTGGCCAGCGCCCCGAGGTGGGCGTCGGCTAGGAACCGTAGCTCGCGCAGCGGCCGTTCCCTGATCCGCAGGAGCGGGCTGACATCGAGTGCCTCGAACTTCGGATACACGCTGATCCGATCGCCGTCTCGGACCGGGTGGGAAAAGCCGACGGATACACCGTTCACCAGGATCAGCTCGACCTCGGTGTGGGGCACGCCGAGGGACTCGATGGCGTTCTTCACCGTCGCGTGCAGCGCGCAGTCGCAGGAGAAGGCAATCTTGCGGCGCTCGGGGGGGAGGAAGTCGTTGAGCTCCTCGTAGAACCGAAACAGGCACCTGGCCATGGAGAGGCATGATGCGGGGGAGCCCTGTCCCTGGCAAGCGGGCCCGGCGGCGCGGGGAGCCCCTGGCGAGGGACCGCAGCCTGGGTCCTGCCACGACAGGGCCAATCAGTGCCAATCAGAGATGTTTAAGGCAAGCGAAATTTTGTCGCAGGCGGTCTGAACCACCGGTCGGTCCCCATGGCCTGGTAGCCAGAGCGCAGGGTCCCGCGCGCCGCGCCGCGAGGGTGTCGAGGACCGCGCTGGCCTCGCTCGAAAGCAGGACCTCGATATCCTCGACGCGCCCGTGGGCCAGAGCCGGCATCCGCTAGCCCGGACAGAGCCCGGACAAGTGAATATTTCACATTTTTCCTGTGACGTGTTTTACAGCGTAAGTCCGCGCACCTTGGTACAACAGGGGGCACAGGAAGCTCGCGAGGTTGCGGTACTGCATGTGGACTGGCGTGCAGTTAATTTTCATTGATTCTACGAGGTGAGTAATGGCCGACGGTGTGGTTGCGAGTGGGAACGGCGGGGTGTCGGGGATCTGGGACGAGCGTGCCAAGGCACTGCTTAAGGACTGGCGCCAACGAAGCGCCGCCGCCTCGGAAGCGCATTACAAGCTCGCCAGCGGTTTGAGGAGGAAGAACCTCATGCTCGGGGTCCCTGTCGTGATCTTCTCCAGCATCGTGGGGACCAGCCTGTTCGCCACCTTGGCTGATCCCAACGCCGTTATCTACCCGGCGTTCAAGATCACCGTCGGTTTGATCAGCGTGGCAGCCGCGATCCTCGCCGCACTCCAGACCTTCCTGCGCTTTGGCGAGCGCGCGGAGAAGCACGTGGTCGCCGCCGACTGGTACGCGGCGGTGCGCCGTGACATCGACCAGCTGCTCGTCCTCTCGGCCAAGGAGCGGGGAACGCCGAAGAGCTGCTTCGATCGCATCCGCAAGGACATGAGCAAGGTCGGGCAGCAGTCGCCGGAGATCGGCGACCGGCTGTGGAAGACCATGGCGAAGAAGTACGGCGTGCACGACCCGGCCCCTTTGAGCCGGCCCAAACGCGCTCTTCCCGCCCCCGCGCGGACTACCCACTCACCGGACGACCCGTCCGAGGCAACCGTACCGATTTGAACAACGATGTTGAAATTGAAAGTCCTATCCTTTTTTGCCCGGGTCGGTGATCTCGACCGGGTCGCCCACCAGGATCGGCTTGCCGGCCTCGGAGGGTGGGATGCGCATATTCACGGCCAGCCGGTAGAAGTGATTGAAGCGCGAGCGCGGGGCCCAGGCCGGTAGGGTCTCTGCGCGCCGGGCCGCGAGGGTCTTCTGGAATCCGCGGTCTTCGGTTCCGGTCAAGGGATCGCGGGTCGGCACCACGCAGCGTTGGCAGGGATTGGTGCCCTCGAAGCGCACCGCGCCGACCGTGAAGCGCACGGTGGTGCCGGACCCCTCGTTCTCATCCGACTGCCTCCGCCCGTTTGCGTAAGGGTGCACCGGAGGTCGCCCGTCACGATTCAGCAGTTCGGTGTCTCACTTCCGTGCGGCCTCGTGCGAGGGCGTTCGCTTCGAGCGATCGCTTGGTCCAATGCTCGTCGATCGACTGCGTGAACTCGGGACGGACGAGCTTGGCGCGCGCAACGAGCCAGTCGCCCTCGTCTCGTCGAACGTACAGACCCTCGGCCGGGCCCTCACCGAGGCGCGACGGTCCGAGAAGGTCCGCAATGCTCGCCAGGTCGAATCGTCCCATCGCGAGACGCGGGACGAGCTCCAAACCGGCGCGCTTCACGAGTTCGTCCCTTCGCACCGTGCTCCAGAACGCCTGCCGCCGGCGATCGTAGATGTCGAACGCCAGGAACCAATCCGGGAGCTTCGTATAGCGTACACCGTGGACCGCGTAGCACCATTCGCCAAAGACCACCAGCTCCGGCAAGAGGAGGTCGAGCAGGGCCTTATGATGTGCAGCGATCCACCCGAAGAGTAGCCTGAACTGAGGATATCGGTGCTCGTGCGTCAGGTAGCGGCCCCGATTCTGCGCGCGAACCATCCCGCCTTCGTCGATGGAGATTCCGAGATTGGCGCCGTCCACCTTTTCTTCGACCACCACCTCGTGGGCTAGGAGTAGCCTCCTTTCGGCTGGACACAGGGCCTTGTCATCCCTGGGCGCTCCTTGGCCGAGCCACGCGAGGTGTGGCGTGTGCGGGAAGCGGAAAAAGCTCGTCATTGGCGCCCCGCATGGTAGGCCCGCAGCCACGCTTCAACGATGTGCTCTACATGTATGCCCGCCGCCAGCAGCTCGGCTTCGATCTGCAGCCAGTCCGAATCGCAGGCGTTGAGATCGAAATGGTCCCTGGATGGGTAAGGGCCGCCGCGAGCAGCTTGTGATCCGACGGGTCGAAGTGTCGAAAGGGATCGGGCACGACTACCGCTCCGTCGGCATCTCGATCGAGCCAGACTTGTCTCACCGAATTGAGCTTTTCCGCCACCACTAGCAGTCCGAAGTCCTGATCGGTGAGCCTGTTCCTGTACTCCTTGTAGATCTCGAACAGTTCGTCGAGCACCAGCTGCCGACACGAATCACCCCGGAACGCCGACAGCCATTCGAAGACCGCCCGTTGCTCGGCGATCGGGACGTGCGTGTCGTCGAACGGCGAGTGGGGATGCGCGGCGCTGGCGACGAGAAGCACGTTTGTGTCGACGACGTGATCGTTCATCGACCCGGATTCCCGCGCTCCTCCGCCACGCGCTCCAGCATCTTGCGCGTCTGGCGCTCGGTCTCCCCGATGGCGTTCCCGAAAAACTGATTCGGCCAGTTGGCAACACGTCCATAGACGTCGAGTTCGAGCGTCGTGAGCTGCGTGGCCCCGTTGCTGCCCTTGTCCACGAAATATAGCCGACAGAACTCCGCGGTCAGCTTCTTCTCGGCGATCAATGTCTGCAGTCTCCGGAACAGATGTTCCGAATGGGTCTCCACCAGAAACTGGACCCTCCGCTCTCGCGCGACCACCGCCATCAGCTCAGCGAGACCGACCTGGGAGCGAGGATGTAGATGGATCTCCGGCTGTTCGGCGATGATTGTGGTGCCTTGCGGCACGAAGAAAGCCAGAACCAGCATGGGGAGGACCTGCGAGACCCCGAAGCCCACGTCCATGATGTTGGCGCGCTGGCGGCCGCGCACGACGATCACTGCGTAGTGGCGCGATCGGCCCTGGCGCTCGAGTTCCAGTTTGTCCGCGACACCGAGCTTGGCCAGCCAGTCCGAGACCCGAGCTACGAGCCAGGCCTTGCCGCCCTCTTGGCCATCCTGCGGTCGCTTGCGAGGCCATCCTTCGGTCGCTTGCGAGAGTTGTCGCTGGAAAGCAGAGCGTGCACGGCATACTCACCGCGCTTGCCCAGATCGCCAGGATCGACACCACTCCACAGATAAGTACGCTCCGGGTGTTCGCGCAAGGGTCCCAGATAGGCGGTCCCTCCAATCGCCTGTCGAATGCGCAGGGACAGGTCCTGGACTTCTGGCCCGAGTTGCCCGATCTCGGTGACCGCTTCGGGAGAGAAAGCCACCGATCGCTCCGGGTGAAAGGTGCGCCTGGCATCTGCCCGATTGCCGAACTGCTTGGGCGAGTAACCGGGAGCCTCGAGCAAGTACCCTCCCTTGGTCTGGCGCGTAGCGGCAATGAGCCGACCGCCGCAATTCAACTCCATGCGCGCCAAGACCGGCGCACTGAGCACGTGCTGGTAGGTTGCGCAGTACTCGATCGCCGTGGGCGGCTGCTTCACGTTGGTCTCGCGTAGCGTGAGACCGATTCCGAGCTCACGATTCAGGTCGTGGTTATGCACGAGTGACTCATAGCTTCCCAGATCGACGAGATCCGTAGTCTGCCCTTCCATGTTCAGGTCGAGCTGCCGGTCGGGGCTCTCGAAGGTCTGCTTGAGGACCAGCGGGAGCTGCAGGATCGAGGTCTTACCCGCCGAGTTCGGGCCGAGCAGCAGCGTGATCGGGGCCAGCTCCACGCCCGGGTTCCAGAGTTGATCACCCCAGGTCTTCAGGTTCTTGAGTCGAAGCCGTGTCAGCATGGCAGGTGCATCCTTTATCAAAGAGGGCGGGAGAGCCAGCGCGCTTCCGCGGGGCGGGCGTGCGGAAAGACGAACAAGCCGGATTGTACGTCTGAGAACGGACAATATGTCAACCTGAGCCGAACCTCAGCGGGTGAGCGGCCAGGCCCGTTCCCCCTCAGAACCTTCCTGTCGGTCAGGGCACTTGCGGACACCGGGTGCGCGGCTTTGCGTCACCCCACGGCACCGACAGCCGACCAGAATCCACCCCGGGCCGGCCAAACACCCTCTCTTCCCGCCCCCGCCCGGACCACCCACTCACCGGCCGACCCGTCCGAGGAACCGTACCGATTTGAACAAGGGTGTTGAAATTGAAAGTCCTATCCTTTTTTGCTCGGACCGCTGATCTCGACCGGGTCGCCCACCCGGATCGGCTTGCCGGCCTCGGAGGGTAGGATGCGCGTATTCACGGCCAGCCGGTAGAAGTGATTGAAGCGCGAGCGCGTGGCCCAGGCCGGTAGGGTCTCTGCGCGCCGGGCGGCGAGGGTTTTCTGGAATCCGCGGTCTTCGGTGCCGGTCAGGGGATCGCGGGTCGGCACCACGCAGCGCTGGCAGGGATTGGTGCCCTCGAAGCGCACCGCGCCGACCGTGAAGCGGACGGTGGTGCCGGGCTCGCCGTACAGGCGGTCTTCCCAGAACGCGTGGACCTCGCCGATCTCGAGGTTGGCTCGAAAACGCATCCGCATCTCTGCCTCCGATCTGGCGGGAAACCAGCCGGCCACCAGGGCGAGCGTGGCGGTAGTGATGATCGTGGGGCCGAAGGCTTCTTTGTCATCGGGGAAGCCGCTCTCGGGGTCGGCCCGGACGTAAACCGGAAAACCGAAGAACGCGCCGAGCCAGGCGGCCAGCGCCTCGCGCTCCGCATCGAGCCGGAAGCTCTGCTCCTCCCTGCCCGCGTGCAAGGTGACTCGCGACCCCGATCCGTCATAGCGCGCGCGCAGGCGGTGCACGTCGGCGAGTCGCTTGCCGTTCACGAAGCGGCCCTCCGCGTCCACGATCGCGTAGCGGCGGTCATGCTCCAACACGCCCCGGGCCGATACCCGGGCCTCACCGACGCTGATCCCGTCCAGGGACTTGATCGGATACAAAATGATGCGCGTGATGCGGGCCATGCGGGCGGTCTGGGTCGTGATCCTTGCCTGATTCTAGCCCGGATTTCTCACCAGGACCCCACTGCGGGCTTCGAACCGTCCACAGGTTCCGAGCGCGCTGCCGCGCCTTGGCCGCCAGGCCAATCGCCTTGAGCGTCTCGATCAGTCCCTCCATTTCGCGCAGGGGCCAAGCGTTGGGTCCATCGCTCAGGGCCTCGTCGGGGCGCGGGTGGGTCTCCACGAAGAGCCCATCCCGACGGCGATCGCGGCCCGCGCCACTACCGGGTCGGTGCCTGAACGGCTAAAGGCGATCGCCGCCCTCGTGCCACTCGTGGTCCTGGAAGTATCCACGCTCGCGGCCTCGGTCGTCGGCCTGGCATTGCTCATCGTTTCGCATGGTATCTTGCGCCGCCTCAACGGTGCCTACTGGCTCACGCTCGCACTTTGCGTGTCCGGGAGTCTCTTCTGCCTGGTCAAAGGCATCGATTACGAAGAGGGGTGCCATCTTGCTCGTGACCGCACTCTTGCTGTCAGTTAGCCGCAAGGAGTTCTACCGACCTACCTGCCTCATGGACGATCCTTTTACGATCGGGTGGGGCAGGGCGGTACTGGCCGCCGTGATCGGCATGTATGGCGTTTTGCTGTTTTCCTACAAACATGTCGAGTATGCCCACGTCCTCTGGTGGCAATTCGAGTATGACGCCGAGGCGTCGCGGGGACTTCGATCGGTCCTGGGTGTCACGATAACCCTCGTCGGTTTGTCACTTTACCGGTTATTGCAGGCACCCCCAGGAAAACCGGGGTTACCGAGCCCCGCGGATCTGGACACGGCCGAAGCGATCGTCCGCGAACAAGACCAGACTACCGCCAACCTCGCACTGATGGGTGATAAGCGATTCAGCGATTCTTGTTCTCTGAACGCGGTGATGCCTTCGTCATGTTCGGTATCAGCGGGCAGAGCTGGATCGCGCTCGGCGATCCCGTCGGTCCCAGGAAAGCACGAGAAGAGCTCGCATGGGCCTTTCGTGAACGAGCCGACCGAGAAGGACGACGCGTCGCCTTTTACCAGACTCATCCCGATACACTGCCGCTTTACCTCGATATGGGTTTGACGCCCCTGAAGCTCGGGGAGGAAGCCGTGGTGTTGCTCGACGCCTTTACGCTGCAAGGTACCCACCATAAGACTTTGCGTCAGTCGTACCATAGAGCCCGCCGGGAGGGCCTGTCATTTGCCGTTCTCGACCGCCAGGCGGTACAAACACACCTGGAGGACCTTGCCGGCATCTCGAATGCCTGGCTCAGTCTAAAGAGCACCCGCGAAAAGGAATTTTCGCTCGGACGTTTTGATCCGGAATACTTGCGGCGCTTCGAGATCGCCATAGCCTTGTTTAATGATAAGCCGGTCGCCTTCGCCAACTTGCTGACGACCATGCTGCAATGCTTCTACGGCATCGACGACGACGAGGTAAGCCTTTGCACGAGTGAGGACATGCGCGGCGCCGAGAACATCGAGCTCCCTGGCGATCACCACTTCGATCAACGGTATGCGCCGATCGCCGATCGCATCATGGAGGGGATCGCGAGACGCAGCGTTCGACCGTGATCGGGAGAGGTGTTGCTTTTCTCCTTTATAACTAAGTCGCGCCGGATCCTTGGTCGGCATGCGCGATGGCGTAGGCGACATCGGCGGCCTGACGGTTGGGTCCTACGTCGTGTACCCGGAACCACCCGACCCCGGCTCGCACCCCGAGCGCCGTCGTGGCGCAGGTCGCACCCACCAATCGCGACGGCTCCTCTGTGGCACACAGCGAGCCCATGAAGCGCTTGCGGCTCGCGCCCAGCATCACCGCATAGCCCGTGTCCACCAGGCGCCCGAGCCGGGCCAGGAGGGTCAAGTTGTGCTCCCTGGTCTTTCCGAACCCGATGCCTGGGTCGATGATCAAGTTCTCGGGCGCGATACCGGCGGCCTCCGCGGCCCGGGCGCGCTCGAGCAGGAAGGCGCGCACCTCCTCGACCACATCCTCGTAGCGCGGGTCCTGCTGCATGGTCGCGGGTGTGCCTTGCGTGTGCATGAGGACGAGCGACACCCCGCGGGACGCCGCCACCTCGAACATGCGCGGGTCGTCGCGTCCGGCGGAGACATCGTTGATGAGTGCTGCACCGGCTCCGAGAGCCGCCTCCGCGACGTCGGCCCGGGTGGTGTCGATGCTGATCGGGACGTGCGGGGGCAGGCGGGTGTGCAGGCCCTCGATGACAGCGAGGACGCGCCGCGTCTGTTCCGCCACAGGCACCGGCAGGGACCCGGGGCGCGTCGATTCGCCGCCGACATCGATGACATCGGCGCCCTCCTCGACCATGCGGAGCGCGTGATCGATCGCGGACCGTTGTTCCGCGAACCGCCCGCCGTCGGAGAAGCTATCCGGTGTGAGGTTCAGGATCCCGGCGATACGCGGCGGCGGTCTCGCCTCGAGGGCCGGGCGAGACGACGTCAATAAGGCGTCTCGCGGACGCGCATCCGGCACAGGACCGGCGAGAGGCCGAGTGCGAGGACCACGAACAACCCAACCACCAAGGCGATGTGACCCGCCTCGAGGTCGAGGCGGGGGGCGGCGAGGAGTGCCGGCAGCAGGGACTCGGGGACCTGATCGAGTCCACGCGCCCGGCTGCTAGGCGGGAGGCCCATGCGCCGTTTTATGAAGCTGGTGAGGAGATCGCCTGCGACCGCGGCGGAGCCGACGAGCGCGCCGAGTCCAGGCGAGAGCCCGAGACACAGGGCCGCCAAGGTCGTCAAGATGACGGCTGCGGCGACCCCGCGCACGGTCTTGGCGGTGCCGAAGAACGGGCGTCCGTCCAGGAACCGCGCACCTCCATCCACCGGATAAGCGAAGCGCGCCCCGAACAGTGCATGCGCCACCACCGGGGCGCCGTTCGCGATCCAGATGAGCAAGAGCAGTGGCAAGATCGTCATAGCGATGCCCGGATGCCTCGGTTGCTTCGCCGCGGGGTGTGGGTCGAATGAAATGCGCGCGTCGCGTATCCCGATGGATCGTGCGCCGCTGCCGGTCCATCCGCCGCGTCTCACTTCGGCACCCCCCTCTACCAGACATTGTAACGGGTTTGCAATGTCCAATGTAACGGGTTTGCAATGCCCAATGCCCGAGACAGAGGAGCCCATCGAAGCTCCGCGAAAAACTGTGACGGACGTCACACTGAAAGCGGCTGCGATCCAACATAGCGCTCCTGATCCGGGTCAAGCCTCGGCCCCGTGCTTGTAGCGCGGGGCGTGTTTTCCTATCCTTGGTTTCCAGAACCGCCAGGCACCCGAAGCACCAGAACCGCTATCCAATACAATTCCGACACTTAACAGAGATACTTCATCGAGAACATCCCATGGAATACATTAAACCCAGCAGGTTCCTCATCGGCATCCTCTTCGTCATCGGCGTCGGGGTCGTCGCCGTAATGTTGCAAAATAGCCCCCGCCAGACGGCCACCGACTCTTACATGCTTACCACGAAGGCCCTCACCGCGAAGGCGCGCGAGGCGTGTCCGGAGGCGGTCCGCAAACACACCAACGTGCTCCTGGGACTGCCGAACGACACGGTCAGCGATGGGCAAACACGGGTGACCCTGCACTGGAAAGCGGGCGGCGCGGGCCATCCGCCCGTGGCCTGCACCTACGTCCTGGACCAGGGCGTCGTGGCGCTCACCATCGACGGCAAGCCGTTCGGGTCATAGGCCCGGGGCGCTTCATACTTCCCATGCCAACGCCGCAGGCGCGAAATGCCGCTACGGGTAGCGCACCAGGACGCCGTCGAGATTGGCCTGCTTCCGGATCTTTGCACGCAGTGCCTCGGCCTGGTGGCGCTCCCTTTCGGGCCCCACGCGCACCCGGAACACGCTTTGGGTCTTGACGGTGATGCGCTCGATGAAGGGCTGAAAGCCGAGCTTCTGCAAGCGATGGCGCAGCTTCTTGGCGTTGGCCTCGCTGTGGAAGCTCCCGAGTTGGATCGTCCAGGTCGTGCCGGCGCGTTCATTGCGGGCCGGCGTGTCTTTTCTGGTGCGCGCCGTCTCCGCGTCTGCCGGGCCGGTGGCGGGGCGCGCGGCCGGCGCGGCGAGCGCCCGGGTCTCGGCCCCCGGTGCAGGCGTCGCGGGTGGCGCCGGGGCAGGCGCTGTCGTCGGGGCCGCGGGCGGCTTCGCGGGCCTGCCGGTATCTCCTGTCAGACCTGGATCGTCGGAGGTCGAGTCGATCGCGAATGGGGGCAGGCGCGCGCCACGCTTGATCTCGGCCTCGGTGAGGGGCGCGAACTGGGGCCCGCTGAGCTCCGGGGGACGCGGCGGGATCCAGGGCCCGTCGCTCACGTCCTCGGAGACGCCCGTGTCATCGAACACCATGGGCAGGAAGACCACCGCCAGCGCGGCGAGAGCCGCCGCCCCCACGAGTCGCTGCTTCAGCCCTGGTTCCATCGGTCCACTCTTATGGGAGCGATCGGAGCACCCCGGCAACCGTCAGGAACGAGCCCGTGACCAACACCCGATCTCCGTGCCTGGCCCGCGCCTGCGCCCCCCGCAGCGCCGCCTCTGCGCTGTCGTAACAGGCGAGCGATCCGCGCCCGCTCAACGCGGCAACTTCACGCGCGAGGAGCGAAGCGGCCGTGCCCCGTGAACCCGGCAACCCCGTGACATGCCAATGATCGACCAGCCCTTGTAATCTGGTGAGGAAGCCCTGCCGGTCCTTGTCTCGCAGCATACCGAAGATGGCGTGGGTCTCGGCCGGAGCGGTACGTCTACCCATCGACCGGTGCTGCCGCAGCGTCCGGGCCAGGACCTCTGCGGCCTGTGGATTATGGGCGACGTCGAGGACATACTCGAGACCGCCGGCCGTGACGATCTGGAACCGCCCCGGCAGACGGGCCGCGGCCAGTCCTTCCCGCAGCGCCGGCTCCGGCACGGGCCGATCGGGGCACAGGACCTCGATCGTCCGCAAGACCCCCGCCGCGTTCTGATACTGATAGTCGCCCATGAGTCCCGGCGCCGGGAGGTCGCAATAGGCGCTATCCGAAGATGCCCAGGACCATGAGCCGTCGCCCACGGAATACCGATAGTCGCGCCCGAGCAGTGACAGCCGCGTACCGAGCCGGCCGGCGTGGTCGATCAGGCTCTGGGGCACCTCGGGGTCCGAGCACACCGCCCCGCGAGCGGGCCGAAAGATCCCGGCCTTTTCGAACGCGATGGCCGAGCGGTCGGGTCCGAGCCACTCCACATGGTCGATCCCGATCGCCGTGATCAAGGCCACGTCGGCGTCGACGACGTTGACGGCGTCCAGGCGTCCGCCCAGACCCACCTCAAGCACGGCGATGTCCAGTTCTGCGTCCTCGCACAAGCTCAGGGCCGCCAGGGTCCCGAACTCGAAGTAGGTCAAGGAGGTGGCGCCGCGGGCGGCGTCCACACGCTCGAAGGCCGCGCACAACTGCCGGTCGGAGACCGGTTCCCCCTGGATGCGGATGCGTTCGTTGTAGCAGAGGAGGTGGGGCGAGGTATAGGTCGCCACGCGGTAACCCGCGGTGCGCAGGATAGCATCGAGGAATGCGACGCTCGATCCTTTGCCGTTGGTACCGCCCACGGCTATCACCCGGTAGGCGGGCGGTGCGAGGCCCATGCGCTTCTTGACCGACTGGCAGCGTTCCAGACCGAGGTCGATCTCGCGAACGTGCAGGCCCTCCTGCCAGGCGAGCCAATCGCAGAGCGCGGTGTAGCGCGGTCTGCTGCGCCCGGCGGGCTGGTCCTTGATCAGCGGCATCCGTGGCGGCCGGGATCAAGCCGCGGATCGCCGGCCGAGCAACCCCAGCAACGCCGCTATCTTGTCCCGCAGCACCCGGCGGTCGACGATCATGTCGATGGCGCCGTGCTGCAACAGGAACTCGCTGCGCTGGAAGCCCTCCGGCAGGGTCTGGCGCACGGTCTGCTCGATGACCCTCGGACCCGCGAAACCGATGAGCGCGCCGGGCTCGGCGATGTTGATGTCGCCGAGCATGGCGAGGCTGGCCGAGACCCCGCCCATGGTCGGATCGGTCAGGACCGAGATGTAGGGCACACCACGGGCGCTCAAGGCGCCTATGGCGGCGCTGGTCTTGGCCATCTGCATGAGCGACACGAGCGCCTCCTGCATGCGCGCCCCGCCGCTCGCGGAGAAGCACACCACGGGCGCGTGCTGCTCGATCCCGGCGTTGACGCCGCGCACGAAACGCTCGCCGACGACCGAGCCCATGGAGCCGCCCATGAACTCGAATTCGAACGCGCAGGCCACCACCGGCCGGTCCTGGAGCCGGCCCGCCACCACCACCAGGGCGTCGCTCTCCTCGGTGGCCTTCTGGGCCTGGCTCAGCCGGTCCTTGTAGCGCTTGGTGTCCTTGAAACGCAGGAAATCTACCGGCTCGACACTATCCCCGATCTCCGTGCGGGGCTCCGGATCGAGGAATAAATCGATGCGGCGGCGGGCGCCGATGCGCATGTGGTGGTCGCACTTGGGGCAGACGCTGACATTTCGCTCCAGCTCGGCCTGGTAGAGCACGGCCTTGCACGCGGGGCAGCTCGTCCACAGGCCCTCCGGTACCACGCGCTTGCCCGTACCGTCGGTGCGGATCCGTGAGGGCAGCAGCTTCTTGAACCAGTCCATGCCCCAGTCCGAGCTCGCCATGCCCGTTCTCCCCCGCGGCTAAGCCGCGGCGGGACGCACGCCGTCGATGGCGGCGCGCAGATCGGCAACGAACGACGAGACTTCGTGCTCGGCCCGCTCGCGGTCACCGCGGAACGCCCAAAGGCGCGCCACGAGCGCGCTCCCGATCACCACGGCGTCGCAGACGGCGGCCACCTGCGCCGCGCTCTCGGGGTCTTTGATCCCGAAGCCGACGCCGATGGGGAGCGCCGTGTAGCGCCGCACTAGTGCCAGCTTCTCCGCGACCGCGACCGGATCCAGCCGATCGCTCCCCGTCACCCCCTTGAGGGAGACGTAATAGACGAAACCCCGCGCCATCCGGCAGATCTCGGCGATGCGCGCCTCGGTCGTGGTGGGGGCAAGCAGGAACACCGGGGCCATGCCCTGGCTCGTCAAGGCATCGACCAGTTCGCCCGCCTCTTCGGGGGGCAGATCGACCGTGAGCACGCCGTCCACCCCGGCCCCGCGGGCCGCCCGGGTGAACCCCTCGTAGCCCACGACCTCGATGGGGTTGAGGTAGCCCATGAGCACGACCGGCGTCGCGCGATCGTCGAGGCGAAAGGCACGCACTATCTCTATAACCCGATGGATGGTCATGCCCTTTGCCAGCGCTCGCTCGCTCGAACGCTGGATCACCGGGCCGTCGGCCATCGGATCGGAGAACGGGACGCCGAGCTCCAGGAGATCGGCGCCGGCCTCGACCAAGCGGTGCATGAGCGGCACGGTCCAGCCGGGCTCGGGGTCGCCGGCGGTGATGAAGGGCACGAGCGCCTTCCGACCCGCGGTGCGTAACGCAGCGAAGCATTCGTCGATGCGGCTCGCGCCCGTCTCCGGGACCGTGCCGCGCACTAGAGCGTGATCCCCTCGCGGGTGGCTACCGTGTGGATGTCCTTGTCGCCGCGGCCCGAGAGGCACACCACGATGACCCGCTCGCGGTCCATCTCGCGCGCCAGTTTGGCGGCGTAGGCGAGCGCATGGCTCGACTCGAGCGCCGGGATGATGCCCTCGGTGCGGGTCAGATCATGAAAAGCGGCAAGGGCCTCGTCGTCGCGGATCGCGACATAGTGGGCACGCCCGGTGTCCTTGAGCCAGGCGTGCTCCGGGCCGACCCCCGGGTAATCGAGCCCGGCCGAGATCGAATGCGTCTCCCGGATCTGGCCGTTGTCGTCTTCGAGGAGATAGGTGCGGTTGCCGTGCAAGACCCCCGGACGTCCGGCGCACAGGGAGGCCGCATGGCGCCCCGTTTCGATCCCGTCGCCGGCCGCCTCGACCCCATAGAGGGCGACCGTCGTGTCCGGGAGGAAGGGATAGAAGAGCCCCATGGCGTTCGATCCGCCGCCGACACAGGCCACCAGGGCATCCGGCAGACTCCCCGCCTGCGCCAGGCACTGGACCCGCGCCTCGCGGCCGATCACCGCCTGGAAGTCGCGGACCATGACGGGATAGGGGTGCGGGCCGGCCACGGTACCGATGATGTAAAAGGTATTGTCCACGTGCGTGACCCAGTCGCGCAAGGCCTCGTTGAGGGCGTCCTTCAAGGTCTTCGAGCCCGATACCACCGGTACCACGGTGGCGCCCAGGAGCTTCATCCGGAACACGTTGATGGCCTGGCGCTGGATGTCTTCCGAGCCCATGTACACCACGCACGTCATCCCGAGCCGTGCTGCCACCGTGGCCGTCGCCACCCCGTGCTGGCCGGCGCCGGTCTCGGCGATGATGCGGCGCTTGCCCATGCGCGCGGCCAGAAGCGCCTGGCCCACGGTGTTGTTGATCTTGTGCGCGCCGGTGTGGTTGAGATCCTCGCGCTTGAGGAAGATGCGCGCACCGCCGAGGCGATCCGACCAGTGCTCGGCGAAATAGAGCGGTGACGGGCGACCCACGTAGTGCTGGAGCTCATGCGTCAGGTGTGCCTGGAATGCCGGGTCATCGCGGCAACGGCGGTACGCCGAATCGAGCGCCGCGAGCGGCTGCATGAGGGTCTCGGCCACGAACCGCCCCCCGTAACGGCCGAAGTGCCCGCCCGCGTCGGGCAGCGCGCGCGCCGCCCCGTCCCGCTCCAGCGCCGCGCTAGCCCCGCCCGACATCCCACACCCCAGAGATGAATCGCCGCATCTTGTCCTCGTCTTTTATGCCCTTTTCGCGCTCCACACCCCCGCTCACATCCACGGCATAGGGATTTACGACGGCCAGGGCCTGGGTGACATTATCAGGAGTCAACCCGCCTGCCAAGATGATGGGTTTGGCGAGGTCTTCGGGGACGCGCGACCAATCGAAGCTTCTACCGGTGCCGCCCTCGATGCCTTCGACGAAGGCGTCGAGCAGGAGCGCGCCGGCGTCGGGATAAGCCGCCGCGGCGCCGCGGAGGTCGACGTCCGAGCGCATGCGGATGGCCTTGATGTAAGGGCGCCCGTAGCGCCGGCAATCTTCGGCGGGCTCGTCGCCGTGGAACTGGAGGACATCGAGGGCTACGGCAGAGAGGACCGCTTCGATGGCGTCTGGCACCGCGTTGACGAACAGCCCGACGCGGGTCACGAAGGGCGGCAACGCGGTGACGATGGCCCGCGCTCGTTCCACGGTGACCGCTCGCGGGCTCTTCGGATGAAACACGAGCCCGACGGCATCCGCCCCGAGGCGCGCCGCAAGCGAACCGTCCCCCGGTCGCGTGATCCCGCAGATCTTGACCCGCACCCGCGCGCCGCCGCTCCGGTCGCTCCCGTGTCCTTCCCCCACACCCCGCAGGCCGCGCATGGTATTCTGGAGCGCCACGGGATCACCATCCCCCGGCGCTAGGTGAGAACCCACGCGCCATGCACTTTGATGGCCTCGTACATGGCGTCGGGAGCGAGGTCGAGATCTCCGGGCCAGGTTACCGCCCCGCATTCGACGCGAACCTGGTGAAATAGCATCTCGTTGCGCAAAGCGGCGAATACCCCCGCGCGTGATGAGCGCACGAGACCGGCCATGTCCACGTCGCCCTCGGTGCCGTCGTTGAAGCGCACCCACAGGCGGAATTCGGCCTTGGCCTCCACTACCTTAACGCGCCAAGGCGCGCTCGGGGTGATGGGTGGGACTATTTCAGGGGTTCGATCTTCTTCGGCGTTTGCATGCGTGTGCATAGATCCCAGTCCTCCAATAATTCCGCACGGTGCTCGGATGCCCATTCCAGCACCAGCGTAAGCGCCCGTTTGGGCATCCCTGGATCACTTCGAGGGTCCGGATCTCGATCAACGCTTCGTGCTCGGCATAGAGCGCATGGAAATGCGGCGGCGCGTGATCTTGCCAGAAAATCTTAATGACGATTCCGTACAAAGATGCTCATTCGTCGGCATAAGTACTTTCTCCTACGAGTTGTTCCCCCAACCCAGTCGTGTCGCCGCACCCCTCGCGCCGACCCGCCCCGCCACGTACGCCCCGCCCATCCCGCGCATGGTATGCGCGAAGGGCCGGGGATCACCAGCTCCCGCAGGCCGGGTGCCGACCCCGCGCTCGGCGCCGTAGCCCTCGATGTCCTCCAGCACGTAGCCCGGAGGTAGCACAGCGAAATCCAGGGAGGCCTTCCCGGATTCCACTTCGTTTCATCTGGGCTACGAAGACTCGAAGTGCCGGTCACGCTGGGCGCGGGCTCATCGCGCGGCGCCGATCACCCTCGTGTCCTTCACGTGTACGCCGCATCCTTCGCATGGTATGCGCGAAGTGCCACGGATCGCCATCCCCCGGCGCACCAGGTGCGCACCGGCCGGGCGCCGGCGGTGACTGGCGAGATGGACCCGGAAACCCGGCCGGTCCGACGCCTCGAGCTCGCGTTTGAGAGCAAACAATCTCAAAGACCCAAACTGCTAGAGTACTTGCATCATGAAATGTGATGCAAATGAGTCAAGTTTATCCGGCAGCGAGTTGTGCCTCCTGACAGGCTTGGTCGATGAGGGTTTGAAGCCTCTCGAAGGCAGCACGGATAGCGGAGTGGCGCGTTGGGGGTGATGTCGGCGAGGATAGGTCGCAAGAGGCGGGCATAGGTGCGGGAAAAGAACAGCGCCACGCGTAATCCCAGGGTGGTGGGTTCGTACCAATGGCTGTGTGGAATGCGCTGGATAAGTCCGTGCAGCCGCAAGCGGCGCAGATCGTAGCTCATCCTGCCGAGAGGGTAATGGGCCGGGTCGAGACCCAGCAGTTGAGCCAGCAAGGCTCGCATGTCGGAATTGGTAAAACCCCTCGCTTGCAGGCTGAACAATACCAAGACGCTGAACAGCGCTTGTACACGTCCCTCTCCGAACCGCAACGCCGAAGCCCGTTGCCCCTCCACCTCGATGGGCCGTACCACCTTCTCAAACGCTTCTTCACCGATCGAGCAATCATGGGAAATCGTCTGGACGTCCAGAAGACGTCGGTTGGCTTTGAAGCCGATCTGCCGCAGAGCAGGCAGGTTCTTGAGTTGCTTGCCGATCCCGAAGTCGCGTGTGTTTGTTGATGGTGGTCTCGGTCTGCAGCGCCCGGCCTTCCTTGTGATACTGCTTGATGCGAGAACTCTTGTAGTCGACGTGCAAGGAGGGGACGACCCCCTCGGTGATCACCCGGCTCCGAAACCGGCCCGGCGTCCTGCGGGTCACGCGCCGGTCGAAGATCAACTGCACTTGGCTCGGCCGCCCGAGGTCGAGGTTCTCGCGGATCACCTCTTCGAAGAAGACCCGACCCGTCAGCGGACGGTCGAGCACCTGGGTCAGAGAAAACTCCGCTTGCAGGATCGACACCTGATAGCGGTATCCTGCCTGCGGTCCTTGGCAGAGTAGGGATGCGGGAGCTTCCGCAGCCACTTCCTCAAAAGCGCATCGAGCATCGAAGCAGACAACCCGTCGCACAGGGCTTGCGCGCGCCTCGGGTCCTCGCAGGACAAGACCCCGTTGTCCAGCGCCTCATACCACACCCCCCGTTGCGTGAGCTGCTGCTTGAGGTACTCGTGCCCGTTCAAACACAGCTTGGCGGTGTAGGGGAAGTAGGTACAGAACTTCAGGAAGAACGGGCCGAAGTCCCGGTCCACACAGTACACGTAGAAGTGATTGACCATCGCGGTGGAGCGAACCAGCCACGGGTAGCTCACGCCGGTCTCCGGATTGCGCCGCCGCTCGGTCCGAAACACCGGCGTCTTCTCCTGCGCCTTGCCGATGAACAACACCCCCTCGGGCTTGGTGAACCGCTTGAGATGCTCCGCCGCGATGTAGTCCTTCCGCTGGCCCTTCCGAAACAGCACCACCGGAACCCCCTCTCGCTTCGCGAACGCCTCCATCTCGGCCACGAACGCCTTACTGATGGGATCCATCAACGCGCTCGACGCGAAGGGGTATCCATGATGAAACCGAAAGAAACTCGCCACGCCCCCTTCGCGCTGCAACTGCGGAACGTAGACGTTGAGGTACATCCGATCGATGCCCTCGATCTCCAAGGTCACGTGCTCTCGAAGGATCTCAGCGACGCTTTGTGGTATGCTCATATCGGCTCCGGTTCGACTCCGATCCCAAGGGATCGATCGCCGCCTCGGCGGCCTATATCATTGGCAAGAACTGCTTGCAGTTCTTCACCGTCGACCGGAGCCTCTCCTCCTATTATGCAGCACCGGTCGACCCACGACATACACCTCGTCGGTCTGAGGCGGAGCCTCGTTAGTCATTCGAGAACCCACTCGCCATATACTTTGATAGCCTCGTACATGGCGTCGGGAGCCAGGTCAATCTCGACCGGCCACGACACGAACCCATCCGTCGCCGTCAGCTGATTGAAAATCTGTTGGTCTTTCAGTAGCTCGAACACCCCATACAGATGCGACGGCAGAAGGCGTACCTTCCCGGTGAGTCCATCTGCAAAGCGCACAGAGAACTCAAGATCCCCGATCACCTTGGCTTCAACAACATCCCAGTGCATAACAGTATCCTCATTGCAACGGTTGGATTTTCTTTGGATGCTGGTGGCATTGGCACAAGTCCCAGTCCTTCAGCAATTCAGTCCGGTGAAGCTCCGCCCAGTCGAGCACCAGCTCCAGCGCTCGCCTGGGCAGTTTGCCTTCGATCACTTCCAGCGTTCTAATATCAATCGACGCTTTGAACTCGCCGTACTGCGCGTGAAAGTGCGGCGGCGCGTGTTCGTCGAAAAACATGCGGACCACGATCCCGTAGAACCTTCCGATCGTCGGCATGTCGTCCTCCTACCGTTTTACTGGTGACAGATGGTGACAGAGCCGGCTGCCGCGACGCGGTCTTGTCGCCGCGCAAAGCGATGTGGTCGCTGAAGGATTCCAGATTGCGAACGCTCCTGGGAGCCCGCGGGCGAGGGTTCGATGAGCGATTGAACCAGTTCGCCGAAGAGCGCGTTGCGCCCAAGCCCCCGCGCACCGCCACGCCTGTCGCCCCTTGGGTCCTCCCCGCACAGGCCTCATCCCGCGCATGGTATGCGCGAAGGGCCGGGGATCACCATCCCCCGGCGGGCCGGCGGTGCACAGGCCCCGCGCCGGAGGGGGAAATACGCGATGACCCCGCGCGCTCGCCAGGGAGGCCCTATTTCGTGCCCTGAGCCCTTCCCCGCTACGCCGCCACAGCCAAGCGGCTGATCAGCAAGACTAGATCGACCTGTCGGCGCACGCCGGTCTTGGCGAGCACCGATTTGAGCTGCGTGCGGATGGTGTTTTCGGTGACCTGGAACCTTTGCGCGGCTTTCTTGGGCGCATCCCCGCGGGCCAGGGCCGCGGCCAAGCGGGATTCGGCTATTGTCAGGCCATAGAGACGTCGCAGTGGCTCGGTGAGATCGCGCGGGCCCTCGGCGGGATCGGTGATCTGGAGGCAAGCCACCGCTTGGACCCCGAGACCGAGCATGCGGTCCCAGGCGGGCAAGCGGTGCATGCGGACCGCATAAGCGGTCTTGCCCGAGGGGCGGTGGATGCGGAACGCGTCCTCGAGGGGCGCGGCGATGGCCGGCGGCGCGGCACAGGCCGCGAGCGCCCGCAGGAAGGCCTCGTGGTCCCGTTCGCGGGACACCGTGATCCGGCCTTCGCGATACGCCAACCCATCTTGCGCCTCGAGGATCCGGTCCATGCGCGCGTTCGCGTACAGGACCCGCCCGTCGCGTGAGCACACCGCCATCCCATAAGGCGAGGCTTCGAACATCCGGTCCCGAACCGCCGAGAGCATGCGGGCTCCGTCGATCTGCACGGCGATCTGCACCGCCCGCTGAAGATGGGGGATAAAAAGCTCGACGAGGCGCTCGTCCTCGGGGGTGAAGGCAGGTCGCTCGGGCCCCCGGTAAAACACGAGCAGCGCCGGCGAGATCCCGGCGGGCGCATCCTGGTCGAAGACGATACCGCTACAGGTGTGCAGGATCCCCATGCGCCGGAAGAAATCCTGGTAGTACTCACTGCTCCTGAAGCAGCGTTTCGGCATGAGCGTCTCATCGGCGATGGCCCGACCGGCATGGAAACGCGATTGCTCAACGGCCGTCTGCAAGACCACATCACGCTCATGGTAATAGCCCCCGTACTCCGCCAGCGCTTCCGGGGGGACCTCGTGTCCGACCCAGATGCGCTCGTGCTCGGGCCTCGGCAGGAGGCTGAAGAGAAGGGACCGCTCCGCGCCCATGAAGCGGGCGAGCTCTGCGAGCATGGGCGCCCAATCGTCCTGTCCGCCCGCGCAATCGTAGATCCGTGCGATGAGCGCGCTGAGCGTTTCCGGTGAGCATGTCATTGAGAGGTTCCGTCCGGCTATCCCGTCCATTAGCTAGGGTTGGCGCCGCCTAGCAAGAGGCATACCCGGAGGCGCCTGGCGGCGCTGCCGTGGTGCGGATCTCGTCACCCAAATGGGTGATGCATCACACTCGGCAAGCGCCGTATGCTGCGCCCCATCGGTCGCCGGAGGGGGGTTTCGCTCCTGCGGCGCCCGCGGACACATCTACCCCGACAAGGAGGCTGTCATGCTGAACCAACCCTTCACCCCACTCCGATCCAGACGTCGTGACGCGGTTCCAAGAGGTGCTGGCCCGGGCGGCCGCCATGGCCGCTCTGGCGCCGGCCAGCGCGGTGCTCTGACCGGGTATTATCAAGGACTGTATACATACATACCACATATAAGGAGCGAAGCAATGAGAAGACAACTTAACACCGCGATAGCGCTGCTGATCGCTGTCGCCGTGCTCCCAGTCGAAGCACAGCTACCGATTCGTGGAGCCGGAACCATTATCGGCAACGGCGAGGTAATTGTGGGTGTCGATAACGCAGGGCAACTCAATGTCCCATATCGAGAGGTTCCGGCGTTGGGATTGCCAGCAGCCGATCCTGCCGGTATAGGAGCTGTGGGGTTACGTGACGGTACTGGTACGCTCCCGTCCACAGAGCCGGGTTGCTTATGTGAAGGATGGGGTATCAAAGTAATCGACACCGGAGTAACGGGCTTTGCAAACAACAACGTGGGTTCATCTGGCCTTGAGGTTGTTTCATTTACAGGGGTCGATGGTGGCACTACGGCGACCTCAGTGGTGGACGTTCCTGACTCTGCTACGGCGGTGCTCCGGGTGACGCACGATTTCAAGCCTTCCTCGGATACGAACCGACTCTATGAAGTGACCGTCACGGTGGAAAACCTCAGCGGAATCGATATGACCAGTGTCCTCTATCGACGCGTCATGGATTGGGACGTTTTTCCTACTCCATTTAGCGAGTTTGTAACTCATCGAGGAACTGCGACGACGACGAAACTAGTCAAGAGCGGTAATAATGGATTCGCGTCTGGAGAACCTGGAACGGGTCCCTTTAGTTTCCTTCCAGGCACTGAAGACGTAGACTTTGACGACTCTGGTCCAGATGACCATGGTTCCGTCTTCGACTTTGAGATAGGCCCGATTCCGGCAGGGGAACGCACCCAGATTGCCATATTCTATGGAAATGGCCCAAGCGAAAGCGCTGCGCTGTTAGCGCTGGGCGCCGTAGGCGCCGAGCTTTTTTCTCTGGGACAATCCAATACTGCGGACGGACCGACGCTTGGAACGCCTGCTACCTTTGTTTTTGCCTTCGGCAAGGTTGGCGGCGTACCGATCGTGGACACGGATGGGGACGGAATACCGGATGTTGATGACAACTGTCCAACCGTAACGAATGCAGACCAACCGGATACGGACGGCGACGGCCTTGGGGACGCGTGTGATGCGCCGCCGCCCCTGCCGCCACCGCCCCCGCCACCACCGCCGCCTAACGCGGCGCCCTTGAGCCAGAATCCGCAACTAGGCTGCACAGGGTCCACTTGCCGCGTCGCCATCAAGTGCGATGCGGTATCGGGGATGTCGTGCAACGTCGCGGTCAAGGTCTTCGTGCCTGCCAGTGCATTGCGGCTTAGCGATGAACTGGCGGCCAAAGTGGGGCGGCGCCTCCTGTTCGCCTCCGGCGTCGCCAACATCCCGGCCGGCCAGACCGCGAACGTGAAGCTCAAGCTGCGAACGGCGGGGAAGCAGATTGCCCGGACCAGCAAGCGAAAGAGGATCCGGGGCGTCATGGAGATCCAAAACTCGACCGGGACGGTCAGCTCGACCCGGATCCGCATCAGGCTCCCCCGCCCCATCAGGCTCCCCTAGCCGCCGTACTCGGCCGCCCGCACGGGTCGCGCACGGCCGTGCACCCCGACCACGCGCATCGGTCATGGACCGACGGGTGCGCGCGGAATGACCGCCATCCTCGAAAAAGGGGACCCGAAAAAGGACGGATTCATTTTCCGCAAAGACTCCGGGATATTCATCCGCGACTCAGTATTCAGGAGCAACACGCGATGCCGATAAAGGCAAGGATCGTTATACCCGGAGTCGCTCATCACGCCATTCAGCGCGGTCACAACCGACAGGTCGTTTCGCCATCGAAGGACTTTCAGTGCTACCTAGAAAACCTCGTTGAGACTCAAGAACAACAATAGCAATCTGGCTTCTATTGATGATGTCATCTATTTCGCCGAGCCCTTTTACCAGGACGGCATCATCGCCCAGGCGGTGGACACCGTCAAAGGGATGGGGGTGGCCTATTTCAGCGCCGCCGGCAATGACGATCGCAAGGCCTACGAGTCCCCCTTCCGCCCGAGCGGCGTGTTTTTCGACATCGGTTTCGGACCGGAAGAGGCGCACGACTTCGATCCGGGTACCGGAGTCGATACCTGCCAGCAGATCACCATCCCGATTGGCCGGGAGTTGACCGATATCTTGCAGTGGGACCAGCCCTTCTTCTCGGTCAGCGGCACGCCGGGCTCGGCGAGCGACATGGACATCGTCCTCACCAACGCGGCTTGTACTACGGTTCTCGCCAGCAGCGCTGCCGACAACGTCGGGGGCGATCCCTTCGAGGTCTTGTTCTTCACCAATGCCGGTCCTGGCACGACCTTCGGGATTATCATCCTGCGGTTTTCCGGTCCGGATCCGAGCTTGATGAAGACGGTGAACGTCGGGAGCGGATCGATCACGATCGATCATTTCGATACCAAGACCGGGACTTCCTAGGGCCATAGCGCCGCACTCGGAGGGCTCGGCGTCGGCGCGGCCGATTACCAGGATACGCCCGTGTTCGGTCAAAACCCGCCGTTCATCGAGAATTTCTCGTCGGCCGGCGGTTCGCCCATCCTCTTCGACACCGCCGGCAACCGGCTCGCCACACCGGAGCTCCGCCAGCAGCCGGACATCACGGCACCGGACGGGGCCGACACCACGTTCTTTGGCGGGAGTGATCCGGACTTCACCGGTTTCCCGAACTTCTTTGGAACCTCGGCCGCCGCGCCGCATGCCGCAGGCGTAGCCGCCCTCATGAAGGGTCTGGTTCCGTCCTTGACGCCGGATGCCACGTATGCGGCGTTGAAAGCCACGGCGCTCGACATGGATGACCCAAGCACTGGCGGTTTCGACACCGGCTTCGATTTCGGCACCGGTTTTGGTTTGATCCAGGCAGACGCCGCGTTCGGCGAGGTCGCGCCGCCACCACCGCCACCACCGCCACCACCGCCACCACCGCCACCACCGCCACCACCGCCGTCACCGCCGCCACCGCCGCCGCCACCGCCGTCACCACCGCCGCCACCACCAACGCCATCGCCACCGCCTAACGCCGCGCCCTTGAGCCAGAATCCGCAACTAGGCTGCGCAAGGTCCGCATGCCGCGTCCCCATCCGGTGCGATGCGGTATCGGGGACGTCGTGCACCATCGCGGTCAAAATCTTCGTGGCTGCCAGTGCCTTGCGGCTTAGCGATGATGCGGCGACCAAGGCGCGGGGGCGGCTGTTGTTTGCCTCCGGCGCCATTAACATACCGGCCGGGCAGATCGCGAACGTGAAGCTCCGGCTGCGAAAGGCGGGAAAGCAGATGGCCCGGATCAGCGCGAGAAGGAGGATCCGGGGCGTCATGGAGATCCGGAGCTCGACCGGGGCTGTCAGCTCGACAGGGATCCGCATCCGCCTCCCATAGCCGGGCCTAGCTAGCCCACGCTCAACTGCCGTTGGAAGAATCGTAGGGTGTGCACTGCGCCGTTTGCGGTGCGCACGCGGACCACGCATCGGGTTCACCGTAACCGGTCGCAGGAAGGCTTGGCCTTTCCGCGTGCGCACAGCGCACGCTGCACCTCCTGACTAGGCGGCGTCGCTGATGGTCACCGAGACTTGTTTGCCCAATACCTCAAGCGCGCGCAGAAGATGATCGAGGCGGGTGCTGTGTTGGAGGTCGAGGATGCGGCTAACTCCGCCGCGATCGATGCCCATGCCTGCCGCCAGGGAGGCTTCCGTCACATGCTGATCGAGCATCGCCTGGTAGATGGCGAGCTTCAGGGCGTGCATGGGCGGCACCTCGACGAGCCGCTCCCCACGCCTACGCTCGGACGGTACGGGTATCGGCCGGCGCTTGTCCATATAACCCGAAAGTAGAACGAGGAGCGCGTCCTCGACCCAGTGCAGGGCCTCCTGTTCGGTCGCCGCTTCGGTCATGGCACCGGGGACATCGCGGAACTCGGCCATGACGGTGTTCGGGGAGGTTCGCGTGAGCTTGACGGGATAGCTGAGCTTACAGAATCTCATCGGGGTCGATGCCTAGCTGCTTACACAGTTTCTTGACGAACACCGCGCTCAGGTCGCGGTCGCCGTGCATCGGGATCGGTGCTTGACGGCCTTGATGCGCGAGCACATGACCGCCTTTGCCGCGTTTCCTCGTCATCTTCACCCCTTGGACTTCCAGCCGTCGGATCAATTGCTTCCCTTTCACGATTGCTGGCTAGCGTAACACCACCGTCATGATGGTGACCGCACGGTTTTGCCTCACCGTTGTTGATACCCTCGCCCCGGCCCTCTACCGGACGGACTAGGAGGATCCACGGCTGGGCTCGCTCGAGGACTGCCGGAATGTCCCGCCCAGAGCAGTGTCCGGTGTGAACGTGACGCTAGGCGACCCGGTCGCGCGGGGGCTGGCCTCCGAAGAAGGCCTCGACGTTTTCGAGGACACGCATGCCCATCGCCACACGGGTCTCGCGGGTAGCGCTGCCCAGGTGCGGCAGGAGCACCACGTTCTCCATGCCGAGCAGATCCTCGGTGACGCGCGGCTCGTTCTCATAGACATCGAGCCCGGCGGCGGTGATGGTGCCGGACTTGAGCGCCGCCGCCAGGGCCTGTTCGTCCACGACGTCGCCTCGAGCGGAGTTGATGAGGATGGCGGAGGGCTTCATGCGCTTCAGCCGCTCGGCGTTCATGAGGTGCCGGGTCTCCTTACCGCCCGGGCAGTGCAGGGACACGAAGTCGGATTGCTCCAGTAGCTCTTCGACCGCCGGGCACTGCCGCGCCGCCACCGCATCGGCGACTTCCTTCGGCGGCGGGTAGGGGTCCTGATAGAGGATCCTCATCCCGAAACCATGGTGGGCCCGGGCCGCGACGGCGCGCGCGATCCGCCCAAAGCCGATGAGCCCGAGCGTCTTTCCGGAGACCTTGGTCGCGATCATGTGGGTCGGGCGCCAGCCGGTCCAGGCGTGCCCGCGCAGGTGCCGCTCACCCTCCCCAGCCCGGCGCGCAGCCATGAAGAGCAAGGTCATGGCGAGATCGGCCGTGCAGTCGGTCAGGACCTCCGGGGTGTTGGTGACGACGAGCCCGCGCGCCTTGGCCGCGTCGATGTCGATGTGGTTGAAGCCGACTCCGAAGCTGCCGAGGATCCGGGCCCTCAAGGGCTCGGCGGAGAGCACCTCGGCGCTGATCCGATCGGAGACCGTGGGCAAGAGCGCATCGGCGCTGCGCAGGGCCTCTTGCAGGTCCGCGACGCTCAGGGGCGTGTCGCTCGGATTCAGTTGTACATCGAAGAGCGCCTGGAGCCGCTCCTCAACCTCTTGCGGCCAGCGGCGCGTGACGACCAGTTTGGGCTTTGCCATCTCCTCTCCGTTCCCGGATCATGCGGCCTTGGCCAGGACCTTGGCCACCGTGATCCCGAGCTCGGCCGGGCTCGGCGCGACCGTCACGCCGCACTCCTGGAGGATCTCGACCTTCTCGGCCGCGCTCTCGCCGAAGGCCGAGATGATGGCACCCGCATGCCCCATACGGCGGCCTTTGGGGGCCGTTAGTCCGGCGATGTAGCCGACCACGGGCTTCTTCATGTGGTCCTTGGTGAAATGCGCCGCTTCGGCCTCCTGGGGACCGCCGATCTCGCCGATCATCACCACCGCCTTCGTGTCCGGATCCTCTTCGAACAGCTCCAAGATATCCTTGAACGAGCTGCCGTTGATGGGGTCGCCGCCGATCCCGACGCTGGTCGTGACCCCGATCCCGAGGGCCTTCATCTGTGAGGCGGCCTCATAGCCGAGGGTCCCCGAGCGCCCGACGATCCCGATGTCGCCGCGCATGTAAATGTGGCCGGGCATGATCCCCATCATGCCCTTGGCGGGGCTGATCGTGCCGGCGCAGTTCGGGCCCGTCAGGCGCATGCGGTTCTCGGCCCGGTAGCGACGCATGTAGCGCTTGACGCGGATCATGTCCTGGGCCGGGATCCCATCGGTGATGGCGACGCAGTAGCGGATCCCGCCGTCTGCGGCCTCCATGATCGAGTCAGCGGCGAAGGGCGCGGGCACGAAGATGATGCTGGCCGTGGCGCCGGTCTGCTCGACGGCCGCTTTCACCGTGTTGAACACCGGTTTCCCGAGATGGGTCGTGCCGCCCTTGCCGGGCGTGACCCCGCCCACCACGTGGGTGCCGTACTCCATCATCTCCTTGGCGTGGAAGGTCCCGATCTGGCCGGTGAAGCCCTGCACGATCACGGGTGTCTTTTCGTCTAACAGGATGCTCATGATGGTTCTCCCTTCTGCGCTTTCTTCCACGCCGCTACCGCTTTGTCGGCCGCCTCGGCCAGGGTCTCGGCCATGATAAGGGGCAGGCCGCTGTCTTTCAGGATCTTGCGGCCCTCCTCGACGTTGGTCCCGGCGAGACGCACCACCAGGGGGATCTTGAGGTCGATCTTCTTCACCGCCTGGACCACGCCCTCGGCCACCCAGTCGCAGCGGTTGATGCCGGCGAAGATGTTGACCAGGATGGTCTGCACCTTTTCGTCGGAGAGCACCAGGTTGAAGGCTTTGGCGACGCGCTCTGGCGAGGCCCCGCCGCCGATGTCGAGGAAATTGGCGGGCTCGCCACCGGCGTGCATGATCATGTCCATGGTCGCCATCGCGAGCCCCGCGCCGTTGATGATGCAGCCGATGTTACCGTCGAGGCCGACATAGCTGAGACCTCGATCGGCCGCGGCCATCTCGCGTGGGTCCTCCTGCGACTTGTCGCGCAGCTCCGCGACGCTCGAACGCCGGAACAGGGCGTTGTCGTCGAAGGCCATCTTGGCATCGAGAGCCAACAAGCGCCCGTCCTTGCTCATGACCAGCGGGTTGATCTCGACCATGGTGGCGTCGAGATCGCGCAGCGCCCGGTAGCAGCCCTGGATGGTCGAGACCGCCTGGCTCGTGAGCGCCGGCGGGAGCTTGAGGCCGAAGGCCAGCTCGCGACACTGGAAGTCTTGCATGCCGACCGCGGGCTCGACCGACTGGCGCAGGATGGACTGCGGCCGCTGGACCGCGATCTCCTCGATCTCCATGCCGCCCTCGCCCGAGGCCACCACCATGATCCGCTCCGACTGCCGGTCCAGGACGAAGCCCAGATAGATCTCCCGGTCGATGGCGGTGGCGGCCTCGATATAGAGGCGGTGCACGACCTTGCCGCGCGGACCCGTCTGATGGGTGATCAGGCGCTTGCCGAGCAGGTCCTCGGCGGCCTGCCAGATCTCGTGGTCGTTACTGCATACCCTGATGCCGCCGGCCCGGCCGCGCGCACCGGAGTGGATCTGGGCCTTGACGACCCAGCGATCGCCGCCGATCTCCTTGGCACGGTAGACGGCCTGCTCCGGGCTGTAGGCGAGGCCGCCGGCCGGCACGGGCACGCCGAAGTCCTTCAGTAAGTCTTTCGCTTGGTATTCGTGGATGTCCATGGATGTCGTCCGTGCTAGGGGGTGGATGTGCGCTTCGCCTGAATGGCGTTATCGGCGTTGACGATGTTCTCGGCCATCCGCGCCGAGGCCGCGTCGATCATCCGGCCATCGAGCTGGGCCGCACCCATGCCGGCCGCGGCGGCCTCCTTCAAGGCCTCCAAGACGCGCCTGGCGCGCGTAACCTCCTTCTCGGGCGGTGACATAACCTGATTGGCCAGGGCGATCTGGGAGGGATGGATAGCCCACTTGCCCTCGTAACCGAGCGCCGCGGCGCGTTTGGCCCCGAGGATATAGCCGTCGGGATCGTTGAAATCCCCGAACGGCCCGTCGATGGCGCGCAGCCCATAGGCACGGCAGGCCACCACCATGCGCGATAGCGCCGCGTGCCACTGGTCGCCGGGATAGTCGGGGTTGAGCCCGCCGATGTTGACTGTGCGCGCCCGGCAGCTCGCGGCATAGTCGGCGACGCCGAAATGCAGGGCCTCGAGTCGCCGGCTCGAGGTAGCGATGGTCTCGACGTTGGCCATTCCGAGCGCAGTCTCGATCAGGGCCTCCAGCCCGATGCGGTTGGTGAGCCCCTTGGCCATCTCGATCTGGGTCACCATGGCATCGACCAGGTACACATCCGCCGGCACCCCGGCCTTGGGGATCAGGATGGTATCCAGCTTGTGGCCGGCCTGCTCGACGATGTCCACGACATCGCGGTACATGTAGTGGGTGTCGATCCCGTTGATACGCACCGAGATGGTCTTGCCCTTCCAGTCGATGTCGTTCAGGGCCTCTATGATGTTCTTGCGTGCCTTCTCCTTCTCATCCGGCGCGACCGCGTCCTCGACGTCCAGGAACACATAGTCCGCCTCGCTCCGGGCGGCCTTCTCCATCATGCCCGGATTGGATCCGGGTACCGCCAACTCGCTGCGCTGCAGGCGCTGGCGTGCCGGTTCGTAACGCGTGTGACTCATGGCTGCATGTACCCCCGAGGTATCAGGCCGGGACCCGCACGTCCTTGGAGGTCGTGCGCAGATATTCCTGGGCGGCCGCGACACCGCTGCCGAGCTCGATCGGGATCCCCAGGTCCTTCATGGCCATCTCGGCGCCGGTGATGGGCGTCAACACCATGAGCTCGTTCAAGTCTCCCAGATGCCCGATGCGGAAGGCCTTGCCGGCGATCTTGGCGAGGCTCACGGAGAGCGCCAGGTGGTAGCGCCGGTAGGCGTGGCGGACCACCTCGTTGCCGTCGAAGCCCTCCGGGACATAGATGGCGCTGACCGTATCCGAGTGCCACCGGGGCGCCTTGGCGACGAGCTTGAGCCCCCAGGCAGAGACGGCACGACGCACCGCCTCGGCCATGCGATGATGGCGGGCGAAGACGTTCTCCAGCCCCTCTTCGAGCAGCATGTCCATCGCGGCCCTGAGCCCCCGGAGCATGATCGTGGCTGGGGTGTAGGGAAAGTACCCGTTGACATTGGTCTTGATCATGTCCTCGAAGTCGAAGAAGCAGCGCGGGCATTTCGCGTCCTTGCGTGCCGCCAGGGCCTTCTGGCTCACGCACAGGATGGCCAGCCCGGTCGGCAGCATGAAGCCCTTCTGCGAGCCCGAGATGGCGACATCCACGCCCCACTCGTCCATGCGGAAGTCGATGCTCGCCACGGAGCTGACCCCGTCCACGAACAGCAGGGCCGGGTGCTTCACGGCGTCCATGGCCCTGCGCACCGCGGGGATGTCGCTGGTCACGCCGGTGGCGGTCTCGTTGTGAGTCGCGAGCACGGCCTTGATCTCGTGCTTCGTGTCCTGCGCCAGGATCTCGGCGTATTTTTCGACTGGGACGCCTTCTCCCCAATCGACCTCCAAGGCCTCTACATCCAGCTTGTGGCGCTGGCACAGATCGATGAAGAGATTGCTGAAGTGCCCGAAACCGGAGGCCAGTACCTTGTCCCCGGGCGACAGGGTGTTCGTGATCCCGGCCTCCCAGCCGCCGGTGCCCGAGGCCGGGAAGATGAAGACCTGGCCGTCTTTACTCTTGAAGACCTTCTTCACGTCCTGGAACAGCGGGATCGTGAAGGACGGGAAGTCGATCGCGCGCATGTCCTCCTGGGAGACGTGCATGGCGTTCAGGATCCGCTCGGGGACGTTGGTCGGCCCGGGGATGAACAGGAAGCTACGTCCTGGCATCGTGGAAAGCCCTCCGATTCATGGAAATGGTGAATACCATGGGACAAATGCTAAGGGGTGAACCTGCGCGACGTCCCGACCACCGCGGGGAAACTGGTTTCTAGTTCTGTTCCGGTGCCCGGGGGCTTTCCCCAGCCGATCGTTGCTCGTCACGACACACCGGCGCGCGATCTCCGGCAGCGGCGCCCTGAGGTGGAAATCTACACGCTACGGAGGGGCCGCGCAACCGTCGCGACTCCTGAGGCTAGCCAAAGACATTGAAATGTATCGTCCCGCTACGCAGGGGAGGGAACCCGGAGACTCCCTCCCCTGTCCGCGCTTTCTGCGGACGGGGGAGTGGGGGTCTCCACCTGACGCGCCTGGCCCCCACCCTGACCCTCCCCCGACTGCGCAGGGGAGGGAACCCTGGAACCCCCTCCCCTGTTCGCAGCTTTTTTGCGAACGGGGGAGGGTAGGGAGGGGGTCGGGCCTTTCCGGCGCTGATCAAGCGTCGTGTCTGCTGACCCGCCTCACCCCCTCCCTAGCCCTCCCCCGCTGCGCAGGGGAGGGAACCCGGAGACTCCCTCCCCGGTCCGCGCTTTTTGCGGACGGGGGAGGGTGGGGTGAGGCGTCCTTGTATGTTGGTTTTGTGGCTTGTAGACAGACAGAATGATGAGCGGTGGAGGTTGTGAGCAACGCGCCATGCGGGGGAGACCCCCTGTGCTTTTCATCTCTATGGCTTCGGGCGGGGTGATCGCGCTGCCGGCGATCACACGGCGCTACGTCTTCCGGGAGGCCCGGCAGCGCCTGGCCCGCGAGCGGCGCCGGGGGCCGGGGCGATTCCGGCGCTCGTGGGCTCGTAAAGGAAACGATAGGAGAGGGGCGCTTGTCGCTTGTAACGGCATCGTCGTGGTTCTCGTCCGGCGGCCCGGGTCGCCGGTGCTACCGGACGGGGATACCCGTCAGGCGATCGATGAGGGCCGTGACCTCACGTCCCTTGCCGTCGCGGTTGTCGAGCCGCACCGCGAGATAGCCGAGGCGGGGAGCGCACCAGATCGTGGTCCTACGTTTGCTGTTTTCCTTGCGCCGTTCGATTTTGACGGAATCGAATACACCGAGCGGTGTCTCGATACGCTCCGTTCCGAGGTGCAGGAAACGGTAGGTCTTGATCTCGTGGCCGTCCACGAGGCGGTAACTCAGATCGCGCTTGCCGGCACGGAGATCGTACATGACGGCCAGCTGGTAAAGGAGCTTGTCGAAGACCGAAGCGGACAGCGGCATCTCCCAGCGGCGATCGTTTTTTTGATTCTTGATCTTGGATCTGCGCCAGTCGAAGCTCACGTTCACCGTGCTCGGGCCCTTGTGCCCGGTGTAGCGGGACGAATATCGGACCGGCCTCAAACCGGTGGCGTTGGCCTCGAAAAGGCTTTCCTCGATCAGATGATCGTCGAAAAGGAGCTTGGCGAGCCCCTTGGGCCGGCTTTCGGAACGGTAGCGGTAACGACCGCCCGGGCCCGGCGCGAGACTCCTGTCGATGGTACCGATCGCGAGCCCCGCCATCTCGAGCCGATAGGTGGCGCTGAAGGGCTCGAGCGACCCTGCGTACACGCCCACGGCCGCGCACAGGAGCGCCGCGGCCGCGGCTAGAGGGCCGTAGCGATGGGGTCGGCCTAGAGCCGATGTGGGTTTATTGGCTTGCACGACCGGCTATTATAGGGCTCGGACGCGCCGTCGCCCCAGCGGTGATCCTCAACGCCCGCGCCTTTCGATCCGCATCGATTCTCGTCGTCGGGGACGTGATGCTCGACCGCTACTGGTCGGGCGCGGCCGGGCGCATTTCGCCCGAGGCGCCGGTCCCGGTCGTACACGTGACGGTGAGCGAAGAACGGCCGGGCGGGGCCGCCAATGTCGCGGTCAACGTCGCCGCACTCGGTGCCGGTGTCACGCTCATCGGCGTGACCGGCACCGACGAGGCCGCCGGTGTGCTCGCGGACCGGCTCGAGGCTCTCCGGGTGCGTTGCCGGTTCACCCACATCGCCGGATCGCCCACCACCGTCAAGCTGCGCGTCCTCTCTCCTAGACCAGCAGCTCATCCGTCTGGATTTCGAACGTCCCCACCCGATCGGCGGGATGGGGGGCCGAGGCCGCCGGGGTCTATGGGCCCTTCTCGCTCCAGGGCGAGTACCTGCGCGCCGAAACCTAGCCAAAGATATTTGAAATTTATCGTCCCTTCCCCCTCGTAAGGGGGGTTGAGCCTATCCGAACCGCGGCGCTCGACCCCTACCCTGACCGTCCCCCGCGACCCAGGGGAGGGAATGCGGAGGCTCCCTCCCCTGTCCGCGCTTTCTGTGGACGGGGGAGGTAGGGTGGGGGCCAAGCCTTTCAGCCGCTGACCAAGACTCGTCTCCACCTGACGCGCCTGGCCCCCACCCTGACCCTCCCCCGCTGCGCAGGGGAGGGACTACCGTGGCGCTTGCAGCTTATTGACTTTGCATGTGAATCAGGACTTGCTTGAGCGGTGTTGTTCGACATTGACGACGTAAGTATCTAGCCAAAGACATTTGAAATTTACCGTCCCGCTACGCAGGCGAGGGGACCCGGAGACTCCCTCCCCTGTCTGCGCTTTCTGCGGACGGGGGAGGGTGGGGTGGGGGCCAAGCCCTTCAGCCGCTGACCAGGCGTCGTCTCCGCCTGACGCGCCTAGCCCCCACCCTGACCCTCCCCCGCTTCGCAGGGGAGGGAATACCCTGGCGCTTGCAGCTTATTGACTTTACATGTGAATCAGGACTTGCTTGAGCGGTGTTGTTCGACATTTACGACACAAGTATCTATCAATTCCGCGGCAGCCCGGAGGTCGGTTTCGATGGCTGGTAAGTCATGGGTAGCTGACTCCTGACGGGAGAATCCCGCGTTGCCGTCGCGGTTGTCGAGTCGCACCGCGGGGTAGCCGAGGCGAGGGGCCCACCAGATCGTGGTTCTGCGTCGGCAGTTTTCCTTCCATGAGCCCGGTTCATGGCTCCCCGCGGGAGGTTGGAGCGCAGTGGATGGTTGTGTTACTTTGCGTCGGGACTCCGCAGGGGGCCCGCCTGCAAGCGAAGCGCTGGCGCCATCGCCAGCGCCACGTCTAGGGGAAATGGGGATGGCGCCATTCCGCGGAACGACGCGCTACACGGTCGAGGATATCCAGGCGAAGGCGCGGGAAGACGCGCGTTACCTCCTGCCTGCGCTGGCCGTTCGTCCTGCCCCTTATCCTCCTCGGGATCGTCCGGGTGCCCTCGAATCCCATGATCGTCAGCATCTTCGGTGGGAACCAGGTGAGTACCGGGGCATTCTCCATCGCCCTGCCGATCCTCGGGCATCGCAGCGACAAGGGCGCCGGTCCCCGATGCCTTCGGCTTCGTGGCCAAGGCCATCCTAAGCCAGTTCAGCTACAGGCGGACGTGATGACCCCATTATCAAGACGCAACCGGTGAGACACCTCCCGCGGATTGGCATTCGCCAACCCCCATACCGTTTCTTGGTGTCCCGTGATACGACCTTCCAGTTTGGTATGCTGCCACGGCGTTCCAACGCTAGTGCCGATATCGACACGGTCCGTGGCTGGCTCACGGATGCCCTTGACGCGATCGGTGCCGGGGCGAAAACGGCCGTTGGATACGGGCGGTTCGATCCGGTCGAACAAGAATCGGCCGCGTCTCTTTGGTTGAAAGAGCAAGTCGCTCGTTTATGTCAGCAACATAACGCCAAAGAGCAAGACATACTACACGGCAAACTGCTCGCCGCAGAATGGCAACAGATCAGGGACCCCATATTGAGGTCGCAGGCGCGCGAGCACATCCGCAAGCTGTGGCAAGAAAAGAGATGGTGGGACTCCCCGTCAGGCCGAAGCGCGCAACAAGCAAAAGCGATCTATGAACGGTAAGCCGTTCTTCTCTGCGGGCCGGGGTATGGCAAGCACGATAACCTGTTGGCCACACTTGTTCTGATGGTCTTGCCTAGGCTTGCCGGTCCTGTCCGGCATGCGTTTAAGGATGTCGGGCGGATAGCGGTGGCGGTAGAACTTGCGTCCACGGATAATCCTGTCATCGGCGCCAGTATAGGCATTCGGGCGCCCCTCCGGCTTGGGCGTGCTCAGTACGTCCAGCGTCACATGGGGGAGCAGTTGATAGTCACCCGGAGCAGAGCGTGCATCGCCTATGGAGACCTTGCCGGCATAGGCAGTAGCCTTATTGAGTGTGCCGAATATACGGCAGGCTAGACACAGCCTCTCTCCGTCATCACAATGTTCGAACTCCGCGGGCAAACGCACAGTGAGCTCCTTGCCCCGTGTGATCCCGGTACCCCGATAGGTCTTCCGAAACGGCGCGGGCACGGAAACGCAGCAGGGTTCGATCGCCTCGATTAGGCTGCGTATCATGCCTTTGATCGAGCTGCCCTGGATCTGGGCGATCCGGTTAAAGACCGGAAAATTCGCGGTCTCATGGCCTAGATTCACGCGGGCGAAGCGCGGATCGTAGGTGAAGATCGGGGTCATAGCGGTCAGTGTACAGAGGAGTGGACCACTGTATATATTTCGATCTTTACTATAACGGGCATGCCCGACAGGTCTGTCCCGTTTCGGCGCTTCACCGAGCGGCACGAAATCGTAGGGGTCAACCCTCGGTCTATCGGTCATCGCCTCACTCCCGTCTCAGTCCGGCATAGTGGTAAAAGACCAGCCGCCCATCCTGGTCTCGGTACTCGTTGATGCCCAGCTGCCCTCGGCCCGGACCGGGGATGGCACGTGAATAGTTCAAGCGACCCCCTATGGCGATCTCGTCTTCGCCCCACAGGTAATACCATACCCGTTCAGCGTCTGAGTCGTCCAGGGCTAGCACCTCATCAAACTCGGGCGGTGCTGCAAGCCCATCCCCGCCCGTCAGTCGGGCCTGATAGGCATCTCCGTCCCGCTCCCAGTGCAGTTCGTTCTGGTCATTGAAGACCCGGCCGATTGGCCATTCCACCGGATCTATCGGCTCGGACGGACCAGGGAACTTTATCTTATCCGGCCGCTCGAGTATGGCACAGGACCCATTGACCCACAGGGTGGCAATGAGGGTCGCCAGTGCCGTTTCACCCAACCTCGCCACGTACACCTTCGTGCTCATCTTAGTCCTCTTGACCGCGAATGGCGCTCATGGCCCTAGAGGGTTCATATTTGGTCGCATAATCGACCCAGGCCTGGCTGACGCTTCCCCAAGGGAAGGTATCACCCGTGAACGTATAGGTGGTTCGCAGACCATTGGGTTTCCGCTCCACGCCCTGCGGTGATACCGCCATCTCCTGGTAGGGCGGGCAGATACCGTAGCCTTGTAGCTCGTTTTCATCGCCGAGCGCGCCTACGCTACAGATCGGGAACTGGGCTTCTGTCGGTTCTGGTATACGTCGGCCCAGATAGTGGAGGGACATGCTCTGCACCTCGCCCCGAACCGTACCCATCCCCCGCGACTTTGACCCCCCTAGCCGTACGAGCCAGTCCTTCAGGTCTTGCAGAAGAAAACCCACGAGTCCCAATTGCCACAGCTCGAAGTTGCGCAGGTGCAGGCTGGTCTTGAAACAGCCTTCGGTCACCACTTCGAGGTCGAACTTGACCCCCGGCGCGGCTCCGCCGGTGAAGCGGTCGATCCCGACCCCATCACGCGGCTGTGGCCTGGGCGAGGTCCCAATGGCATAGGCGTCGGCGGTAGCAAACTTTCCAGCATACCAGGTGGAGCCGAATAGCCGACAGATCGGGCAAGAGTCACGATAGACAGTACGGTTGGTTGTATCTGGATGTTCCTTTGGTTCGATCTCTTCGTCATCCGGGTCCTTCTTCCGTTTATCGAAGCAGAGACCGCATGAGGTAGCTGGTTCACCTGGTTTGGCAAAAGGGTCACAGGCAGCGTCAGGGTTCAGTGTCCGCGCGATACGTTCTGCATGGCTGCGCATGACCCCTTTGAGGGAGCTTCCGGGCAGGTACACCTGAGGCTCCGCATCGCGCCATACTCTCACAAAGGCCATGTCCGGACCGCTGATAGTGTCGATGCCGGACCTGATCAGGATCGGTCCCTGGGGTAGGATGTGTAACTCGATCAGGCATTCATTCCGCAATTGTTTCAGCATCTCAGGTCACCTCTTTAGGCTGCCATCAGCGTGCCCAGGTGTCGGGCGATAAAGCTCTCGCCATCCTCCTCGGACATTTGCCCTGTGATGAGATAGTCCCGGCGGGCTGCTTCGCTGGTCAAGTCCACCGAGGCGACTTTGAGATCCGTGAGACGGCAGCGACCGAAACCACGGGAGCGGATCCCGCCGAGCGGGACCATGCCCTGGGTGAATTCCTGTAGGCCCAGGGCAATCAGTCCCAGGTCGCGATCGCGGGGATTCTCCAGGGCCAACCCGAATCTAAAGGCCGTCTGCGGGGGTACAACCTCGAAGTCATACTTCACCTCTTCCCTGGACCGCTCGCTATCCCGGTCTATGCCGACACCATCGCGGACCTGGACCATGTCATACCAGGTGCCGTCTACGGGCAGGTCGTGGAAGAACGCGACCGAGGCCAGGTGTACGGAGCCGAAAGTCTTGCAGGTCTCGCAGGGCAGCACATGGAGCGGGGCCAACAGGTGATTTTCGCTGATGGTTTGTCCGACCCAGTGCGGCCAGCTCAGCGCATCGAGCTCTGGCGAGCCCTGCCCCAGCTCTTCGATGGCATGCTGCAGCTCGCGTATGGCCTGCCTGGTCTCCTTGTCACCCCTCAGCTTATCGCCCAGTTGCCGGCGCATGACCTGATAGTGTTTGCTCAGCTTGCGGTTGGTAGACAGGCAATCATCACAGTCATCGGCGAGCTGACAGGTTCGTAGTCCGAGCAGCGGGACCAGACGCTCGACGGCAGCACGGAACGCGCCCTTGAGCGAGGAACCGGGGACGAACGGCTGGCCGGTCGCCTCGCGCACCACGGGGCTGTCGGTGATCGCAGAGGCCTCGCGCCCACCCCCGATATGCAGCGCGGTGTCCATCACGAGCCTGCCGGCGAAGCGGTAGCGGGAACGGAGGTTGGCACGGCTAAGCGTTTCAGTCATCTGAGTCGGTTCTCTATTAGGTAGTGTAGTGTCCCTTAAATAACTTTACAGATCATACCTTCTTCTTTTTCCCTCGGGGCAGGGTGGATCCGGGCTTGATCTGCTCCATCTTGACCCGCGCCCGGTCGACCTTCTCGATGATCTGCCC
>JBOIDR010000023.1:0-42089 GCA_050740695.1 Gammaproteobacteria bacterium | reverse complement strand
AGTGGAAGTCCTATGCGAACCTGCATGCCTTCGATACCCAAAACCCCGCCATCGTCGAAGGGCTCATCTGGGCGGCCATCGGCGCCGCCGCGCTCAAGCGTTTCCTGGCCCACACGGCCCAGGTCGTGGCCGGTGTCGAGACCTCCACCCGCAAGGCGGCCATGTGCGCCGTTCATATCCTCCACGACATCGTGCGCGCATTGATCTCAGGAATCGAAACTCCCTTCATCGACGCTTTTGCACGGGGGATCGATTATCTCGCCGGCAACGCCAAACGCGCACACCCTAAGCGCGATCGGAAACGCGGGCGCTTGCAGCTCGGCCTGGAGCCAATATTCGGCATTCCTTAACTACATAACCTATGATTGCCCGTGTAGGTGGCCACGCCCTCGGTGTCTTCGAGGGCGCGGGCTATGCGCAGCGCCTCGCGATTATGCCCCTCCGCCGCCGCGACATCCCCGGAGAGCTGTTCAGCGTCGGCGAGGTCGTTCAGGTCGATGGCGACGTCTACGCTCTCGGCGGACATGCTGCGATCCAGATCCAACACCTCGCGGAAGTCGGCGATGGCGGCGGGGTAATCCTGACCGAAGCCGCGCAAGTGGATGGCGACGGCGCGCTCGCGGGGGCCGGCCTGCGCGGTCTGCCAGTGCGCCGCCGCGCGATCGGCGCAACTCAGCACCGCGTCCGCCTCTAGGCGCAGACGATAAACCCAGCCCGCCATGTAGGCCTGCCAGCCGGCCTTGCCGTAATCTCCAGCCACCAGGGCCTTGGCTTCCGCCTGTTGATTGAGTGACAGCGACTCATCATAGCGCCCCGTGAAGTTGAAGAATTGAAAGAGCGCATTGCACACGGTTTGGAGCCGCGGATTCGGTCCGGCGAGGAAAAGCGGCAAGGCGGGGGCCACGGTCGGCCAGTTGGCATCGAGCACCGAGAAGCGGTCGTGCTTGTCGTAGCCGTTCTCCACGATCAGCGCATAGGCGCGCTTTTCCAGCCGGCAGCCGGTTTCCGCGACGACTTCGGGCCGTTTGCGCCGCAGGAAGTCGGCGACCATCGGCACCAGGACGAAGCGGCGCTCCTCGAGGTCCGCGAGCACGAGGGCGCGGCTCGAGAGATCACTCAGCGCGCCCTGGGCCGCGGCTTCGTGGAGGCCGGCGAGCTCGGCAATGAACTTCACCTCCATGGCCGTCGTGAAATGGGTGAGCGCGGCGAGAATTTTGGTCTCGTTCGCGGTGAAGGTGTCCAGCAGATCGCCGAAGATGAACTCCAGCGGGTTGTTCCCCGGCGGGGCGCTTCGCAGGAAATCCAGCGCGGCGGCGATGTTGCGACAGCGCCCGAGACCGAGCTGGCCCGCGACCCAGCGGATGAGCAGGGGATTGCCGCCGGTCTGGTCATACAGGCCACGCTGCTCCGCCTCGCTGGCTTGCCGGAGCCGCTCGTTGTGCTTGGCCAGCTCGATGATCAGGTCGTGGGCGGCGGGCCAGTCCAGCTTGTCCAGCCGCACGACGACGGCACTGGCATCGGCCCGGCGGCGGCTGGTGACGATGGCGCTGCACCCCCGCGGCAGCCGGTTGAGGAAGGCGGAGAGCTGGTCGCGGTCGCCTTCCGGCAGCGTCTCCAGGTTGTCGAGCACGAGCAGCACGTCTGCCTCCCGCAAGGCCCGCAGAATCGCGTCGGATCGATCGGCTTCGGGAGACTTCGCGAGATCGGGTTGGTCCAGCTCGCGGGCGATCGCGTTCAGCATCTCCAGATAGCCCGGCAACACGAAGGTTCCCAGCGAGCGCTGACCATCTGCGGTGAGCTCGCGTTCCTTCGACGAAAGAAAGATGAAGCGACGGAAGCGTTCGTGCGGAACCCGCTCGGCGGCGCGGATGGCGAGCGCGGTCTTCCCGATGCCCCCGGGGCCATCGATGAGCGCGCCCCAGCCGCGCGCATCCTCCGCCAAGGCATCGGCGATGAGCGCGGCGGCTTGCTCCGGCGCTTTGTGGTCGAGCTCTACGAAACCTGCATCGGAGAACAAACAACCCTTCAACCGTCGCAGCTTCGAATCCGCCAAGCATCACTTCATCCTCGCGCCGTTTCTTGAGGAGATCGAAGACGGCATCCCATTCCAAGCCCGGCCATTCTTTTTGCGCATAGTCGCGGCAAATCACCACGACGACGAGGTCGGAATCTTCATGTTGCAGAACTGACGACTCGTTGCATCTCAAATGTCCGGTTTGGGCAGGCGCGAGACCAGATCGTCCCATGCGATTACCACACCCGGCAGCACGCTGACCGGGGTCATGCCCGTCAATTCCTGCATTACGGGCTCACCGTAGCGGCCGTCCACCAAGCGGAAAGCGGTGAGCATCCGATCGGTCGGGTGGACGAGCCAGTATTCCCTTACACGAGCTCGCTCGTAGGCGTGGCGCTTCTGCAGGTAATCGTGGCTCGCGCTGGCGGGCGAGAGCACTTCCACGACGAAATCGGGAGCGCCGCGTACGCCGCGTCGATCGAGCTTCCCCGCATCACATACGACCAACACATCCGGCTGCACCACCGTGTCGATCTCTTCATCCCTTCATCGAGGTCCTCCCCCTTGGGCAGACGCACGTCCACCGGTGCGATGAAGGCGCGGCAGGGTTTTCCCTCCAAGGCATGCCGAAGCTGGAAGTAGATCTCCCCGGCGATGTCCTGATGCTCCAGCGTCGGCGCCGGCGCCATGAGATGGGCCCGACCGTCGATCAGCTCGTAGCGCACATCCTCCGGCCAGGCGAGGTAGTCTGCGTAGGTGTGGTACGCGTTGTCACACAGCGCGAGGGCCATATTAAGCCTCAAATGCTTTCGGGGATCTCATTCTAGTCGCGTTCGGTTGGGCCTCAATCCCGACGCCATGGCCCGTCGGTCGCCCTCCCGGTCCGTTCGCTGTCCCTGCCGGATCCCTGTATAGGTAGATCCCTCCCAAGGGGTAAACTAACAACCTGTGAATGTCCTCGCCCACAAACGCATCCTCTTAGGCGTCACCGGGGGCGTCGCGGCCTACAAGAGCGCCGAGCTGGTCCGGCGGCTCCGCGAGCATGAAGCCGAGGTCCGCGTGGTCGTGACGCGCTCGGCCTCGTTGTTCATCGGGCCGCTCACCTTGGAGGCCCTGTCGGGCGAACGGGTTTATTCTGGGCTATTCGACCCGGCATCACCGTCCGCGATGCCGCACATCGATCTGGCGCGCTGGTGCGACGCGGTCCTGATCGCCCCGGCCAGCGCCCATCTCATCGCGAAGCTCGCCCACGGGCTCGCCGATGATCTCTTGTCCACCCTGTGCCTGGCCGCGACCGTGCCGATCGTGGTGGCCCCGGCCATGAACCGGGAGATGTGGCTCGCGCCGTCCACCCAGACCAACCGTGCCCTCCTGTTGGAGCGTGGTGTGCGCTTCCTGGGGCCCGGCGAGGGCGAGCAGGCCTGTGGGGAGCTCGGGCCGGGCCGTATGCTGGAAGTGCCCGAAGTTCTTGAAGGGCTTGCCACCGTGTTCGAGCGGGCGCTGCTCTCGGGCGTGCGTGTGCTCGTGACCGCGGGGCCGACGCGCGAGGCGCTGGACCCGGTACGATTCCTCGGCAACCGCAGCTCCGGCAAGATGGGGTATGCCTTGGCCGAGGCCATGCGGGAAATGGGCGGGTCGGTGCTCCTGATCAGCGGTCCGGTCCATCTCCCTGCGCCTCGCGGCGTCGAGCGGGTCATGGTCGAGAGCGCCGCGGAAATGGCGGCCGCGGTAACCTCCCGCGTCGTGGATTGCGAGATCTTCGTCGCCACCGCCGCGGTCGCGGATTACCGTTGCCGGGTGCCGGCCGACCATAAGATCAGGCGCACCGGCGAACCCTTGACGCTCGAGCTGGAACCGACCCCCGATATCCTGGCGGCGGTCGCGGCCCGCCCCGCGGCGCCCTTCACGGTCGGCTTCGCGGCCGAGACCGAGGGAATCGATGGCGGGCTGGCCGATCTAGCCGGGAGGAAGCTCGCGGTCAAGGGCATCGACATGATCGTCGCCAACCGCGTCGGTGAGCCGGGGCAGGGCTTCGAGAGCGACGACAACGAGTTGCTGGTCTCCTGGCACGCGGGCGAGCGGTTCCTGCCGCGTGCCCCCAAGAGCCGGCTGGCGCGTCAGCTCGTGCCGATCATCGCCGAGAGATTCCGTGCGAAAGGTCAAGCTCAAGGTCTTGGATCCACGTCTCGGGCGTGATTTCCCGCTGCCCGCTTATGCGAGCAGCGGAGCGGCGGGCATGGACCTGCGTGCCTGCCTCGAGGCCCCGCTGCGTTGCGAACCGGGGGCCACGCACCTGATCCCGAGCGGCATGGCGCTCCACATCGATGATCCGGGCCTCTGCGCCGTGGTTCTGCCACGTTCGGGGCTGGGGCACAACCATGGGATCGTCCTGGGTAATCTGGTCGGACTCATCGATTCGGACTACCAGGGAGAGATCCTGGTCTCGTGCTGGAACCGCGGGAGCGAGCCCTTCGTCATCCTGCCGGGGGACCGCATCGCGCAGCTCGTGTTCATGCCCGTTGTCCCGGTGTGCTTCGAGCACTGCGAAGAATTCGAGCCGAGCCATCGCGAGGCCGGCGGCTTCGGGCATACGGGCCGCTCATGAGGCCCGGCAGGGCCGCGGACCCCAAACCTGGGGTCGTATTACACTGTCGGTCTTCCAGCCCTGTGCGCCCCTCGCCCCTAAGAGGCGCTCAAATCAAATCATCGACACATGAGAAAAGGCACGCCATGATCCAGACCAAACCCGCCACCGATCACGCCATCGCGATACCGGATACCGGCCAGCCGGTGTCCGATTCTATCTTCCGGGCCTACGACATCCGCGGCGTTGTGGGCGAGACCCTGACCGAGGAGGTCGTGTACCAGATCGGCCTCGCGCTCGGGAGCGAGGCCCATGAGCGCGGCCAGCCGCGCATCGCCGTCGCCCGTGATGGCCGGGTGTCGAGCCCGGCGTTCGCCGCGGCCCTGATCCGCGGCCTGACCGCGACCGGCCGCGATGTGATCGACATCGGTATGGTGCCGACCCCGGTCCTGTACTTCGCGACCCATGAGCTGGACACCGGCAGCGGGGTCATGATCACCGGGAGCCATAACCCCGGCCACTACAATGGACTCAAGATCGTGCTGGACGCTCAGGCCCTCTCGGGCGAGGCCATCACCGCGATCCGCGACCGCATCCGCCGCGCGGACTGGGTGCGGGGCGATGGGCGGATCGAGGCCCAAGACATGAGCACGGCTTACCTCTCGCGTATCACGAGCGACAGCCCGCCGGTTGCGGACGGGGGACTCAAAGTGGTCATCGACTGCGGGAACGGGGTCCCCGGCATGCTCGCGCCGCAACTGGTGCGAGCCCTCGGGCACACGGTCACCGAGCTCTACTGCGAGGTGGACGGGAGCTTCCCGAATCATCACCCCGATCCCGCGCAGCCCGACAACCTCCGGGACCTCATCGATACGGTCCGGAACGAAGGTGCCGCGCTCGGGCTGGCCTTCGACGGCGATGGCGATCGGCTGGGCGTGGTGGACGGGAGTGGGCAGATCATCTGGCCGGATCGACAGATGATGCTGTTCGCCCAGGATGTCCTGTCACGGAATCCGGGCGCGGAGATCATTTTCGACGTGAAGTGCAGCCGGCACCTGAAACGGGTCATCGAGGAGCGCGGCGGCAGGCCCCTCATGTGGAAGACGGGCCACTCCCTCATCAAGGCCAAGATGAAGAGCTCGGCGGCGCCGCTCGCGGGCGAGATGAGCGGCCATATCTTTTTCAAGGAGCGCTGGTATGGGTTCGACGACGCCCTGTATGCGGCCGCCCGGCTCTTAGAGATCCTGGTCCGGGACGGGCGGCCGTCCGCGGCGGTGTTCGCCGAGCTGCCGGGCGGGGTCTCGACGCCGGAGCTAAAGCTCGATATGCCGGAGACCGAGCATGCGGCCTTCATGGCCAATCTCGGGCGCGACATCCCGTTCCCGGACGGGGAGATCGCGACCGTCGATGGGATCCGCGTGGATCTGCCCGATGCGTGGGGGCTCATCCGCCCCTCGAACACGACGCCGTGCCTCATCTTGCGTTTCGAAGGGGATGACGCGGTAGCGCTGGGGCGTATCCAGGAGCGTTTCCGTGGCTGGCTCGGATCGGTCCGATCCGGCCTGCGGCTCCCGTTCTGAGCGCCGGGGGTCACGATATGGCGCTCCAGCCCGCCGATGCGATGCGGATCGCGGAGGTCTTGACCGAGGCCCTGCCCTACATCCGGCGTTTCACGGGACGCTCGGTCGTCATCAAGTATGGTGGCAACGCGATGGTGGAGCCGTGGCTCAAGAACGGTTTCGCGCGCGACATCGTCTTGATGAAGCTCGTCGGCATCCATCCGGTGGTGGTGCATGGGGGTGGGCCGCAGATCGCGCAACTCTTGCGGCGCATCGGGAAGGAGAGCACCTTCGTCCAGGGCATGCGCGTCACCGATGACGAGACCATGGATGTGGTGGAGATGGTACTCGGCGGGCTGGTCAACAAGGACATCGTCAACCTCATCAACCGCCACGGCGGGACGGCGGTGGGGCTGACCGGCAAAGATGGCGATCTCATCAGGGCGCGCAAGCTGACCTTCACCCGCACCAGCCCGGAGATGGCGGCCCCCGAGATCATCGACATCGGCCACGTCGGTGAGGTGACGAGCATCGACACCGCGGTCGTGGACATGCTGTTGCGCGGCAACTTCATCCCGGTCATCGCCCCGATCGGCGTGGGCGAGGACGGGCAGTCCTATAACATCAACGCCGATCTGGTGGCCGGCAAGCTGGCGCAGGTCATGAAGGCGGAAAAGGTGATCTTCTTGACCAACACCGCCGGGGTGCTCGATAGGGAGGGCGGGCTGCTCACCGGGCTCACCGCGCTACGGGTCGCCGAGCTTTGCGCCGACGGCACGATCTCGGGCGGGATGTTGCCCAAGGTCCAGGCGGCCCGGGATGCGGTTCAGGCCGGTGTGCATAGCGCCCATATCATCGACGGCCGGGTGGAGCATGCTGTGCTCCTGGAGATCTTCACCGACCAGGGCGTAGGCACCCAAATCTGGGAACGGCGGGGCAAGACGGGCAGAGAATACGCCGCGACGCTCTGACCGCCCGGCACCGTGAGCCCTAGCGGACGCGGTGCGAACGGCTCGCGTTCAGCGTTGTGCCGCGAGCTTGCGGAAACGCTCTAGGTCCTGGTCGAAGCGCCGGCGGATGGTGTCCTGCTCCCGACGCTTGGACTCGATGTTGGCTCGATGCGCCGCGATCTGCCCGCGGGTCGACTCGATGTCGGCAAGGATCTGCTCCGCGGGTTTCTGACCGCGTTGCTCGATCGACTTGACCAGGACCATGCGCCGCTCCAGGTCCGCCTCGGACTTGCGGATCTGGCTTTCGAGGAGGCGGATCTGCCCGTCGATGGCCGATAACTTTCCATCCCGCGCGAGGATCAGGTCATCCTCGCTACCGAAGGTCTCCAAGAGCACCCGGTCGGCCTTGGCCACCTCCTCGGCCTTGCGCTTGTCCTCGGCCTGCAGCGCCGCGAGGCGCTGTTCCTCGGCTAGCTCCTCGCCGCTCTTGGCGCGCTGGTGTATCCCGACCTGTACGCCCTGATCGTTGTAGACCGTATGTCCCTGCTGGGCATACTCGGTCGGCACGGCATTGCCGCACTCGCGCACGCCCTCTCCGTTGGTCCAACACTTGATGGCGGTGCCGGCCTGTACCGGGGATCCCGCGGCGATCCCCATCCAAAGGCACAGGGCCCGAGCGGCCATATGGTGTTGCATGTCCATCGTGATCTCCTGCTTCGTCAACGCTATGTGGGTGAAGGCGATGGGCGATCATCGGTTTCGGGCAAGCGTGGCTTTAGCAAGAGGTAGCTTACGATTCCAGGTAGGTTTGGCTAGACTTCCGGCATGGAGATATTCAAGGAGTTTTCGATCGAGGCGGCCCACTACCTCCCGAACCTGCCGATAGGCCACAAGTGCCGACGGCTGCATGGGCACTCGTTTCGGATCGGGGTGTACGTGAGCGGGGATTGCGACCCCAAGAGTGGCTGGGTCATGGACTTCGCCGACATCACGGAGAAGTTTCAGCCGCTCTTCGAGCGCTTGGACCATTATTGCCTGAACGAGGTCCAAGGACTCGAGAACCCGACGAGCGAGAACCTGGCCCGCTGGGTGTGGACGCGGCTCGCACCCGAGATCCCCGGACTCACCCGGATCGTGATCCGTGAGACCTGCAGTGCCGGCTGTGTCTACCGCGGCGAGGCCGAACAGAGCGATACATAGGTGTTGTTAAGACATGATACCAGGAGGCGTGGATGACTCAGCTTGCCGGAAGCCGTTGCAAACCGTGTGAAGGCGGCACACCCCGACTCAGTGCTGCGGAGGCCCAGACGCTCCTTCGCGATACCCCCGGGTGGTGGCTCGATGAGCCGGGCGGGACCATCAGCAAGGTCTACCCGTTCCGGAACTACTACGAGACCCTGGCCTTCGTCAACGCCGTGGCCTTTGTCGCCCACCGGGAGGACCATCACCCGGTGATGATCGTCGGTTACCGGCAGTGCGAGGTGCGCTATACCACCCATGCAATCTCGGGCTTGTCGGAGAACGACTTCATCTGCGCGGCCAAGGTCGATCGGCTCTTCGGTGAAGCCCCATGGGACTGACCGACAGCCTCGGACGCCCACTGCGTGATCTGCGCATCTCGGTCACCGACCGCTGCAACTTCCGCTGTCCCTATTGCATGCCCAAGGAGGTATTCGGGCGGGAATGGGCGTTCCTGCCGCGCCGCGAGCTGCTGTCCTTCGAGGAGATCACACGTCTCTCGCGGCTGTTCGCGGGGCACGGGGTGAGCAAGATCCGCATCACCGGCGGCGAGCCGCTGCTGCGTCGGGATCTGCCGAGGCTCATCGCCGGGCTCGTGGACATCAAGGGGGTACGGGAGGTCACGTTGACCACCAACGGCTCGCTCCTCGGCCGCATGGCCACGGGACTCAAATCGGCGGGTCTGACGCGCCTGACCGTGAGCCTGGATGCCCTGGAGGACGGCGTCTTCCGCGCTATGAACGACGTCGATTTCCCCGTAGAGCGGGTGCTCGAAGGCATCTCCGCGGCCGTGCAGGCCGGGTTCAGCCCCATCAAGATCAACATGGTCGTCAAGCGCGGCGTGAACGAGCAGGAGCTCCCGGAGATGGCGCGTTACTGCCGCGGTGCCGGTCATATTCTGCGTTGCATCGAGTACATGGACGTGGGCCACAGCAACGGTTGGCGCCTGGAGGATGTGGTGCTGGCGCCCGAGATCCTGGCGATCCTCGGGTCGCAATGGCCCCTCGAAGCACTCTCACCGGTCTATCTCGGGGAGGTCGCGAGCCGCTACCGCTATCGGGACGGCGGCGGAGAGATCGGTATCATCGCTTCCGTGACCCAACCCTTCTGCCGCACTTGTACCCGCGCGCGGTTGACCGCCGATGGACAGCTCTACACCTGCCTGTTCGCGACCCGCGGCCACGACCTGCGCGGCGTCCTGCGTGGCGGTGCGAGCGATGACGATATCGCGGCTCTCCTCGGCGCCCTGTGGCACCGGCGCGCCGATCGCTATTCGGAGCTGCGTAGTGCCGAGACCGTGGGGCTTCGCAAGGTCGAGATGTCGCGCGTGGGCGGTTGAGCCCGCGGGTGCCGTAACGGCGCCATGGCCCATACCCGACGGCCCGCGGTGCTCGCGGGATGGTGGCTGATCGCGGCGTGGCTGTCCTTCATCTCATTCGGATGCAACCGCTCATCCGCTCGGCATCCCCAGTGAGGCCGGTCTCGTCGATGAGCGCCTCAGGGGCTTCCTGCGTTATCAACGCGCCATCGATGTGCTCACGGTTCGATCGCCCGAGGTACCACCGCCGCGGCGCCGTTACGAGACGTTGCGTACGGCCCTGTCGCCCGGGGGTCTCCTGCGCCTCGCACCCGAGAGGCCGGGCCCACAGGGATTCGGGCGACTGCGGCGCACACTGGTGGCCCAGGCCCCGGATCCGGCGCTACTCGCCGGTTACTTGCAGCACCAGTATCGGCGCCTGGCGCGCTCCGGGGGTGAATGGGAGAGCCGGTGTGCGTTTGCCTGGCAGTGGGCGTTTTGGGGGCGAGCGGCGGTGCTCGGCTATCGGCGCACCCGGAGCCGTGGTTCCTGGAGCTCGTGGCCCGAGGCTTCGAGCGTCTCGACGGTCTAGGCGGGACGCGCCGCCGGATCGCGGACGACGGTCGCGGTGGCGTCCTGGCCTCGTGGCCGAGCCGAGCCCGTGCCGGAGGCTACCGCTACGAGCAGGTGGTCGCCGGGCTCATGACCTTGCCGGCCTGCCAGTTCGCACGCACGGTGCAGGCGGAGCCGGCACTGCACCAGGGCCATCTCGCCAAGGCCCAACGCTATCTCGAGGTCACACGCGAGGTGCTCGGCGCCCTTTCCGGCGATTATCAGGAAAACCGCTGGGGCTATGGGCGCTTCTTTCGCCCCGACCGGGGGCGCGTGGAGCCGCTCAGCCACGCGCACGCCTACGCCTCCGCCCTCGAATGTCTCAACCAATCGGCGCCAACGCCGTTGCGGCCGGAGATCCTCAATGGTCTGCAACGCACCTTCGTCGCGGCCCTGTGGCGGACCTCGGCGGGTACCATCGCCTGGGGCCATGCCCCGGCGCCGCCCGAGGACCGGAGCCGGCCCGCGGAGTGGATCTGGAAGGCGGTAATGACCATGACCTGGCCGTACGAGGCCTATCGGCTGGGCGGTCGTTTCGACATCGCGTTCATGCGCGAGCTGGCGCGGCTCTTCCGGTCGGGCGTCTACCTCGGAAACGGTGCCTTGAACGCCCGGATCAGCCCGGACGACCGGGTGGACCTGGGACCGGGCATGGTCGGGGGACACCATACGGCCCGTCTCCAGGCCCTGTCCGCCTGGGTCGTATTGGGCGAGTTCGACTCCGAGGTGCGGCGGCTGATAGAGGAGGCCGTGGCGATCCGCGAGGACCTCTTCCCTGCCGGGTGGCTCGGCAGCGCACCGGGCGCCTACGCCTACGCCTTTCGGTTGAGCGAGGCTGCGGCGCGCTGACTCGCTAACGCGGGCCGTCGGTAAGGATGGTGGCGTCATCGGCGTCGGTCGTCTTGGCCACTTGGAGGAGCTTCAGGGTCAGGACCCGGCCGACCTCGATTCGGGCCCCCGCGCGGATCTGGACGGACGCCCCCTTCGATACCGCGGCACCGTCGATGACGGTGGTCCCGTCGGATACCTGGTACAGGTATAGGCCCTCGGGTCGGCGTCGCAACTCGAAGTGCCACCGCCCGATGCGCTGCAACTGCTGGGAGTCCGGGGAAGACAGCACGATATCGTTGGCGGTGGCCCCTTCGAACTCGGCGAGCCGGCCACAGGTCACGGTATCCTGCTCGGGGATCTTCAGAACCTCACCGCTCTCTTCGACCAACATGGCGGTCGGGAACAGGCTGCGATCGCGCCAGTCGAGCACGAAGATCTCCACGGGTTGCGCAACGCCCTTCACCGTAGCCGCCGGGAGCGCACGGCAGGAGCGACGGCGCGCGGACGACAGCTCCTGGAATGCGGCGCGGGTGAGCCGGATCTCAGAACCGCTGGCGGTGCCCGTGACCCGCGAGCACAGGTTCACCGAATCCCCGGTGACCATGGCCCCGTCGGTCAAGGTCGGGCCGTAGTGCAGGCCGACGCGCACGGTGAGCTGATGGTCGCGCGTGCGCGCGATGTTCTCGCGGGCCAAGGCCGTCTGCAGCTCGATGAAGGAACTGACGGCCTGTTCGGTCGCCTGAAAGCAGGTGAACGCCCCATCCCCCGCGGTGTCGACGATACGGCCACCCTGATCGCGGGCGATCTGACCCACCAGATCGATGTGACGCTGCTGCAGCTTGCGCCCCGCCTCGTCCCCGAAGCGTGCGAAATAGGGGGTAGAGCCCACGATGTCGGAGAACGCCAGCGCCATCGAGCGCTCGAAACGGTGAGACAAGAGTCGCGAAATCTCGTTCTGCAGGCGGATCAGCTCGGTGAGCGAGAGGTCCTGTAAATGGCCGGTCAGGGTGCTCGGTGCCATGGGTGAAGGGGCCAGGCCGGGCAGGAATGGCGTCGATCAGGGGCGGGATGCGACGGTGTCGGCGACCGCCTCTCCCTTATGGACCTCCCAACTGCCGGGACATCCGTAGATGTCCTGCCAGCTCCCCGTCCCCGCCCGGTCCCCCAGCGCGCCCTCGAAGGTGGCGGCGTCATAGCCCTCGTAGGTGAACGCCCCGCTCATGCGGCCGCGGGCGTCGATGTTCCCTTCGAGCACGTACTCGTAGCCCGAGTTGTCTTGCAGCTCGCCGGTGATGGTCGAGCCGTTGATCGTGAGCCGGCCCGTACCGGTCCCGTAGCCGCAGTCCTGTGCGGCCCCCGGATGGGACACGGCGGTCTTGCCGAGGACGTCCCACACGCCATCGAAGCGTGTCAGGCCGGGATCGGCCGGCGTCGCGTTGATCTCGCTGCAGCCGTTGAGAGCGTTCGCAACGAGCGGCAGGACACACCACATCATCTTTGTTTTCATCGATCTCCCCCTACCACCAAGTGAGCGTTGACCCGGTGATATCTCCGACGTTTTATCTCCCGCGTGCGCGGCGCCGCCCGCCCGAACAGAAGCAACAATACCTTGGCCGCGAATCTACACCACGACGCACGCGAATTCCAGGACCACGCATCCAGGACTATCCTGCGCTACCTGGGGCAGACGGTCCCGGGGGAGCGATTGCCTGGCGGAGGCCGCGCGGGCACAATGGCTCGCGGGGTTTTCACGAACGATAGACCGAGCACGAACGGAGGAGTAGCCATGTCCAACATCACCGAGCAGCAGGTGGGCTCGCTGTCCGAATCGACGCGTTCCCCGCAGGCGCGCATCGCGCGGGTGGTGCGCGAGGCCGGCGGCCGGATCGGCAAGGTCGTGGGCGAGGCCGCGAGCGAGGCCAGTGGCCGGGTCGGCAAGGTCGCGCGCGAGGCCGCGAGCGACATCGCGGTGGTGGTGCGGGACGAGCTCGGGCGGCTCGCCGCCCTGTTCAGGCCGGAGATCCTCACGGTCGGCAAGGGCTTCGTGGCGCTCTGCGTCGCGGTGCTCGGAGGCGTACTGGCGCTGGTGTTTGCGAACGTCGCGCTCCTCGGTCTGCTGACGAAGATGTTGCCGCTGCCGTGGGCGGCGCTGGTCCTGGCGGGGATCTGGGGCGTAGTGGCCCTCTTGTGCCTCCGTTTCGCGCGGGCTCAGGTGCGGCGCTTGATGGAGCTCAAGGGCACGGCCCGCGGAGGTCCCCCGCCCGGCTGATCACCTGTAGCGGACCCCCTTCCCTATGCGATCTTCTCTGGGGCGATCTTCTCTGGGCCTCACGCGCGCTTGAGGGCCACGGCCTCGAACCGCTTGGACTCTTCGAACTCTCGGGACAGGGCCATGGGCACCTTGTAGATGTCGAAATGCCCGGAGGCATCGTAGCTCCGGTACATCTCCTGAAACTCGTGCATCCATAGCCCGAAGAAGAAAGCCAGGTCCACGTGCCTCGGGCGATGGACGAGGGTCCAGCGCACCAGTGACCAGAAATTTCGCCGGCCTTTGCCCCTGATCCCGATGTGGTAGACCATGCGGACCACGATCCCGAGGTAGCGCCGGAGCAAAGGAAGGGTCCAGCCGCCGACGTTCTCGTGCGACGCGATGGGGCTCTGCCGGTAATCCAGGAGCAAGGTCTTCGCGCGCTCGCGGACGAATTCGGGGGCGTATATCGATCGCAGGACCTTCTTGTAGCCCGCCGAGAGCACCCCGGCATCCATCTTGGGCACGATGTTGGTCTGGCTTTCGTGGAAATCGAACTCGTAGACCAGACGATCCTCGCGCTTCATGCGCTCGTAGAGCTCGGTGCCCGGGGGGGCCTTGAGCACGCTGACCCCGGCGATGACGATCCCGCTGTCCTGGATGAACTCGATCTGGCGGTCGAAGATGGTCGGGGTGTCGGTGTCGAATCCGACGATGAAGCCGGCCGTGACCAGGAAGCCGGCCTGGTGCAGCGCGCGCACGTTGTCGAGCATGTTGCGGCGCGTGTTCTGGCTCTTCTTGCAGGCCAGGAGGCCGACCTCGTCCGGGGTCTCGATGCCGACGAAGATGTGCCGGAAACCGGCCTGGCGCATGAGATCCATGAGCTCGGTGTCGTCGGCCAGGTTGATCGTGACCTGGGTCGCGAAACCGACGGCGGGGTGTTTCTGTTTGCGCCACTCGATGAGCGCGGGGAGCAGATCGGACTTGAGCAGCTTCTTGTTACCGATGAGATTATCGTCCGCGAACACCACCAGATCGAAGCGGTCGAGGTCCCCCAGGGCCTCGATTTCCGCGATCATCTGCGCGGCGGTCTTGGTCCGCGGGCGGCGGCCGAAGAGCGCGGTGACATCGCAGAAATCGCACATATACGGGCAGCCGCGGGAATACTGGACGATGGCGAAACCGTAGCGGTCGAGATCGCAGAGCTCCCACAGCGGGACCGGCGTCCGGTGTACGTCGGCCAGCTCCGACGAGGTATAGAGGGGCTTCGGACAGCCCGCTTCGAGGTCCGCGACGAAGGGCGGGAGGGTCACCTCGGCCTCGTTCAAGACGAAGTGATCGACCCCGGGGAAGTTCTGGTGCTCGTGGGTGAAGAGCGGTCCCCCGGCCACCACCTTGACGCCGGCCCGGCGGCAGCTCGCGATCACCTCTCGGGCCGAGCCGGCCTGGACGTTCATGGCCCCGATGAAGGCATAATCGGCCCAGGCGAGATCGGCATCGTCGAGCGGCGCGAGGTTCAGGTCGACGAGCCGCTTGTTCCACTCCGAGGGCAACATGGCGGCCACCGTGAGCAGCCCGACCGGCGGATAATTCGCCTGCTTGCCGGCCATCTTCAGGAGCTGGCTCATGGACCAGAACGCGAACGGCATCTTGGGGTAGATGAAGAGGATGTTCATGCTCCTCCGCGTGGGGAGATGGGGTCTGCCTTGTCGTTCTTATGCCACCCTGCTACCGGTCACCCATAGCGCTCCGCCGTGGCCCGCAGCCTAATAGGCTAAGTATCAATGAAGGTGAATGGCGCGAGGGCTAGGGTATCCCGATCCGAGCGCTTGTCAAATCGCGCGCTCGCATATAACTGGACGAACCCCCCGCTATGCGCTACCGGCCTCGCCACTTAGCCTCCACTCGCCGGGTCCCCGGCGCCCAGAACCCGCTTCAATAAGCGCGGCTAATATGATGAGTCAAGAAATGGTTTTTAACTTCCGGCACGTTATGGTAGGCTCGGCGGATGGGAGGGGATTGCGAACGGTGGCGGCGAACGCCTGCCGGCCGGCAGGCCGCCGCTCGCCACACCGGATAATGACAAATGCCGCCCGCTGGGGGGTCGTGCTGTGCGTCGGCGCCATCGCGCTCTCCGCATGTACGACGGCGTCGCGGCGCGCGCAGCCACCGCCGCCTCGGCCGGTCACCGCCGCCCCGCGGGCCGAGGCCGGCACGACCCCCGCCCCGGCGATGACCGAGATCACGCTCGAAGACGAGGACAAGAAGCCGCCGCGTCCGCCCATCGAGATGTACCCCGGCACCGGGACCTTCGTGAACCCGAAAGCGATGGCACCCAGGCCGCCGGACACGGGTGGGGAATACACGCTCAACTTCGAGGCTACCGATCTCCAGGAGGTCGTCAAGGCGGTCCTCGGCGACCTCCTGAAGGAGAGCTATTTCATCGACCCCAAGGTGACCGGTCAGGTCACCATCCAGACCAGCCGCCCGCTCAAACGCGCCGAGCTCTTGCCAACCCTCGAGAACCTGCTGCGCCTGAATGGGGCGGTGCTGATGCGTTCCGACGGGCTCTACAAGGTCATGCCGGGGCCCCAGGCGACCCGCGGTTCGCCGCCGGCCTCGGTGCAGCGCGTCGCTGCGGCGCGGGGGTACGGGATCCGGGTCGTGCCGCTGCGCTATATCTCGGCGCGTGAGCTGCACAAGCTCATCGAGCCGTTCCTGCCCCCGGATGCGCCCCAGATCGTGGACGAGCAGCGTAACCTCTTGATCCTGACGGGCACCGAGCAGGAGCTCGAATCCACCCTGGAGCTCGTGGAGCTCTTCGAAGTCGACTGGCTGAACGGCATGTCGGTCGGTCTCTTCAAGCTCAAGGACGCGGAGGCGAAGACCCTGCACGCGGAGATGGAGAAGATCTTCGGGGAGAAGGACAGCCCGCTCTCCGGGGTGGTGCGCATGGTCCCCGTGGAGCGGCTCAACGCCCTCCTGGTCGTGACCTCCCGGCCCGGTTACCTCGAACACGCCCGCGAATGGGTCGAGCGCCTGGACCAGGTCGCCGACGAAGTGGGACCGCGCCTCTTCGTGTACCGAGTGCAAAACGGCAAGGCCGCGGATCTCGCGACGGTCCTCGGCGGGATCTTCGGGGCCGAGGCGACGAAGGAAGGCGGACCGCCCGCGGCGGAACTCGCCCCCGGCGAAGAGCCGACCGAGCTGGACAGCGGCAGCCCGCGCACCCCCGAGACCGAGGGAGAGCTGGGGGGTGAGGAGTCCGGAATCGGACAGCGCCGCGGCGCGCGTCCCAAGGAGCCAGCGGTGTCCGTGGTCGCGACCGAGAACCTCAAGATCATCGCCGACGAGTCCACCAACGCGCTCGTGATCCTGGCGAGGACGCAGGATTACAAGATGATCGAGACCGCGCTCAAGAACCTGGACGTGGTCCCCCTGCAGGTCTTGATCGAGGCGAGCGTGATCGAGGTGACGCTGAACGACAACCTCAGCTATGGGGTTGAGTGGTTTTTCAGGCACAGCGTGCGTGAGGATACCGCTGTAGGGAAGCTCGACCTGTCGGGTGTTGTGGGTGATGCAGTAAAAACGGGTGCGGCTGCGTTCGGCGTCCCCAATTTCTCCTATGCGTTGTTTGCCGACAATGACAAGGTCAGGGCCGTCGTTGACGCCATCGCCAGTGAGAGCAAGCTCAACGTCCTATCCTCGCCGTCGCTGATGGTGCTGGACAACAAGACCGCCACGATCAAGGTGGTCAACGACGTACCCATCACCACCGGACAGCAGCAGGCAGTGCTGGACACGGGAACGGACAACGTCCCGAATGTGCTCGCTTCGGTCGACTTCAGGGAGGCCGGCGTGGTCCTCGAGATCACGCCGCGCGTCAACGCCAGCGGGCGCATCACGCTAGAGCTGAGCCAGGAGGTGACCGACGTCGATCGGTCCATGATTCAAGATAATCCGGGGGGGAATCCGTCCTTCCTCGAGCGAAAGGTCGAGAGCTCGGTGACCGTGCAAAGCGGCGAGACCCTGGTGATCGGAGGGCTCATCAGCGAGAACAAGGCGGATTCCGAGACCGGGATACCCTTCCTCAAGGACATGCCCGTGCTCGGGGGCATCTTCCGCTCGACCTCGGACACGTTGCGGCGCACCGAGTTGCTGGTATTGTTGACTCCCAAGGCGGTGCGCGATCAGAGCGAGGCGCGCGCCGTGACCAAAGAGTTCCGCGAGCGTCTCAAGCAACTCGAGAAGGCTGGCCCCGGCGAGGTCCCCCGCCGGGGGCCTAGCCCTCCTTGAGAAGGAGGCCCTGCAAGCCTACCCTTCGCTTTTTCCGTTGACGGCCCCCACCCCGACCCTCCCCCGTCCACGGAAAGCGCGGACAGGGGAAGGAGTTTCCGATCCCCTTCCACCTAGCCGGAGAAGGAGTTTCCGGTTCCCTCCCCTGCGCAGCGCGGAAGGGTCAGGGTGGAGGTCCGCCGTCACCGCCGGCATCGGGGTTGGCCGGCGAACCCAACGAGCGCCATCGGCGCGCTGTCCGCCGAACCTCCGTGCATTCTGGCCGACCGTCGCCGATTGACCTATACTCACGCCCGCCAGCGGGCGTGGGGCTCCGGGGCACACAAGAACCATATCGCGCGTACCGTCCATCGTTCCCCGACTATCATCCCCCGATCTCCTTCAGGGGCTTGCGTCCCAGGTCGTCCCCGGGACGAGGGGCGGATCAGTACATCACCCGCGATCCAGACCGATCGTTGGAGGGCTTTGCATGACACCGAAAGAAGTGATGGACCTTATCAAAGGCAAGAACATCGAGATCGTGGACCTCAAGTTCCAGGACTTTCCGGGGACCTGGCAACACTTCTCGATCCCGATCAGCGAGGTGACACCCGACATCTTCGATGAGGGGCTGGGCTTCGACGGCTCCAGCATCCGCGGATGGCAGGCCATTCACGCGAGCGACATGATGGTCGTGCCCGAGCCGGTGACCGCCATCGTCGACCCCTTCACGGAACGGCCTACCCTCTCCATAATCTGCAACATCGTGGATCCGGTGACCCGCGAGCGCTATTCACGCGACCCGCGCTATGTCGCCGACAAGGCCGAAAGCTATCTCAAGAGCACCGGCATCGGGGATGTCGCTTACTTCGGGCCGGAGGCGGAGTTCTTCATCTTAGACGGCGTGCGTTTCGATCAGAACGCCCATTGCGGCTTTTACTATGTGGAGTCGGAGGAGGGGATCTGGGAGTCGGGTAGCGACCAGGGTCCCAACCTCGGGCACAAGCCCCGCCACAAGGAGGGGTATTTCCCGGTCGCGCCCACCGATTCCCAGCAGGACATCCGCACCGAGATGATCCTGGAGATGGAGAAGGCGGGCATCCAGGTCGAGAAACACCACCACGAGGTGGCGACGGCGGGGCAGGCCGAGATCGACATGCGCTACGACTCCCTAACCCGCATGGCCGACAAGATGATGCTCTACAAGTACATCTGCAAGAACGTGGCGCTGCGCTACGGCAAGACCGTGACCTTCATGCCCAAGCCCATCTTCGGCGACAACGGCTCGGGGATGCACACCCACCAGAGCATCTGGAAGGGCGGGCAGCCGCTCTTCGCCGGCGACAAGTACGCCGGCATCAGCGACACCTGCCTCTATTACATCGGCGGGATCCTTAAGCATGCGCCGGCCTTGTGCGCGTTCGTCGCTCCCACCACCAACTCCTACAAGCGCCTGGTGCCGGGATTCGAGGCGCCCGTCAACCTGGCCTATTCCTCGCGCAATCGATCGGCGGGGGTCCGCATACCGCTCTATTCGCCGAGCCCCAAGGCCAAACGCATCGAGGTGCGGTTCCCCGATCCGTCCTGCAACCCCTATCTCGCCTTCGCTGCCATGTTGATGGCGGGGATCGACGGCATCGAAAACAAGATCGACCCGGGCGAGCCGCTCGACAAGAACCTCTACGATCTGCCCCCCGAGGAGCTCGCGAAGGTGCCGAGCTGTCCGGCCTCGCTCGAGGCGTCCCTGTACGCCTTGGAGAAGGACCATGAGTTCTTGACCAAGGGCAACGTGTTCACGCAGGACGTAATCGACACCTGGCTCGACTACAAGCGCACCAAGGAGTGTGATCCGGTGCGCCTGCGTCCCCACCCCTACGAGTTCGCCCTATATTACGATTGTTAGGTGGGCGATTGCTGACGGCGGCCGGCTGCTAGCCGCGGGATTGGCCCGCCGACGCCACCTCCGCCGGCGGGCGGAGGTGGCGTTTCGGCGTGCTTAAAGGTAATGTGCCAGAGCACGCAGGGCCCCATCATGAGCGACGATGTCAGCGACGAGTCACCCGCCTGGGATACCCCCATCGCGGTGACCTTGACCCCCGAGACCATCATGAACACTGTGTTCTCCTCGGCGGGGAGTGTCCACACGGGGTGGGACTCGTGCGTCGACGATGCACTGGTGATCGAGGAGACGGTGGTCGCCGATGAGGCGAGCGCCGATCACTGCCGCCTGGCCCAGCAGGAATACGCCGATTCCGATGCGGCCGACGACACCTGGCACGACTGGACCATCGAGCTCCGGCTGGGGAACGTCTACATCATGGCCCACTGGCGGGCGCGCGCGCCGGGCAGCCCCGCGGACTGGGATTGGTGCGCCACCGAGGCCGAGCAGGCCTTCATGAACGCCTGCGTCCTGCTCCGCAGGCGCGTCCGGCGCGGGCTCTTGGTCGACATGCCACCGCACACGGATCGCCCCTCGCGCACCCGGCACTGAGCGCCGCACAGACTTGCGCGTGCGGGTTCGACCGGCCAAGCGGGCTTATGTCGCTGGTGGGACCAAGCACACGAGGGTGCCTACTCGGCGATCTCTTTTTACCGGGGCTCAAAAGTCATCTAGAGGAAAAGTGCGATATCGGTGGCGTCGGAGGAGAGGTCGCGGTGATCCGGCGCCGACGACGAATTGCGCGTCTCCCTTCGTGTACGGCGCCCAGCGGATGCCTGGAGAAAGCAGCATCTCGAAGGTGTGGTCCTCGCTGCCGGTTGGCGTCGCATCCTCGCCCCAAGCGGCTACCCATTCGAGGATCAGGTGAAGGTTCGGTTTGAGGAAGTAGATCCACTGGCACCCAGGTTGTAGTCGTTGAGCGTCTGCTCGCGCGCCGGAACCGCGGGTCTTCGACCACTGCCTCCGCGTCGGATCACCGTGAGGCCGGCGTTGAAGTGCACCACTCCGCGCACGAGCTCCCGGCTGAGCGGCAGGTTGATCTGGTAGCCCACCTCGTCGTTGCCAAGCCCTTCGTCCTTGTCACCGGTCGGCAGAATCACGCTGAACCGAGGCGAGAACCAGATTGTGGTCGACGAGGCGGCCTCCCGGTGGGATCGCGATCGGGGATCCCGGATTAGCGCTTCAAGCGCGGAAGTGCAGGTAAGCCGGAAACCGACGGCGAATGAAGGACCCAGAAAGAAAGAGGCCCGCGATAACTCGCGGGCCTCATGGTCGATCTTGCGAGAGACGTTAGTGCGTAACGGTTGCGCCCTGGTTCCTTTCGACCGTTACGAGCACCTCGCTGAGATCAGGCAACGTCGAAGCGATCGAGATTCATCACCTTGTCCCACGCAGCCACGAAGTCACGCACGAACTTCTCCTTCGAGTCGTCTTGTGCGTAAACCTCGGCGAGGGCTCGGAGCTGGGAGTTCGAGCCGAAGACGAGGTCGACAGCGGTGCCGGTCCACTTGCGCTGGCCGGTGGCGCGATCGCGACCCTCGTACACGTTCGCATCCGAGGCGGATGCCTTCCACTCCGTGCGCATGTCGAGCAGGTTCACGAAGAAGTCGCTGGTCAGCGTCTCGGTCCGGTCGGTCAAGACGCCGTGCTTGGATTGCCCGAAGTTGGCGTTCAGGGCGCGCATGCCGCCGACGAGAACGGCCATCTCGGGAGCGGTCAAATTCAGCATGAATGCCCGCTCCACCAGCAGCTCCTCCGGCGGCAGCTCCGCTCCGGGGTGGAGGTAGTTGCGGAACCCGTCGTAGCGCGGTTCGAGCACGGCGAACGACTCCACGTCCGTTTGTTCCTGCGAGGCGTCCGTGCACCCCGGCGCGAACGGAACTGTGATGTCGTGCCCGGCGTTCTTGGCCGCTTGCTCGACGGCCGCGCACCCGCCCAGGACGATCAGGTCAGCGAGCGAGACCCTCTTCCCGCCAGACTGCGAGCTGTTGAAGTCCCGCTGGATCTGCTCCAGGGTCTGCAGCACCTTGGCGAGCTCCGCCGGGTTGTTGACCTCCCAGTCCTTTTGCGGTGCGAGGCGGATCCGTGCCCCGTTGGCCCCGCCACGCTTGTCGGTGCCGCGGAAGGTGGCGGCCGACGCCCAGGCGGTGGAGACCAGCTGGGAGATTGACAGTCCCGAGGCGAGGAGCTTGCTCTTGAGGGCAGCGATGTCCTGCTCCCCGATCAGCTCATGATCGACCGCCGGGACAGGGTCCTGCCAAAGCTGCGGCTCCGGAACCCACGGGCCGAGGTAGCGAGAGACGGGTCCCATGTCGCGGTGCAACAGCTTGTACCACGCCTTGGCGAACGCTTCCGCGAGCTGGTCCGGATTCTCGTGGAAGCGCTTCGCGATCGGCGCGTAGATCGGATCCACCTTCAGCGAAAGGTCCGTCGTCAGCATCATGGGGGCGTGCCGCTTCGACGGATCGTGTGCATCGGGCACGGTGCCCTGGGCCTCGGGATTCGTGGGACGGTACTGCTTCGCACCGGCGGGGGTCGTCGTCAGCTCCCAGTCGTACTTATGGAGGGTGTCGAGGTACCCGTGGTCCCACTTCGTCGGCTCGTTGGTCCAGGCGCCGTCCAGCCCGCTGGTGATCGTGTCTGGTCCCTTCCCGCTGCCGAAGGTGTTCCTCCAGCCGAAGCCTTGCTCCTCCAGGCTGGCGCCCTCTGGTTCGGGACCGACGTGCTGGGGGGCAGGGGCGGCACCATGGGCCTTGCCGACGGTGTGGCCGCCGACGATGAGCGCAAGGGTCTCCTCGTCATTCATCGCCATGCGGGCGAACGTTTGACGAATGTACTTCGCTGCTAGGGCCGGGTCCGGGTTGCCGCCCGGCCCCTCCGGATTCACGTAGATCAGGCCCATGTGATCGGCGCCGAAAGGCCCCTGGATCTCCCCCTCGCCGGCGTGGCGCTCGTCTCCAAGCCAGGTGTCCTCAGGACCCCAGAAGATCTCGTCGGGCTCCCAGAGGTCCTCTCGCCCGAAGCCGAAGCCGAACGTCTTGAACCCCATCGACTCATAGGCGCAGTTGCCGGCGAAGATTAGGAGATCGGCCCAGGAGATCTTGCGGCCGTACTTCTGCTTGACCGGCCAGAGCAACCGGCGCGCCTTGTCGAGGCTCACGTTGTCGGGCCAACTGTTGAGGGGGGCAAAACGCTGAGCGCCGCTGCCGCCACCGCCCCGGCCATCGGCGATGCGGTACGTGCCTGCGGCATGCCAACTCATCCGGATGAACAGCGGCCCGTAGTGGCCGTAGTCGGCCGGCCACCAGTCCTGCGAGGTCGTCATTACCTCGAAGACGTCCCGCTTCAGCGCTTCGACGTCGAGGGTCTTGAACTCCTCCGCGTAGTTGAAGTCCCTGCCCATCGGATCTGACAGGGGAGAGTGCGCGTGGAGAACCGAGAGGTCCGGCTGATTCGGCCACCAGTCCTTGTTCGTCCTGGGCCGAGTCGGCTTGGGAGTCGGGGAGGGGATTACTGGGCTCTCGCTTTCGCTGCCGCGGTCAGACACGTCGGTTCCTCCTCTTGTCTTAACTGGTTCATTCCGATGGTTAGGATTTCAAACGCCCTTTTTCTTCAAGAGGCAGGATACTCCTGGGCTCGTGAGCCGTCAAGCATGGCGGCCCATGGCGGCCGGGCGGTTCCTACCGCCTTACCCAAAGCGGACAATTCTATTTGTTGCTAACACCGGGCTAACCGCTCGTCCCGAGACGGCTACTCCGCCACCGCGAGGTCTCCCTTGGTCTCCAGCCAGACGCGGCGCTCGGGGGCCTTCTTCTTCGCGAGCAGCATGTCCATGACGCCGTCGGTTTCATCGCCCGGTGCGAGCGTGAGCTGTAAGAGGCGGCGGGTCTCGGGGGCCATGGTGGTCTCGCGGAGCTGCAGCGGGTTCATCTCGCCCAGGCCCTTGAAGCGCTGCACGTTGGGCCTAGCCTTGCGCTTCTCGGCGGCAATGCGATCGAGGAGCCCTTGCTTTTCCTCTTCGTCGAGGGCGTAGAAGACCTCGTGGCCGACATCGATGCGATAGAGCGGCGGCATTGCGACGTGCACATGCCCGGCCTCGACCACCGGCCGGAAGTGGCGCACGAACAGGGCACAGAGCAGGGTCGCGATGTGGCGGCCGTCGGAATCGGCGTCGGCGAGGATGCAGATCTTACCGTAACGCAGGCCCTCGAGCCGCTCTGAGGCGGGGTCCACCCCGATCGCGATGGCGATGTCGTGGACCTCTTTGGAGCCCAGGACCTCGCCGGGCTCGACCTCCCAGGTGTTCAGGATCTTGCCGCGCAGGGGCATGACGGCCTGGAACTCTCGATCGCGCGCCTGCTTGGCGGAGCCGCCGGCCGAGTCGCCCTCGACCAGGAACAGCTCGGAGAGGGCCGGTCCCTCCGCCGTGCAGTCGGCGAGCTTGCCGGGCAGCGCCGGGCCGCCGGTGATCTTCTTGCGCACCACCTTCTTGTCGGCGCGCAGCCGGCTCTGGGCGCGCATTATCGCGATCTCGGCGATGCGCTCCCCGGTCTCGACATGCTGGTGGAGCCACAGCGAGAGGGCATCGCGCACCACCCCGGAGACGAAGGCCGCGCAGGCGCGCGAGCCCAGCCGCTCCTTGGTCTGGCCGGCGAACTGGGGGTCCTCGAGCTTGACCGAGACGATATAGGCACAGCGCTCGAAGACATCCTCGGGGGCGAGCTTGACCCCGCGCGGGAGCAGATCGCGAAACTCACAGAACTCCCGGACGGCGTCCGCGAGCCCCTGGCGCAGGCCGTTGACGTGCGTGCCGCCCTGCGGGGTGGGGACCAGGTTGACATAGCTCTCGGTGATGGTCTCGCCGTCCTCGACGAGCCAGGCGAAGGCCCAGTCCACCGCCTCGTGCGGGCCTTCCAGGCTCCCCGTGTAAGACGCGTGTGGGACACGTTCCAGGCCGGCGAGGGCCTCGCAGAGATACCCCGCGAGGCCGTCTTCATAACGCCATTCCGTCTCTTCGCGGCTGTCTTCGTCACAGAGGCGCACCGAGAGACCGGGGCACAGGACCGCCTTGGCCCGGAGCACGTGTTTCAATCTCGGGATCGCGATCTGTGGCGCATCGAAGTAGCGGGGATCGGGCCAGAAGCGCACGGTGGTCCCGGTGTTGTGTTTGGCGACTGGGCCCACGGTCTGTAACTCCGTTTTCTTCTCCCCGCCCTCGAAGCCCATGTGGTGCTCCCGGCCCCCGCGGCGCACCCACACCTCGAGGCGCTTCGAGAGCGCGTTCACCACCGACACCCCGACGCCGTGCAGCCCGCCCGAGAAGCGATAGGTCTTTCCGGCGGTAAACTTCCCGCCGGCGTGCAGGCGCGTCAGGATCACCTCGACACCGGTGACTTTCTCCCCGGGATGGACATCGACCGGCATCCCCCGGCCGTCGTCGGTGACGGTGACGGAGGCGTCACTATGGAGGATGACCTCGATGCGCTTGGCATGGCCCGCGATGGCCTCGTCCACGCTGTTATCCACGACCTCCTGGATCAAATGGTTGGGGCGGGTCGTGTCGGTGAACATGCCCGGCCGCTTGCGGATCGGATCGAGGCCTGAGAGAACCTCGATGTCGGAGGCGTCGTAGCGCCGGTTCATACGGAGGATACGGGTCGCTCCACCCCGAGCATCCACTTGGGACCCATGTTCTGCACCCGCTGCTGACAAGAGACGTGATAGGCGATCTTGCCGAGCGTGTGCTTGAAGTCGGTCTTGAGGCGCCCGGCCTTGTGGCTCCTCGATGATCTGTAACAGACGAGTTGATGGTCCGGTAAGATGAGTGGGGTAACGGACGGGCTGGCGCTCGATGATCGGTTGACCCCGCTTCAGCCCCGAGGTCGATTTAGACTTAGCCTAAGGAACGGAAGGAGTCTAGGACCCCCCGCTGCAAAGTCAACTCTCAGCGCGTACGCGTTGACCCCTCGAAGGTCGTGCGCTACCGTAGGTTTGGGTGGTGAAACAGGCGCTCGGTCGGTCGAACGTAGATGGCGAAGAGAACGAGCGGCTTCCATTTCGAGCAAGCGCTCTCGGAGCTCGAGGCCGTGGTCCAGCATCTGGAGAGCGGGGAGCTGTCGCTGGAGCAGTCGCTCAAGCACTTTGAACGTGGGATCGCCTTGACCAGGGCCTGCCAGAAGTCCTTGGCCGAAGCCGAACAGCGGATCAAGGTCTTGATGGAGACGGATGGTCGCGAACGGCTCGCGCCGTTCGAGCCACCAGCGCCGGATCCGACCTAGTCGGGCATGCACGGCCAAGAAAAAAGGGATGCCGCGGAAGCACGGCGCGCGCCTCTGCCGCCGACTCACCACATCGGGCCAACGACATCGGAGACCTACCCATGCCTTCATTCTCCGCACGCCTGCCGGAGCTCGCGGTGGCCGTGGAACGCGCACTGGAGGGCTGGTTACCGGCCCCGAGCATCGCGCCCACGGAGCTGCACCAGGCCATGCGCTATGCCGTGCTCGGCAACGGCAAGCGCATGCGGCCGCTCCTGGTCTATGCCACAGGGGCGACGCTGGGGATCCCGCGCGAGGCCCTGGACGGCCTGGCCTGCGCCGTGGAGCTGGTGCACGCCTACTCGCTGGTCCATGACGACCTCCCGGCCATGGACGACGACGATCTGCGGCGCGGCCGGCCGACCTGCCACAAGGCCTTCGGTGAGGCCACGGCGATCCTGGCCGGCGATGCCTTGCAGGCGCTGGCCTTCCATGTCCTGGCCCACGATGAGGCAATGCTGGCGTCTGCCGGGCACCGCATCCGGATGATCGACACGCTCGCGGTGGCGAGCGGCTCGCGCGGCATGGCCGGCGGGCAGGCACTGGACCTCGCCGCCGTGGGCCGCACACTCACCCTGGCCGAGCTGGAGAACATGCACGTCCATAAGACCGGGGCCTTGATCCGCGCCAGTGTGGTGCTGGCCACGATGGCGAGCCCGGAGGTCGATGCGGGGATCGTGGCGCGACTGGACCACTACGCCAAGCGTATCGGGCTGGCCTTCCAGGTCCAGGACGACATCCTGGACGTCGAGGGGGAGACGGAAGTCATCGGGAAACCCCGCGGCTCGGATATCGCTCGTGACAAGCCCACCTACCCGAATCTCCTGGGGCTGGAGGGGGCGCGCCGGGCCGCGGCGGAACTGCATGCCGAGGCGCTCTCGAGTATCGAGCCCCTGGGCGAGGCCGGCGAAGCGCTGCGTTACATGGCGGCGTACATCACCCAAAGGGACCGCTGAGCGGGAGCGGCGCGGTAACGCCGCCGGGTAGCCGGGAAGGCCGAATGCGTTTAAGATCCAGGCGGTGCCCGACGCCGGCCACCCCAGAGACCATCCCCATCGAGGGCATCGAAGCGATGAATGAAAGGGCGCACGCCATCCCCGAGATCTCGGACATCCAGAGCAGTCAGGATACCCGCCGGATCGACATCGACCGCGTCGGCATCAAGGACATCCGTCACCCGGTGGTGGTGCGGGACCGCTCCGGGCGCGAGCAACACACGGTCGCGAGCTTCAACATGTACGTCGGCCTGCCCCACAACTTCAAGGGCACCCACATGTCGCGCTTCGTCGAGATCCTGAACCATCATGAGTACGAGATCACGGTGGAATCCTTCAAGCGCATGATGGCGGAGATGTCCGATCTCCTGCACGCCAAGGTCGGCCACATCGAGATGACCTTCCCCTACTTCGTGATGAAAGCGGCCCCCGTGAGCGGGGTCAAGAGCCTCATCGACTACGACGTGACCTTCATCGGCCGGGTCCAGGAGGGGGTATCGAGCATCCAGGTCAAGGTCGTGGTGCCCATCACTACCCTCTGCCCGTGTTCCAAGGATATCTCCGATTACGGCGCGCACAACCAGCGATCCCACGTCACCGTGCTGGTGCGGATCCGCGACTTCCTATGGATTGAGGAGATCATCGACATCGTGGAGTCGGTCGCGTCCTGTGAGCTCTATGGGCTCCTCAAGCGCCCCGATGAGAAATATGTCACGGAGCGCGCCTACGACAACCCGAAGTTCGTGGAGGACATCGTGCGCGACGTCGCCGTGCGCCTCAATGATGACGCGCGCGTGGCGGCCTATGTGGTGGAATCCGAGAACTTCGAGTCCATCCACAACCACTCGGCGTATGCCATGCTCGAGCGCGACAAAGACGTTGCGCGGCCGGCCAGGGATCACTTCTCCAGGACGTAAGTCCCCGGGGCATCCCCCAAGACCGGACGCCGCACACCGCCGAGCGGCGGGGGTTCGGTCAGGGGGCCGCAGCGCTCCGCCAGCCACACCGCCCAGTCCTCCCACCAGGATCCCAGGACCTTGGGGATGCCGACGCGCCAGGTCTCGGCATCGCCGTGGCCCCCTGCATCACCGACCCAGTAACGGCGCTTGGGCGGATCCACCGGGGGACTGATGATGCCCATGATGTGGCCGGAGGTCGCGAGCACATAGCGGATCGGCCCCTGGACCACCCCGCAGAGCTTGAAGGTCTCCTTCCAGGGTGCGATATGGTCCTGCTCGGTGCCGACCATGTACAAGGGTTGGCGGATGCGGCGCAAATCGATGCCGCGCCCGCCGAGCGTGACCCCGTCGGGCTCGATGAGAGCGTTCTTGACATAACACTCGCGCAGATAGGTCGCGTGCATGCGCGCAGGCAGGCGTGTCGGATCGGTGTTCCAGTACAGCACATCGAAGGGCGGCGGATCCTCGCCGTAGAGATAACTGCGTACCACGTAGTGCCAGATGAGTCCGTTCGAGCGCAGCATGCGGAACGACCAGGCCATGGCGGCGCCGTCGAGATAGCCCGACTGGTCCATGAGCCGTTCCAGAAACCCGAGGCTGTCGCGGTCGATGAAGAACTCGATGTCGCCCGGGGCGGCGAAGTCCGCCAGCGCCGTGAGCAGGGTGAAATGGGCGATGGGCGGTGGCGCCCCGTTACCGTCCCGGTTCAACCAGGCCATGAGCGCCGTCAGGATCGTCCCACCGACACAGTAGCCCGCCGCATGGACTTGATCGGAACCGGTGATCTCGCGGGCCACCTCGACCGCCCGCAGCACGCCCTCCAGCAGGTAGTCGTCGAGCTTCCTGTCGCGTGCCTCGGGACCCGGGTTCTTCCAGCTGCTCATGAACACCGTGAAGCCGCGCGAGACCAGAAAACGCACCAGGCTCTTCTTCGCGTCCAGATCCAGGATGTAATACTTGTTGATCCAAGGGGCCACGATCACGATAGGTACCGCATGCACCCGCTCCGTCTTGGGTGCGTACTGGAGGACCTCTAGCAGCGCGTTGCGGTAAACAACCTTTCCGGGCGTGTAGGCGAGATTGCGCCCGACCTGAAACGGGGCCGGGTCCACCATGCGCACGTCGGCCTGGGAGAGATCGGTCCCGAGTTGCCGTGCACCGCAGAGGACACTCAGCCCGCCGCTCGTGAGGCATTTGTACATGGCCTCCGGATTGGTCCAGAAGAAGTTCGACGGCGCCAGCGCATTGAGCACCTGCCGGACCCAGAAACCGGCCTTGCGGCGGGTCTTGTCCGGCACCTCCGGCGTCTTTTCGATCGCGTCTTCGAGCCACCGGGTAATGGCGAGATAGTGCTCCTTGATGGCATCGAAATAGGGGTTCTCGGTCCACACGGGCCCCTGGAAGCGCTCATCATGCGGCACGGGCGGGATGGTGTCCTCCACGTTCTGGCCATGGAACCGCTCCCGGGATTGGATCTGGAGCAACGTGATCTGCGACCAGTATCTGGCGGCCTCCTGAGCCAACCGATCTGGCCGCTGCAACCAAGCACCCTGCACCGTGAGGCAGGAGGATGCGATGCCGAAAGGGTCCAGGCTGGTAAACGCCTGGCTCGTCCAGGGGTGCCATGGCATCACGCCATTGTCGGTGTTGCGCCGGGTCGGCTTTTGGGACATGGGGGGATTCCTCGCCTGGGCGGGTGGTTCTGTGGGAACTGTCTCTACCGCGAGATAGCGCACTGCAACAATTGTAGCGGACCTGGCCCGGAAGAAGACTGCCCGGACGGGCCGGTGGGGCGACCGCAGAGCGCGGCCGGGATCCCCGTCCACCGTCAATGTTCCGACGGCCAGCGCGGGATCAAGGCGCAGAGGGCCGTCAAAAGCTTGGCGAATGCCCTGCCATGGCACGGGCACCGCGCGCTAACCCCTTCTATAGCAAGCAAAACGAACAGAACGGCGCGACGCGTGCTTCCTATCTGGTGCGCACGTGTCCTAACAGACAGTGCTTCCTCCTTAATTGGTTATTGAGGGTGCTCTCCGCACCCTCTCTTTTTTTCCCGCAGGCGTTCCCATCCCAGCCGCACCCAGTCAGTAGCCCTCGGCCTTGGCCTGATCCCACAGGGCGTCCATCTCCGCCAGGTCCGCATCGCCCAACCCTCGCCCCGCGTTCGCGAGCCGACGCTCGATGAAACGGAAGCGCGCCTCGAATTTGGAGTTGGCGCGCCGCAGGGCCATCTCGGGGTCCATGTCGACGAAGCGGGCGAGATTGACACAGGCGAACATCAGATCGCCGATCTCTTCCATGAGCGCCGCGTTAGCGGCCTTCGATCCGCGTGCCAGGGCCTCGCGGACCTCCGCAAGCTCCTCGCCCACGGCACCGAGGACGGCGCTCGTTTCACGCCAATCGAAGCCGACCTCGGCGGCGCGCTTCTGGAGCTTATAGGCCCGGGCCATGGCGGGCAGGGCAAGCGCCACGCCATCCAACTGGCTCGATGTCCCCTGGATCCGCGCCGCTCGCTCTCTAGCCTTGTGCCCTTCCCAGGCGACGGTCTGCGCACGGGTATCCGGCACCGCGGCATCCCCAAACACATGCGGGTGTCGCCGCACAAGCTTGGCCGCTAGGCCGCGGGCGACCGCTGCCAGGTCGAAATCCCCGCACTCGGCAGCGATCTGTGCGTGGAAGACCACCTGGAAGAGCAGATCACCCAGCTCATCCCTGAGGTCGCCCATGGCGCCCCGGTCGATGGCGTCCGCGACCTCGTAGGCCTCTTCGATGGTAAACGGGATGAGCGAGGCGGAGGTCTGCTCGCGATCCCAGGGGCAACCGGAATCCTGGTCCCGCAGACACGCCATGATCTCCACGAGCTCATCGATGGCCTGCACGACCCCCTCCGCCGACTCGTTCCCGGTCTACTGGCCGGCTCTCTACTTGATTTCGTAACGCATTTAGCATAAAAACTCGATTGCATCGAGCGGGATGCTGCGACGAGCGTGCGGCATCATCATAGTCCCAAGCAACGGAGGTTGCGACGGCCTCGACATGACACCACTGATCTTGCGCCTGGACGTCTCCGGCTCCCCCATCAGGTGGATCCCGTGGCAGGACGCGGTGTGTCTCTACAGCAGGGACATGATCGCGTGGACCGCGGGTGAGCGGGTCTTCACCTTTTTCGGGGGAACTTGCAGGCGAACCGGCTGCCGCTCTTCGGTCTCCGTCAACTCCATCGTCGCGGTCAAACGCACGCGCAGGCTGAAGCCGACCAAGCGCGGGGTCCCTCCACTCAACAATCGGGAATTGTTCCTGCGCGACGGCAACCTATGCATGTACTGCGGCGACGAGTTTCCCGATGGGCACCTGACTCGCGACCACGTGATCCCGCTGTCCCGTGGGGGAGGCGACCGTTGGTCGAACGTCGTCGCCGCGTGCAAGCACTGCAACACCCGGAAAGGCAGCCGCACGCCCGAAGAGGCCGGGGTCGGACTGCTCGCCGTCCCTTACGTCCCGAACTGGGCGGAGTTCCTGGCGCTCTCCAATCGCCGCATACTGGTGGACCAGATGCAGTTCTTGAAGACGCAGTTCAATAGCCAAAAACGTCTGCTCAGCTTCCAATAAGCACCGGGGCCAATAAACACCGGGGCCGACGGCACGAGCGGGCTTTGCCGGGATGAGTCGCGCCTTCGTAAAAGGACCGGATGGGGTGAAGGACGCGCGATCGCCCTCCGAGCGGCTTTGCGCGCGCCGGTTCGATGGGCGGCGGGCGCGCGGCAGCCGGCGCATGCACGCCGTGCAGGAGCCAGTGATCCCCTTCGTCGCGGATCTCATCCGCGCGCATCCGGGGACCATCTCGCTCGGGCAGGGCGTCGCCTTTTACGGCCCGCCGCCCGCCGCCATGGCGCGTATCCAGGATTTCGCCGCCGATCCGGACAACCACAAGTATGGACCGGTGCAAGGGATCCCGCGCCTTTTGTCGCTCATCGAGGCCAAGCTGACGCGCGAGAATTCGATCACCACAGGGATCACGACGGGGATCACCGCGGGGGCCGCCGTCGGGGCTGGATACCGCGTCATCGTCACGGCCGGCGCCAATATGGGCTTTGTCAACGCCATCTGCGCCATCACCGATCCCGGCGACGAGGTCATCCTGCCCCTGCCCTATTACTTCAACCAGGAGATGGCGATACGCATGCTCGATTGCACGCCGGTCGTGGTCGCGACCGACGAGCGGTTTCAGCCCCGCCCCGACCTCATCGAGCACGCCATCACCGAAAAGACCCGCGCTCTGGTCACGATCTCGCCCAACAACCCGAGCGGCGCGGTCTACCGGGAGCCGACCTTGCGAGCGATCAATGCGCTGTGCCGTGCCCGTGGCCTCTACCACATCAGCGATGAGGCCTATGAGCAGTTCACCTACGGCGCCGTTCGCCATTTCTCGCCGGGCTCCATCCCGGAGGCTTGCGAGCACACTATCTCGCTCTTCTCGCTGTCCAAGGCCTACGGTTTCGCGAGCTGGCGGATCGGCTATATGGTGGTCCCGGAACACCTCTATCTCGCTATCCTGAAGGTTCAGGACACCAACCTCATCTGTGCCCCCGTGATCTCCCAGCATGCGGCCGTAGGCGCGTTGGAGATCGGCGCGGCGTATTGCCGCGAACGGCTGCCGGCCATCGACCGGGTGCGGCGGTCGGTCCTGGACGGCCTGGCCGCGCTCGGATCGCGATGCGAGGTGGGGCCGGCGGAGGGCGCGTTGTACGTGTTCACCCGGATCGACACGACCCTGTCGGCGATGGATCTTGTACGTCGCTTGATAGCCGATCACGGCGTCGCGGTGATCCCGGGGGACACCTTCGGGATGGACCGCGGGTGTTACATCCGGGTATCCTTCGGGGCCTTGGACCGCGACACCGCCGACGAAGGCGTACGCCGGCTGGTGCGCGGCCTGCGGGCGCTCGTCTGAGGGACGATGGGCTTGGCAACTCGGCATCCGGGCTGGGGAGGACTCATCGGGGCTCGAACACGGGCCGTTGACACAGTAGGGGCGGGCGCCCGTGCCCACCCATATGATGGGGGGATAAAAGGGGGGGCCCGCCGGGTCGGGGATAGAGTCGCATCCCCCGCTTGTACGGCGAAGGCGTATGATTTGCGCATCGCGAGAAAATGGTTCATGATTATCCTAATGCATGTCACCATGCATTGGGGCCACCAATCAATAAGTTAGAAGGAGACAGCCATGCAACACACCTTGAAGCTAGCGGCACGTGGTGCGGCCATCGCCCTCGTAGTGGGACTGGGGGCAGGCTGCGCGACGACTGGGGACCTCGAGGAAGTGAAGGGAATCGCCACTAACGCACTGAACGAGGCAAAGGCGGCACGGGATACCGCGAACAACGCCCAGAGCGCGGTCAACGAAGCGCAGACGGCGGCGGCGGAGGCCCAGCGGACGGCCGATGCGGCTCAGGCTTGCTGCAACGAGACCAACGACAAACTCGATCGCGCTTGGCACAAAGGGATGCAGAAGTAGTCTCGGCCGTTACCATAATCGGGAACCCTGTAACGCCACGTTAGCTGTAACACGGCGTTACAGGGTTTTCTTTGTGGCTAATACTCAGAGGCTTACTGAGGCGTGTCCCGGAGGCCGATCTCGGCCTCCACCCCCACCGCCCGGCTGATGAGCACCGGAATGCCCTTCCGGTCCGACACGGCCTGCTGCAACCCGTCCCAGTCGACCGCATGCTGCGCATCGCGGGTCGCTTCGGCGACCAGACCGACCACTTGCGTGAAACTATCGTGGAATGCGGCTGCATCCTCGTCGAGTGGCGGGTGGGTCTCGAGATAAAGGTCCCCGCTGAGCCAACCGATCTTGAAGGGCTGGTTGACGATCCGCACCGGCGTCCCTACCCGTACCTCGCCGAACAGCCGTTCGATGTCCTTGGGATACAGGCGCAGGCAGCCATGGGTCACGCGCATGCCGATCCCGAAGGGCTTGTTCGTCCCGTGGATCAAATAGCCGTCGTGCCCGAGTCGCAGGGCATACCGCCCGAGCGGATTGTTCGGACCGGGCGCAACCATCTTGGGCAGGGGATCGCCATCCACGGCGTGTTCCTTCCGGATCGAGGCCGGCGGATACCAGGCCGGGTTCAAGGTCTTGGCGACGATGCGCGTCACGCCGTGGGGGGTCTTCCAGTCCTGGCGACCGACGCTCACGGGATTGGTGATGACGACCCGCGGCTCCCCCGGCTTGGCCTTGGGATAGTAGTAGAGCCGCATCTCCGGGACATTCATCACGATCCCCTCGCGCGGCGCCTGCGGCAGGATGTACTGGCTCGGGATCACGACCTCGGTGTCGGCCCCCGGGATCCACGGATCCACCTTGGGGTTCGCGAGCCGCATTTCTTGGTAGCCTTGATCGTAGGCCAACCCGATGTCGAGGAGGGTGTCCTCGTATTCGCTCGTGGTGACGCCGAGCGAACCGACCACGGAATCGCCGTTCGCTGGTAAGAACACCGTATCGGGACGCGCCGGGGTCGCCCAGAAGAGCGCGCTCAGGGTCGAGAGCGCGGCAAGGGAAGGCAATGTCTTCATGAGCTTATGGTAATTTATATCCGGTATTTTGACGATCCGACGGTCTTCAGCCCGCCTTGCGTTGCGCCGGTGACAGGCTCTCCGCCATGAGCCGGTGCAGATAGCGCTCGAAGTCCTGTCTGAGCTCCGGGTGCTCCAGGGCGTACTCGACTGTAGCCTGCAAGTAGCCGAGCTTCGAGCCACAGTCATAGCGTTTGCCCTCGAATTCCAGCGACAGCACGGTCCTCTTCGTTAATAACTTGGCGATCGCGTCGGTCAACTGGATCTCGCCGCCGGCACCTTGCCGCGTGTTTTCCAAGATCACCATGATGTCGGGCGGCAGGATGTAACGTCCCACGACCCCGAGGTTCGATGGCGCGACGTCGGGAGCCGGTTTTTCGACGATGCTGTGGATCTTGCCGACGCGCGGCTCGATGGTCTGCATCTCGACGATCCCATAGCGGTTGGTTTCCTTCTTGGGGACCGATTCCACCGCCAGGACACCGCAGTTGTAGCGGTTGTAGAGGTCGAGCATCTGGCTGAGACAGCCGCGCTCGCGGTTGGCGATCAGGTCGTCGGCGAGCAGCACCGCAAAGGGTTGGACGCCGACCACCGGCTTGGCGCACAGAACGGCGTGCCCGAGCCCCAGAGGCTCGGCCTGGCGGATATAGATACAGGATACCTCGGGCGGCAGGATGTTCTGGACGAGGTCGAGCAGCTTGGCCTTGTTGTGCTTGCCGAGTTCGGCCTCCAGCTCATAGGCCTTGTCGAAATGGTCGGGGATCGACCGCTTGTTGCGCCCGGTGACGAAGATGAGCTCGGTGATCCCGGCCGCCACCGCCTCCTCGACCGCGTACTGCACGAGCGGTTTGTCCACGATCGGCAGCATCTCCTTGGGATTGGCCTTGGTCGCCGGCAAGAACCGGGTCCCGAGCCCGGCAACCGGGAACACGGCCTTTTTGATCGCTTGTGTCATGGTGTTCGACTCTCCAATTGCGCTTTCCTTCGTATACGGTTATGCGCGCTTATAGGCGTCCTCGAAGCGCACGATGTCGTCCTCTCCCAGATAAGGCCCCGATTGGACCTCGATGACCTCCAAGGGGATGGTGCCTGGGTTCTCCAGCCGGTGCTTGACCCCGAGCGGGATGTAGGTAGATTGATTCTCCGAGAGCAGGAACGCCTCGTCCCCGCGTACGACCCGGGCGGTCCCGCGCACCACGATCCAATGCTCGGCGCGGTGATGGTGCATTTGCAGCGACAGCTGGCCGCCCGGCTTGACGACGATGCGCTTGACCTGGAAGCGTTCTCCCTCATCGAGCCCTTCGTAGCTGCCCCAGGGGCGATAGACCCGCCGGTGGTACAGACGTTCCTCGCGACCCTGATCCTTCAGCCAGGCGATGATTTGCTTGACGTCCTGGGCGCGCTCCTTTGCGACCACCATGACGGCGTCCGCGGTCTCGACAACGACCAGGTCTTCGCATCCGAGCGCCGCCAGGAAGCGCGACTCCGAGCGCAATACGTTCCGGCGCGAATCGATGGCGCACACGTCGCCATGGACGACGTTGCCGTCGGGGTCTTTTTCGGACACCTCCCAGAGGCTCTGCCAGGAACCGACGTCGGACCATCCGGCGCCGAGCGAGACCACCACGGCCTCCGCGTCGGCGCCGGCGATGCGCTCCATGACGGCATAGTCGACGGAGTCGCTCGGGCAGGCGGTGAAGGCCTCCGGGTTCAGGCGCAGGAAGTCGCTGTCCTCGGCTGCCCCGTAGCAGGCCGCCCGGCATGCGGCGAGGATGTCGGGCCGATGGGCATCGATGGCCGTGATCCACGCCGAGGCGCGCATGAGAAAGATCCCGCTGTTCCAATGGTAGCCGCCGGTGGCCAGATACGATGCGGCCGTGGGGGCATCGGGTTTCTCGAAGAAGGCATCGATCCGGTGGATCTCGTGCCCCTCCGGCGTTCGTGGCGTCGCGGTGATGCCACGGTAGGCAGCGCCCTGCCGGATGTAGCCGTAGCCGGTCTCGGGCCGGTCCGGCACGATGCCGAAGGTCACCAGCGCCCCCTCGTCGGCCGGTCCGAGCCCACCGGCCACCGCTCGCAGGAAGGCGGCAAGATCGCCGACGATGTGGTCCGAGGGCATCATGAGCAGCAACGGGTCCTGCCCGTCCTGGTTGCAGAGGAGGGCCGCCGAGGTCAAAGCCGGCGCGGTGTTGCGCCCGAAGGGCTCGAGCACGATGCGGGACGGGCGCACCCCCGCCTGCCGCACCTGCTCGGCCACCAGGAAACGGTGCTCCTCGTTGCAGACGATGAAGGGGTCCGCGACGCAGAGCCCGCCTGCCTCGGCACGCTCATCGTCTCCGAAACCACGAAGCCGGGTGACGGTCTGCTGGAGCAAGGTCGCGGTGCCCAAGAGATCCAGGAACTGTTTGGGATAATGCTCCCGCGATAAAGGCCACAGGCGGGTGCCACCCCCGCCGGCCAGGATGATCGGATAGAGCATGGTCATCGATCGTCGCCAGAAATAATGATATAAATCCTCATGAGGCAATGCGCATCCCGGGTCGCGTCGCATCCCGCACGATCGGTCCAATCGCACGGTGGTCGGTGCGCCCGAGCCACCACGTCTCCACGGCGGTAGACGCCAGGGCGCCGGGGAAAGCGGCGTCCAGGAACCCCTGCGTGTAGAGATCCGGCGCCCGGTGAACACCCGGGCTCGGCGCGCGCGACTTGACCAGTGCCAGATCCGTCGCTCCTATCTGTCCCGCGACCCACAGCGCCAGGCTGTCGGAGCTCACCTCCCAGCTCGCACGCACCCCCGGCGTGCCGTCCGGTCCCGGGATCCATACCGGCACCCGGCCCGTGGCGAGCACCTCGCGGATCTGCGGCAGGCCGGCGGCGGCCACGAGCCGCCGCTCCATACCCGTCATCATGAGCCCGTACTGTGCCATCGCCAAGAGCGCCATGAGATGGGCGCTCGTGTCGGCATAGCCCTGGTGCGCTTGAGCACGCCGCACGAGATCCGCGAACGGTCCCCCCCCCGGCACGATCACGACTCTCCCCCCGCCGTGTTCGGCGAGCGCCGCGAGCCAGGCCGGCAACTCCGCCGCAAAGGCCAGGCTCCCGCCGATCTTAACCACCCACATGCGATCTGCCCACGTAGCTCAAGAGCCGTAACAAGGCCTGGGCTTTGTCCAGGGTCTCCTGGTACTCGGCCTCCGGGTCCGAGTCCATCACGATCCCACCCCCGGCCCAGGCATGGATCCAGCCGCCCTGGTATACCAGCGTGCGGATGGCGATGTTCAGGTCCATGGCCCCGTCGAAGCCGATGTAGCCGATGGCCCCGCAGTAGACCCCGCGTCGGTGGGGTTCCAGCTCCTCGATGATCTGCATGGCCCGGAGCTTGGGGGCGCCCGTGATCGAGCCTCCCGGGAAGCACCCCTCCAAGAGGTCCAGGGCGTGGCGGCCGGGTGCCAGACGGCCGGTCACGGTGCTGACCAGGTGATGCACGGTCTCGAAGCTCTCGACCTCGAAGAGGGCGGGCACCCGAATAGAGCCGAGCGCGCAGGTCTTGCCGAGGTCGTTGCGCAAGAGATCCACGATCATGAGGTTCTCGGCGATGTCTTTGGCGCTGGCAGAGAGCTCCAGGGCCAGCGCGCGATCGCGCACCTTGTTCCCGGAGCGGGGGCGGGTGCCCTTGACGGGCCGGGTCTCGACCCTGCCCCCTCTCACCTCCAGGAAGCGCTCCGGCGAGGTGCTTAAGATCGCCCCCTCGGGCAGGCGCAGGTAGGCCGAGAACGGTGCCGGATTGAGCCGCTGCAACGTCCGGTAGGCATTCCAGGCGTCGCCCTCGGCCGGTGCCGAGAAGCGCTGGGCGAGGTTGACCTGGTAGCAGTCCCCGTCCCGGATATAGCGCTTGATGCGGTCGAACGCGCGGCGGTAGTCTCCGCGGTCCATATTGGAGACCGTCGCGGACAGCACCCGGAACGGCCGCCGCGGTGCAGGTGCCGCGTCCCCGAGGACGAGCGCGCGGATCGGCCCCCATTCATCGAGGCTGCGCTCATCTCGGCCGGCACACACGAGATGGCTCTGCCGTGTCGCATGGTCCGCGACCACGGCCCAGTCATAGAGGCCGATGACCAGGTCCGGAAGGTCGAGGTCCGCCACCGCGACGTTCGGGAGGCGTTCCAGTCGGCGTGCCAAGTCATAGGCGAAGTAGCCGATGGCCCCGCCCGCGAACGGCACTGCGGAGGCTGGCGGTTCAACCGGCGAGAGCACCTCTTTGAGCAACTGGAACGGGCCGGCCTCGGAGATCCGGGTTCCCGATCGAGACCGGATTTCAGTATGGCGCCCGCTGCTCGTGAGCGTCAGGTACGGCTTTGTGGCGAAGACATCGTAGCGCCCCCGGCCCCCGCCGAAACCGCCGCTGTCGAGGAACACCGAGCCGGGCAGGTGGGCGAGCCGCGCGAATCGCGCCCCGGTGTCGCGCTCGTAGTCGATCTCTTCTATTCGGGGATAGGGCATGCCTTCACGAGATAGGCGAGGGCCGCGGCCGGCGCGCACCGGGCGCCCTGTTCGCGGAGCCGGTCCGGCCCCTCCAGGAACGCCGAAAAGTCCACGTAGGGATGATCGAGCTGTCTCGCCAATTCCCGCACCAGAAAACGCCCGACGCCGGCACCGACGAACGGCACGGGCCCTTCGGGATCCCGCGACAGCACCCGCTCCAAGGCCTCGCGCACGCTTACGAGCTGCGCCTGCGCCAGATATGCGGCGAGCGCCTGCCAGGCACGCATCGGGGCGGCCGTGAGGTCGCGCCCCAGCATCCGCGCGATGCGCCGCGCGCAGTCCTCGGGCGCCGTGCCGGTCCAGTCCGAGGTCTCGGGCGGCCGCTCTCCGAGCCGACCGAGGAGGCTATAGACGTCGGCCATGGTCGCGAAGTGCTCGGCGGTCAAGCGCTGCCATTCCCCGGCGAACGGTACCCGGTCCGCCACCGCCATGATCGGGGTGCGGATGGCACCGGTATAGACCAACTCCTCGCTCCGCAGGCGTTCCCCGTCGGTATAAGCTTGGTATTGTACCCGTCCCCCGCCGAAGCGGACGAGATCGGTGGTGGTGCTGCCAATGTCGATGAGCACCCCGCGCTCGGCCTTCCACGCGGAAAAGGCGGCGCTCGCATGCCAGTTCGCCGAGGCGATATCGAGGGCGTGGTCCCCGGCCCGTGCCGTGCCCATAAAGCCCCGGCGGCCGGCATAGACCGAAACGTCATCGCTCCCGAGCCGTCGCGCCATGAAGGCCACCAGTACCCGCACGCCTTCCTCACGGTCGCGAAAGCAGTCGGCCAACTCTCCGCTCATGGTGAGCGCGTGGCGATGCGTGTCTTGGCCGAGCCTCACGGGCAGGGTAGCGAGGGCCTCCTCGAGCCGATGGAGCCCCTCCCAGAGCCGGCACGGGACCTCCCAGACGCCCACGAGCCGGCCCGCCAGGTCGAGCGCCGCGCATTTAAGGTGAGCGCCCCCGATGTCCCAGCCCGCGATCATGGATGCGGGCTCGTCACCGGGTGATGGGCCGTGGACACCTCCACCGTCTTCCTGCCGGTCCCGATCGGCCCCGGCGCCGGCGCGAGAACCCGGTCGAAGAGCCCGAGGATCGCGGCGGCGACGTTCATATCCAAGGCCTCGGTGGGCCTGACATAGGCGGTGGGTGAGCCTCGGATCGACCTCGACCACGCGGACCCGAGGGCGCCTGGATGAGATCCACCCCCCGGTATTATCCCGGCGATCGCCCGGGGCAGGGGTTCGAGCCCCGCGCCGAGCCGCGGCCAAGGGGGGCTCCGTCGTTATACAATGCAACCTCATACTACGGTCAATACCGGAAGCTTTCAAGGAAGAGCAACCCCTCGGGGACGATGGGCAAGCGGTTCAGCCTCCGCCGGCGGCAAGGCGCGACCCGGCCCTCCAGATTGTCTTGACCACATCATCGCTTTGCGACAGCATGAAGCCCGTGGTGAATCGATGCGAGCACGAGGACGGATGAAATACTGGCAACAGCTATCCGCCAGGTCCCACTACCAGACCGCGGTGTTCATCAAGCAAACGTTGCAAGCCGGTGATGTTCGGGAAGCAACCACCGGTATCGAGGAGTTGATTGACGCCTTGTCCCGTTCCGATAGACGCGCCCTGAGGAGTCACCTCGTCCGCTTGATGACGCACGCCATTAAATGGCAGTCACAACCCGAAGCGCGTTCATTGAGCTGGTCGGCAAGCATCCGCAATGCGCGCGATGACATCGCAGATATCCAAGAGGAAACCCCCAGCCTGACGGAAGCCGTCATTCGGCAAATGTGGGATAAATGTTTTGCTGCCGCCAAGCGAGAGGCCGAAGGTGAGATGAACCAGAGGACTTCGATGACCGGATTGTCCTGGGATGAAGTTTTTAAAGATCCCTATGATCTCTAGCCAAACATATTTGAAGTTTCGTTGTCCCTTCCCCCTGGAAGGTGGAAGGATAGGATGGGGGTCGAGCGCGTCCGATCGGAAAGACGCAGCCCGCAGCGCTCAACCCCCACCCTAGCCCTCCCCCTGCTAGGGGAGGGAACGAGCTGGTGCTGAAAGCTTATTGAATTTGCGAATGAAAAAGAATTTGTTCGAGTTGTTGTGTTCAGCATTTGGAACGTAAGTATCTAACTGCGCGGCGCGACTGGTTTGATGCCAGGGGTCGGAGCCCAACCAGGGGTCGAGGCGCGCGCCAACGGGGTCCTGGAAGCCGCAGCGGAACACGGGGATCCCGATGCCCGCCTGTTCCCCGGACCCCATCGTAATTTCATCCGGGCTGTGCTGGCCGAGCGTGCGGGACAAGGACGCAATGGGCGGTGGCCGCCGTTGGCTCGCGCGCGGAGCCCGTGCTCCGGCAGCAGAGCCCTGCGCTTCGCGGGCGAGGTTCCGGGGCTCGCGCGCCGGGCGGAGAGCCTTGCGCGCGAGGCAAAAAGCCTTGCGGCCGGCGCTCTCCGCCTCGGTCGCGAGCTTTCGGCCCCGGCGAGGCGGGTTCGATGGTGTTGATTCCTAGGCGGCCACGGGCAGGGCCTTGATCTTCGCCTTGCGGGTGAAGCGGGCGGACATGCCCTGCTGAAGTGCGTCCAGGCCCGCGCCTTTGCCGGACACCTTGAGCATGGCATAGCCTTCCAACGCCGCGCTCATCACGTCGCTCCCGAGCGCCGTCTCGCCATCGTCGGCCCTTTCCAGCAAGCGGCGCAAGCGCGCGGCGCGCAGTCGGAGCTTGTCGAGGTGGGCGAGATCGTTCTGCGCGTCGGCGAGATCGAAGCTCGGCGGGAGGAGGCGCGTGTTCTGGGCCAACACCATGAGCGTCTCCCGGCAGAAGGCCTCGGACTTGTCGCGCATCTTCACGAGGCCCCGCCGCACCTCGGGCGAAAGGCCGGTGAGCGGGGCGAGCTTTGCTTCAGGAGGGCGAGTCCTTCATCGATGGTCGTCAGATCGGCGTCGGTGTAGTTCAGTGAGATGATATTCTGGGCCATTGGAGGTTCCTCTTCGGATGATGGTAGGTTGCAGCGAACCCTGCTTCGGCAGTGAAGGAAGAGCGCTCTAGCAGCCTGTCGGACTCGCATTGACCGGTAATGGGACAAGGCGGGGCTCGCGCACGATGAGGGTGACTCGGGCGGCCGTTGAGGTTCTAAGAGCGACGCAATGACGATGAACGGATCGGTC
>JBOIDR010000022.1:0-42210 GCA_050740695.1 Gammaproteobacteria bacterium | reverse complement strand
TCACAAGAGGCGACCTCCGGCTTTCGAACGGCATCGGCGTCCTCCCAGTTCCCCGAGTAGGGATCCAGAAGAACGATACGCCCGCTAGGTCTGCATTGCAATGTTATTCGAGAATCGAACTACTAGGCCTTCGATATCGTTGCGCCAGTCGCGATGAAGCTCGCAGGCGACGCTGAACCAGTTCATCATCTGCGCGCCGGCGCTCGCCATACGCGCCCAGGCCGCATGACGGACCGTCTCATTGAAGGTGCCCGAGGCATCGGTCACCACGAATACCTCGTATCCTTCCTCCAGCGCGCAAAGGGCCGGAAAGGCGACGCATACGTCTGTGACCACGCCGGCCATGATGAGCTGCTTGCGGCCGGTGTTCTTGATGGCCCTTACGAACTTCTCGTTGTCCCAGGCGTTGATCTGACCGGGCCGCGGAATGAACGGCGCGTCTGGAAACAGTTCCTTCAGCTCAGGCACCAGCGGTCCGTTCGGGCCATCCTCGAAGCTGGTGGTCAGGATGGTCGGCAGCTTGAAGAACTTCGCCGAATTGGCAAGCGCGAGAACATTGTTCTTGAATTCGCCGGGCGAGAAATCCTGGACCAGGGAGATCAAACCCGCCTGATGATCGATGAGAAGGACGACAGCGTTATCTTTGGACAGGCGATTGTACTTGAACGCGGTGCTCATAGCTGATTCCTCCATAGGTTGAGCTGCCAATTTCGCGTAGGCTCCAGGAGCTCCTCTTTGACAAGCTCGGGCAAACCTGCCCCGGTCTCAGCCTACGAGCGGCGGCGTCCCTAAGATACCACCCAAGCTCGCACAAGAACATCTCGACAGATGCACCTTCCCGCTGGCGCGGCCTGAACCGCTTTGTCCATCGTCCCTTGATGGTGTTGCTCTTCCTGACGGTGATTGGCGTTGAGGTTGCCGCTTCGGGCAACCGCTCTGCTTAACGCTGGCAGCGAAGTAACCGTACGCGAGCGCCCATTATAACGGCGTCGGCTCCCCATCCCAGGGTCTGAGCGTCGTCTGCCCGCTCGGCAGGGACATAAATAGTCAGTCATGGTAAAGTGATTCGTCACCCTGGCAGGGATTGCCGGGGTCCAGGATGCACGACAGCACCTGGGGAGAACGGCACCGAGCGAGCGCTGGCTTATACCACGGGCCTTGGGTGAATCGAGAGGCGTACGAGAACCTGCGCGAGCGAAGCGCCAATGTTGTTACTGCAGGGGACGGAGAGCATCGCCTACTTGGAAAGATCGGCGTGTTTCCCGATGCGCGGCGGCAGCGCCTCAGACCAGGAGCGTGGCGATCCCCCAAAAGATCAACGCGGCGCCCGCGGCTCGGCCGACCCATCGGCCCGCCGGCAGCGCCTTCTCGACCAGCACCAGCACGGCGAGCGCAGCGATCCAGCCCAGGTTCATCACCCCGCCGACAAACAAGAGTGCCATCAGCATCCAGCAGCAGCCCACGCAAAAGCCACCGTGCAGCGCGCCGAGCCGGAGCGCGCCTGAAACGTGCGGACGCCAGTGGCGCGCAAGGAACGACGCCGGAGCGCGGCAATGCGACAGGCACCCTTGCTTCAGCGGCGAGATCTGGTAGAGGCCGGCGGCGATCAGGACGGCGCTCGACAGCCAGCGGCTCTGCGATCCCATCAGCATGGTCGAGACGAGCCCGGTGCGTTCGAGCGCCCAATGCAGCGCGGCGGCGGCGAGCGAGAAGCCCAGCCAGACCAGCAGATAGCCTGCGGTGAAAGCGCCGGTGGGCGCGAATTTGTCCCGACCCTGCGCGAGGGCGTGGCGATGCACGCGCGCGTAGAGCAGGATCGTCGGCGCTGCGCTCGGCGCCATCATGGCGATCATCATGATCCACCACATCGCGATCATGAGCGTCCATGTGGTGAACGCCCAAGGCGCGGGCGCCATCGGCGCACCGCCCACGTCCATGCCGCCCATGCCCATACCAGGCATGTCCGGAGCCATGTCGGCGGCTTCCCGGTGCGGGAACAGCGAGAGCGTGGTCATCTCCCACGCGCTCATGCCGAGCCCTGCGCCCGTCAAGAGGTAGAGCCAAGCCAGCGCGCACAACGCAGCCAGACCCGCAAGCGCCATGGTGCGCTCGCGTTTGAGCAGGCGTTCGAGCGCGGATGCTTCGGACATGCGCCCTCTGAGCTCTACTGCGGGTGTCAGGCCCGCACGACGCCGTTATTGTCGAGATGCAGCCGCGCGAATTGGCCGTAGGTGTCCTTCATTTCGACCTTGACCGGACCCTCGGTCTTGCTCGACGCGCTGCCGATCTCGGCCACCGCGTATTCGAAGCCCTCCGGCAACACGATCTGCGCGCGAGAGTCCGCGCCCGTCGTTTTGTTGCGGATCGGCTCGCCGATTGTATCGATATAGTCCTTGACGAAGATACGGCCTCTGCGGCCGTCGATGTCAAGCTCGAGATCGATCTTGGTGAAGACCGGATCGTGCATTTTGGTCACGGTCGCGGCAAAGACCGCGAACATGGTCGCGAACGGGGCGGTGTCCTGGCCCGTCATGATCTTCAACAGCGCGTCCCGCCGCTTCTGGTCGGCGTTCTCGTCGACGAAGGCGATGGCTTCGCCATTGCCCTCGTGGATCGGGCCGGGCCATTTGAAGATGGCTGCGATCCGCAGGCCGTCGAGCGTGGTCTCGCCGTGATGGCCTTGATCGATCTGGATGCCGGCGACGGCATGGCAATGACCCTTGTCCGGCAGCGCGTTGAATTGGCAGTTGCAGCCGTATTCGCAGGTGCAGTTAACGAGCTCGCGTCCTTTGATTTCCCAAGGCGTCATGGCAACCCCCATAGATACTTGTGTCGTAAATGTCGAGCAACACCGCTCAAGCAAGTCCTGATTCACATGCAAAGTAAATAACCTGCAAGCGCCAGGATATTCCCTCCCCTGCGAAGCGGGGGAGGGTCAGGGGGGGCCAGGCGCGTCAGGCGGAGACGACGCTCGGTCCGCGGCTGAAGGACTTGGCCCCCACCCCACCCTCCCCCGTCCGCAGAAAGCGTCGACAGGGGAGGGAGTCTCCGGTTTCCCTCTCCTGCGTAGCGGGGGACGGTCAGGATGCGGGTCGAGCGCTGCGGTTCGGATAGGCTCTCAACCCCCATCCTATCCTTCCCCCTTTCCAGGGGGAAGGGACGACATATCTTAAATGTCTTTGGCTAGGCTTCAATGGCTGAGATGTTCAGTTTACATTCCTGTCGAAGGGCTGGCCAGCATAGCGTGACGCGGTCGAAAGATCCTCCTCGTGGTTCATGCATAGTGGAGCGCTCCAGGGGTGCCCTCGCCTCCACCGCAAGGAGGTTCCGGCGCCTTTGTCGAAGCTCGTGCATCCTGAAAGTATCGGCCTCAGACGGCCGCCAGCCGCCCCGGAACGGGCGCTTCGGTGGCCTGCTTGGCCTCTTCCTCCTGCTGGAGTGCCCACATGCGTGCGTACACTTCGCCGCGCGCCAGCAGCTCTCGGTGGCTGCCTCGCTCGACGATCGTGCCCTATCCCCGGACGCGGAGCATCGTGTTGGCATGAAGGTGTCTTCGCTGACTACGGAAGCGAGTATCAATGAGGAGCCCGGTGCGGTAGTTCCGCACGCTGGGATCTGTGCCGGGGGCGCCGGGTAAGCGGCGTCCCTACGGCGGCGGCTAGCTACCACTTCGAGAGATTGGCTGCCACAGCAGCAACAAAATTTGGGAACACCTTGGCCAGACCAAGACGGCTCCGCGCTAAGGCGCCCGACCAGCGACTGGCCGCGCGAGCCTAGCGATCGCGTGTCGGCTTCGGCCCGGATCAACCAGACCTTGCCGTCCTCGAAGTAGAACTCCACCTCGCTGTGCGGCCGGATACCGGCCAGCTCGCGGATATGCTGTGGGATGGTGACCTTCCCTTTCACCGTGACGCGCATGACAGTCGCCTATCGGGAAGAATCATAGTGGTAGGGGTCTCGGACGACAATCGGCGGCGTACGCCGATGGGCGAGGAAGCCCCTGCGGGGCCCGCTTTGTTGCAAACGCCGGGACCGTTTCTGATAATGCCGGCTCGCTTTTCGTTCCTGGAGGCGCGCGCAAGCTGCCGAGATGTCACACGTCCCATCGTCGCTATCGGGTGGCGGACAGAGCACCGTGGCGGCACCGGGCAACGGTCCCGGCACCATCGGTCAGACCGGTGTGGCGGGCGGGCGCCTGACACCGCGCCTGTCCTCCGTCCCCTGCCCATTCTGCAGCTTGCTCTGCGATGACCTCGTCCTGGAGGGCTCGTCCGGTGGGCGCTTGCACGTCGTAGCCAACGGCTGCACACGAGCGGTCGCGGGGTTCGAGCGACCCTTGCTCAGTGTGGAACCTCGTATCGCGGGAAAACCGGCGACCTGGGACGCCGCTTACGTCCGGGCGGCTTCGTTGCTGCGCGACGCGACCCAGCCGCTCTTCGCCGGTCTCGGCACCGATGTCGATGGCATGCGTGCGGTGCTCGCGCTCGCCGATCGCGCGGGCGGTATCGTGGACCACATGCACGGCGCCGCGATGGCCGCCAACATCGCGATCGTGCAGGGCCACGGCTGGATGACGACCACGCTCTCCGAGGTGAAGAACCGCGCGGATCTGCTACTCTTCATCGGGACCGATGCCGTGCGGGACCATCCCCGGTTCTTCGAGCGGGTCGTGTGGAATCCCGATACGCTGTTCGGCTCGGGAAGCGAGGAACGCACGGTGATCTACCTGGGCGCCGGCCTCGACACCCAATCCGGCGTGAGCCCCGGGGGTCGCAAGCCGGAGCACATCCGTTGCGAGCGCGAGCGCCTGACCGAGGTAGTTCTAGCGCTTCGGGCCCTATTCGCCGGGGAGTCGCTCAAGGCCAAGACGGTCGCCGGGGTCAAGATCGCGGTGCTCGCCACACTCATCGAGCGGCTCAGGGGCGCGCGTTACGCGGTGATCCTCTGGGCCGCCGGGGAGCTCGATCCCCAGAGTGCCGATCTGACGATCGAGGCCATCGTGACCCTGGTCAACGATGTCAACGAGTGCACGCGCTGCGCGGGGTTGCCGCTCGGCGGCAACGACGGCGGCATGACAGCGCAGAGCGTCACGAGCTGGCAGAGCGGCTTCCCGCCCCGCACCAGCTTCGCCCCCGGCTATCCGGTCCACGACCCGAGGCGCTATGCGACAAAGCAGCTCTTAGACGCGAAGGCCGTGGACTGCCTCTTCTGGATCTCCTCGCTCGGCCCCACCCCGCCGCCCGAGGCGCCCGCCGTCCGCACCGTCATCCTGGGCCTCGAGGCGCCGCGGCCGCCACGGTCCCCCGAGGTGTTCCTGCCGGTGGCGACCCCTGGTGTCGATCACGCCGGCCAGTTGGTACGCCTGGACAGCGTCGTGTCCCTGCCGCTCCGCCGGCTGCGCGATTCCGGGCTGCCGAGCGTTGCGCGAGCCCTCGCGGCCATCGAGCAGGCGCTCTAGTAGGCAGTCGTGTTAATTCGAACCGACGTCACCCCGGCAGGGATCGCCGGGGTCCAGGATGCAGGACAGCACCTATGTCCACGTGCTCTGGATTCCGGCAATCCATGCCGGAATGACGTGTCTGTTTTGAATGTTTTTGACTGAGTACTAGACGAATGCTGACACGCCTCACGGGCGGCAAGCTCTACGATCCCGCCAACGGGGTCGATGGCGAGGTGCGCGATCTCTATGTCCGCGACGGGCGCATCGTGGCCCCGCCGCTCTGCGGCGAGACCTTCGCCCGCGAGCATGACCTCTCCGGCCGGGTGGTGATGGCCGGGGCCATCGACATCCACACCCATATCGGCGGCGGCAAGATGACCCTCGCCCGCATGCTGCTCCCCGAGGACCACCTAGACCACCCCGTCCCGCGCACGCGCACCACCCGCTCCGGCTCGGGCTACATCGTGCCGTCCACCTTCGCCACGGGCTATCGCTATGCCGAGATGGGCTACACGGCCTGCTTCGAGCCCGCCATGCCGCCCTCCAACGCCCGCCAGGCCCACATGGAGATGGCGGACACGCCCATCGTCGACAAGGGCGCCTATGTCATGCTCGGCAACGACGATTTCCTCCTGCGCCTCATGGCCGAGCGCGCCGAGCAGGCGATCATCAACGACTATGTGGCCTGGACCCTCGAGTCCGCCCAGGCCCTGGCCATCAAGGTCGTGAACCCGGGCGGGATCAGCGCCTTCAAGTTCAACCGGCGCGCGCTCGACCTCGACGAGGCCCACCCCTACTACCCGAACGTCACGCCGCGCGCCGTGGTCGAGGTCCTGACCCGCGCCGTGCACGAGCTGGGCGTGCCGCACCCGCTGCACGTGCACGGCTGCAACCTGGGCGTGCCCGGTAACGTCGCGACCACGGAGAAGACCGTCAGCGCCGCCCGGGGCCTGCCCCTGCACCTGACCCACGTCCAGTTCCACAGCTACGGCACGGAGGGGGACCGGGGTTTCTCGTCGGGGGCGGCGCGCATCGCCGAGGCGCTCGACATCCATCCGGATCTGTCGATCGATGTCGGCCAGCTCATGTTCGGCCAGACGGTCACGGCCTCGGGCGACACCATGGCCCAGTACCGGAACCGCAAGAGCGCCCACCCCAAGAAATGGGTGTACATGGACATCGAATGCGACGCCGGCTGCGGGATCCTGCCCTTCCGCTACAAGCACAAAGGCTTCGTCAATGCGTTGCAATGGGCCATCGGTCTGGAGCTGTTCCTGCTCGTCCAGGACCCGTGGCGGGTGTTCTTGACGACCGACCACCCGAACGGGGCGCCATTCGCGACTTACCCGCATCTGATCCGACTCCTCATGGACCGAGGATTCCGCAACGATACGTTCGCGAGCATCCACCCGGAGGCCGCGGCCCTCTCGACCTTGGGCTCGATCGATCGTGAATACTCCCTCTACGAGATCGCCGTCCTGACCCGCGCGGCCCCGGCCAAGAGCCTGGGCCTCGCCGACCGCGGACATCTCGGTGTCGGTGCCGCGGCCGACATCACGGTCTACAAAGCAGAACGGAACCGCGAGCGCATGTTCGAGCGACCCGAATACGTCTTCAAGGACGGGGAGGTCGTGGCCCGCAAGGGCAAGATCGTGAAGGTCACGACCGGCACGACGCATGTCGTCCGGCCCGAATACGATCGCGGCATCGACGGACGCCTGCGCGACTACATGGCGCGCTACCAGACGGTCGGCATCGACAACTTCCCGGTCGGCGACGAGGAGATCGTCGGGGAGGGGCGCGGCTCGCTCTCCATCGTCCCGACCGAGCGGCGCGCATGAAGATCAACGGCGTTTACATCGATGACACCTTCGCCGAGGCCTTCCCGATGAAGGCCACGCGCATCATCATCACCGGCATGACGCTCAAGTGGGCCTATCGCGCCGCCAATTCGCTCATCGGCTTCGCCTCCTCGGTGATCGCCTGCGGTTGCGAGGCCGACATCGAGTGCGAGCTGGACCCCGAGGAGACCCCCGATGGACGCCCCGGGATCGCGGTCATCGTGTTCGCGATGTCCACGAAACAGCTCGCCGACCAGATATTGAGGCGCGTCGGCCAGTCGGTCATGACCACCGGCACGAGCGCCTGCTTCTCGGGGTTGAGATGCGAGCCCTCGATCAAGCTCGGGATGGCGTTGCGCTTCTTCGGCGACGGCTACCAGATCTCGAAGAAGCTGAACGGAGTGCGCTACTGGCGCATCCCCGTCATGCACGGGGAGTTCGTGTGCGAGGAGAAGACCGGGGTTGCCGACGCCATCGGCGGCGGGAATTTCCTGGTACTGGCCAAGACCTCGCGGCATGCGCTCGCCGCCTGCGAGAAGGGCGTCCTCGCCATCCGCAAGGTGCCGCGGGCGGTGACCTCGTTCCCGGCCGGGATCGTGGGCTCGGGCTCCAAGGTCGGATCGAAATACAAGTTCATGAAGGCCTCGACCAACCACCCCTATTGCCCGACCCTGAAGGGCCGGGTGCCCGACTCCGACATCGGCCCCGAGATCGGATCGGTCCTGGAGATCGTCATCGATGGCCTGGACGAGGAGGCGATCCGGGAATCCATGCGCGCCGGGATCGAGGCCGTGTGCCGCTTCGGGCCGCACAAGGGGATCTACCGGATCAGCGCCGGCAACTACGGCGGCAAGCTCGGCCCCTATCATTTTCACCTGCGGCAGATCCTCGCATGAGCGGCATCGTCCTGACCTTGAAAAAGCGCCCGAGCCAGTTCGTGGATCTCCCGGGCCTGACGCCGGAGGCGATCGCCGGCCGCTCCGTAGAGGACATTGCTGGCGAGCCGCTCCATCTCGGGCGCCGCAAGGTCACGGTGGCGGATCTCTTCGAGGTCGAGGAACGCGCGGAGCCGGAGATCGCCGTCCGCGGCGAGGAATCGGAGATCACCCTGCGGCGCAGCAACGACAGGCTCTGCGCGATCGGCGCGGGCATGGGCGAGGGCCGCATCGAGGTCCACGGTACTGCCGGCGACTACCTCGGCCGCGGCATGCGTGGCGGACATATCCGGGTCCGGGGCAGGGCAGGGCACTGCGTGGCCCAGGGCATGCGGGGCGGTCTCATAGAGGTCTCGGGGGATGTCGGGGACTTCGCCGGGGGTGCACTGCCCGGCGCGACCGAGGGCATGAACGAGGGTACCATCCTGGTCTCGGGGAACGCCGGGCATCGGACAGGGGACCGCATGCGCCGGGGCATGCTGGTCGTCAAGGGCGGCGCCGGGGAACATCTGGGGAGCCGCATGAAGGGCGGCACCATCGTGGTCCTGGGCCCGACCGGGCGGTCGGTGGGGCTCGGGATGCGGCGCGGGACCATCGTGCTCGCAGAGCGGCCCGTCGAGGTCCCCGCCACGTTCCACTCCTCGGGCAAGCTCAAGATGGAGTTCCTGCGCCTGCTCTTCCGGGAGCTCGGCCGTAGCTTCCGGAGCCTGGCTTTCTTGAGGACCTACGGGCCCTTGTCCGAACGCCTCATCGGCGATTTCGCGTGCGGTGGTAAGGGCGAGATCTTGGTCTTGCTGTCGAACTGAGAGTTTGTGAATACCTCGTTAACGAGCGAAGGAAACAGCCGTAGGGTGCGCCGTGCGCACGCGGATAGGTCTGTCCGCCCTTAGAGCTTGCTCCCGACTACTCTCCACCTGCGCATCGTTGCCGGGCCGCGAACGTTGAGGTGGTTTACCGCCGTTATCCTGACCTTATGCTTGCCGAGCTTTACACGGACTTTGAATGGCGATAGGCAAGGTTTTTCCGGTCTGAGATCAAGCTTGCAGAGAAAGGTCGAGAACGGCGCGCTGGCCACGAAAGTGAACCTGGCCTTTTTGGCGGTAGTGACATTCTTCGGCCCGCTCGTGATCGTCGTCGCAGGTGGCGGCGGCGGAGGTGGCGGCGGAGGTGGCGGCGGCGGCGGAGGTGGCGCCGGCGGTGCTGGGGGAGTGGCGCCGGTCCCAACCACGTCAATCCCCGTCTGCGAGAAGACAAGGTTGCGGATGCTCGAACGGAACGGGTCGTCGGCGAGACGACCGTAGACCCCGGGGAACTCTGCCCGCGCACACCCGATCCCGAAGCTCGTATCACCCACGAGCCGGAAGCCGCCGCCGGCGATCGGGACGACCAACGGGCCACCGCTGTCGCCCTGGCAGGTATCGACGCCGCCTCCGCTACGGCCGGCGCAGACCATCGTATCGCCGTAGACAGGGACGCCGATAATGGCGTAACTGTCGGCACATGTCCTGTCGTCGACGATAGCTACTTGTCCGAATCGCAGGGCATCTGGAAACGCGTTCCCACCCTCGGCGGTGGTGCCCCAGCCGGTAATGAAGGCAGTTCGCCCGACGACTGCCCAGGTGGCGCGCTCGTCTAGTCCCGCGATCTTGATCGTGGGTGAAAACGATGGGGCCGCGAGCCTTACGAGCACAAGATCCCAATCGGAGTCGTTGGGATTGTATAGCCGATTGCCAGCCGCATCGACAAAGTAAAAGAAGGTGTCGAACCCGATCTCTTGGCCCTGGTTACTGGACAGGTTCGTGCGTCCGGTGATCACCGAGAAGAATCTTTCATGGTAGAATCGGTCGTTATCAGAATCGTAAAGGCAGTGAGCAGCGGTGACTACGAAGGTTGACGTGATGAGCGTGCCGCCGCAGAACTGGCGGTCGAAGCCGTTGCCGGAGTAAAACTCCGGTGATAAGGCAATCGCCGTCTGCCAAGGCCATTGCGCGATTGTCGTCTCCGTGCCGCCGACGATGCGGCCAGACCGTTTGGTGGCTGCTGGTCGGCGGCTGGTTGCCGGGCGCGTAGAGACAAGCCCGTCGGCGCTCTGAAAATAGACGCCGGGGGCAACCTCAATACGTTCAGATTCCGCGGATACAACCGGTGCTATGGCTGATACCAAGAGGAACAGGCCAGCCAATGATTCAGTGAATTTCCTTAACATGTTTCCTTACCTTCCTATCGTTTGTGTCGATGCCCGAATCGGCATCCCGTATTTCCGTGGTCTGCTTATTTCAGTTGCTGTAGTTCATAGTTCAGGCGCTGTCGTTCATCATTCAGTTTCTCCTGCTTGCCCCGCAAACCGCCGCGGCGTCGGGTATATAGGCAGGATGCGTGCCACCCTGCGCAGGAGGTAGGGGGCCCGCGACGGTGTGGGTATTGTCGTCGGTTACCTAAAGCCGGAGTGGATGGATGCGGTGGCTAGTCTGATATATGTCACGGATCCTTTCTATGTGGATTTGCTATCTGATCATCGTGGTAGTGATATATTTGGCCGTTTATTACCTCGCGGGTGAGGAAAAGAATCAGACTCTGGTTAACTAGTAATAGCCCTAACTGAAGGCATGCAAAGGGACGCACGCCTCGAGATCTCTAACGCGCGACAAGGCACGGCGCACCCGCGCCCCCCGGTAGCGCGTGGGTCGCTCCCTTCAACTAGGACGCTGATGCTGCTAACATAGGGCCCGAACGACCCGTAACAACCTCCCCACCCCCATGCCCGCCCTCTCCGATTACCTGGTCCTCGGGGCCATACTTTTTTGCCTGAGCGTCGCCGGGATCTTCATCAACCGCAAGAACGTCATCATCCTGCTCATGTGCATCGAGCTGATGCTGCTCGCGGTCAACATGAACTTCATCGCCTTCTCTCATTTTTCCGGTGACATCGCGGGACAGGTGTTCGTGTTCTTCATCCTGACGGTGGCGGCCGCGGAATCGGCCATCGGTCTCGCCATCCTGGTGGTCCTGTTCCGCAACCGGCAGACCATCAACGTCGATGACCTCGACCATATGAAGGGCTGATCCTATGGGCGCGGTCTATCTCGCCATCGTGCTTGCGCCCCTCCTGGGCTCCATCGTGGCCGGGGTGTTCGGGCACCTCATCGGCCGCACCTGGTCGCATCGCGTGACGATCGCCGCGGTCGCCATCTCGTTCTTCCTCTCGCTCTTGGGCTTCAAGGACATCGTCATCGACGGCGAGCCGCCATTCAACGGTGCGGTCTACACGTGGCTCACGAGCGGGGGTGCGGGCTTCGGTGTCGGCTTCCTCATCGACAAGCTGTCGGTCACCATGATGGTGGTGGTGAGTTTCGTGTCGTGGATGATCCACATCTATACCATCGGCTACATGCACGACGACCCGGGCTACCAGCGCTTCTTCAGTTACATCAACCTGTTCACCTTCGGGATGCTGATGCTGGTGATGGCGAACAACTTCCTGCAGTTGTTCTTCGGCTGGGAGGCCGTGGGGCTCGTGTCCTATCTCTTGATAGGCTTCTGGTACAAGCGCGAGTCCGCGGTCCAGGCGAACCTCAAGGCGTTCCTGGTGAACAGGGTGGGGGACCTCGGGTTCCTACTCGGGATCGGGGTCATCTTCATGGTCCTCGGCACCGTGGACTACGCCGAGGTCTTCCAAGCGGCCCCGACGCTCGCCGGGAAAAGGATCCACATCTGGGGCCACTCGGAATGGTCGCTCCCGACTCTCATCTGCATCCTGCTCTTCCTCGGCGCCATGGGCAAATCGGCCCAGGTGCCGCTGCACGTGTGGCTGCCCGACTCCATGGAGGGCCCAACGCCGATCTCGGCGCTCATTCACGCGGCCACCATGGTCACGGCGGGGATCTTCATGGTGGCGCGCATGTCGCCCCTCTTTGAGCTTTCGGAGACGGCCTTGAGCTTCGTCCTCGTCATCGGTGCCGTGACTGCCTTCTTCATGGGCCTCTTGGGACTCGTGCAACACGACATCAAACGGGTCGTCGCCTACTCGACCCTCTCACAGCTCGGTTACATGGCCGTGGCCCTCGGCGCCTCGGCCTATGCGGCGGCGATCTTCCATCTCATGACCCACGCCTTTTTCAAGGCCCTCCTGTTCCTCGCCGCCGGATCGGTCATCATCGGGATGCACCACGAGCAGGACATGCGCAAGATGGGCGGTCTCTCTAGACACATGCCCATCACCTGGGCGACGATGTTGATCGGGACGCTTGCTCTCATCGGCTTTCCGGGGCTCTCGGGGTTCTTCTCCAAGGAGGCTATCATCGAGGCCGTGCACCACTCGCGGCTTCCGGGGGCCGGCATCGCCTATCTCGCGGTCCTGTGCGGGGTGTTCGTGACCTCGCTCTATAGTTTCCGCCTGCTGTTCCTGGTGTTCCACGGCCAGGAGCGCCTCGACCACCATACGAAGGAGCACCTTCACGAGTCGCCGCGGGTCGTCACGGGCCCTCTCATTGTGCTCGCCGTGCCCTCCGTCCTGATCGGCGCCCTTACCATCGGACCGATGCTCTTCGGCGGCTATTTCGATTCTTCGATCGAGGTCGCCGAGGCCCACGATGTCCTCGCTCGCATGCGAGAGGGTTATCACGGCCCCTTCGGCTTCGTCCTGCACGGCTTTATCTCGATGCCCTTCGTGCTCGCCGTGCTCGGTTTCGCCACGGCCTGGATCTGTTATCTCTGGCGTCCCGGGATCCCCGAATGGTTCGCCGATCGTTTCCGGTTGATCTATGCCCTCCTCGTCCGCAAGTATGGTTTCGACGACTTCAACGACCGCGTCTTCGCGGGCGGGGCGCGCGGGACGGGCTGGGCACTGTGGCAGCTCGGCGATGTGCGTTTGATCGACGGGCTCATGGTCGACGGCTCGGCACGTTTCGTAGGCTGGTTCTCCAGCGTCGTACGGCAGGTGCAGTCCGGCTATCTCTACCATTACGCCTTCGCGATGATCATCGGACTGCTGGGTCTCCTCGGTTACTTCGTCTATGGTCTGGGACGGTGACGCGCCGATGCCACTCCTGAGCCTCGTCATCTGGCTGCCGATCCTGGGCGGCGTGGCCGTGCTGTTCCTCGCGGATCGCGATCGGGCGGCGGTCTTGAAGCTCTCGCTCTCTATCGCGCTCGCCACCTTCGCGCTTTCGCTCCCGCTGTATTTCGGCTTCGATACCGCGACCCACGCGATGCAGCTCGTCGAGCGCGTGCCCTGGATCCCGGCCTTCGGCATCGAATACCACCTCGGGATCGACGGGATCTCGCTGCCGCTCATCCTGCTCACGACCTTCACGAACGTGCTCGTGATCCTGGCGGGCTTCGAGGTGATCGAGCACCGCCTGGCCCAGTATATGGCCGCGTTCCTGATCCTGGAGGGGCTCATGAACGGGGTCTTCGCGGCCCTCGATGCGATCCTGTTCTATGTCTTCTGGGAGGCGATGCTGGTCCCGATGTTTCTCATCATCGGGATATGGGGCGGCGAGCAGCGCGTCTACGCCACGATCAAGTTCTTCCTGTACACCTTCCTGGGATCGGTCTTCATGCTGGTCGCGCTCTTGTACCTCTATTACAAGGGCGGGAGTTTCTCGATCCTCGCGATGCATGGGCTGCCGCTCGATCTCGCGGCGCAAAAGCTCATCTTCATCGCCTTTTTGCTCGCCTTCGCGGTCAAGGTCCCGATGTGGCCGGTGCATACCTGGCTCCCCGACGCCCACGTAGAGGCCCCGACCGGCGGCTCGGTGATCCTCGCGGCCATCATGCTGAAAATGGGCGGATACGGTTTTTTGCGCTTCTCGCTCCCCATCGTCCCCGACGGCAGCCAGGCCCTGGACGGACTCATGATCGCGCTTTCGCTCATCGCGATCGTCTACATCGGTTTCGTGGCGCTGGTACAAGAGGACATGAAGAAGCTCATCGCCTACTCTTCGATCTCCCACATGGGTTTCGTGACCTTGGGTCTCTTCGTCGTCTTCCGCCTGATCGGTAACGGCGCGACGGCGGGCAGCGCCGCGATGGGCATCGAGGGCGGGATGGTGCAGATGATCTCCCACGGCTTCGTTTCGGGAGCCCTGTTCCTGTGCGTGGGCGTCCTGTACGAGCGCATCCACAGCCGCCGGATCCGGGACTACGGCGGGGTGGTCAACACCATGCCGGTCTTCGCCGCCCTCATGATGGTCTTCTGCATGGCCAACGCCGGGCTACCCGGCACCTCGGGGTTCGTGGGCGAGTTCCTGGTGATCCTGGCGAGTGTCAAGGCGAGCTTCTGGTTCGCGCTCTGTGCCGGGACCACCCTCGTCCTGGGCGCGGCCTACACGCTATGGATGTACAAGCGTGTGATCTTCGGCGAGGTACAGAACGAGCGCGTCGCGAAGCTCCGGGACCTCGACCGCCGCGAGCTCGTGATCCTCGGGAGCCTCGCGGGGGCGGTGCTCCTCTTCGGAGCGTGGCCCGCGCCGATGCTGGAGGTCATGCACGTGACTGTCGAGCACCTGGTCGAGCATGTCTCGCACTCGAAGGTCGCAATGGCCGTGACGGGGCTCTGAGAAAAATTAATCATGTCCGACCTGATCCTATCTCTCCCCGAGCTCGTCGTGCTCGGCATGGCTTGCGCGATCCTCCTCGCCTGCGTGTCGCGGCGCGGCGCCGGGCTCGTGTACCGGCTATCACAAGGGACGCTCTTCGCCGCGCTCCTAATGACCATCGCTCTCGGCCCCAGCACCACGGATCTCGCCTTCCACGGGTTGTTCGTCAACGATCCCCTGGCCACGGTGTTGAAATCGGCGATCCTCGTCGTCTCCATGGGGAACTTCGTCTATTCGCGGGATTATCTGGCGGCGCGGCCGTTCCTGAGCGGCGAGTATTTCGTGCTCGGCCTCTTCGCGGTGCTCGGGATGATGGTGATGGTCTCCGCCAACAATTTCTTGACCATCTACCTCGGCCTGGAGCTCATGTCCCTCTCGCTCTATGCCATGGTCGCCATGCACCGGGACTCCGCGGCCGCTTCCGAGGCGGCGATGAAGTATTTTGTGCTCAGTGCACTCGCCTCGGGCATGATGCTCTACGGGATCTCGATCCTCTACGGCGTGAGCGGCAGCCTGGACCTGCATACGGTCGCCCGTTCGCTTTATCAACACGCCGATCGCAGCCTGCTCTTGGTTTTCGGCCTGGTCTTCGTGATCGCGGGTATCGCCTTCAAGCTCGGCGTCGTGCCGTTCCACATGTGGATCCCCGATGTCTACGAGGGGGCACCGACCCCCGTCACGTTGTTCCTCGGGACGGCACCCAAGCTCTCGGGCTTCGCCATCGCCTTCCGGCTGCTCGTCGAAGGCATGGAGGGGATGGTGGCCGACTGGCAGCAGATGCTCGTCGTGCTCGCGGTTCTGTCCATGGCGCTCGGGAACATCGTGGCCATCGCCCAATGGAACATCAAGCGCATGCTCGCCTACTCGACCATCGCGCACATGGGTTTTCTCCTGCTCGGGCTCCTGGCCGGGACCAAGAGCGGATATGCCGGATCGATGTTCTATGTCATCGCTTACGCCTTGGTGAGCATGGGCGCCTTCGGCATGATCCTCCTCCTGACCCGGGCCGGGTTCGAGTCGGACCGCATCGAGGACTTCAAGGGTTTGGCCGAGCGCAGCCCCTGGTTCGCGTTCGTCATGCTGATGCTCATGTTCAGCCTCGCCGGCGTCCCACCCTTCGTCGGCTTTTGGGCCAAGTGGTTCGTTATCAAGGAGGCCCTGGCCGCGGGTTTCGTGTGGGTCGCCGTCCTCGCCGTGGCCTTCTCCATCATCGGGGCCTACTATTACCTCCGGCTCATCAAGCTCATGTACTTCGATACCCCCGAGGAGACCGCGCCGCTCTGTTGTGGCGGCGAGATGCGCTTCGTCATGAGCTTGAACGGCCTCGCGGTCTTGGGGCTCGGCGTGAGCCCAGGGGTGCTGATGGCGCTCTGCCTTTCGGCGGTGGGTGCGGGACGGTAGGCCTTCCGTGTAACAGGGGAACGCGATTCCGGTCCCCTCCCCTGCGGAACGGGGGAGGGTCAGGGTGGGGGTAAAGGCGCCGCAACCAGGAAAGGGCTTGGTCAGCGCGTGCAGGCGTAACCCCCACCCCGGCCCTCCCCCGTTCTCGGTGCCGTAGACCCAGCTTTGCCTCAGTTGCCTGCACGCTCGCAGCATGTCGCCAAAGGGCGGCGAAATCGCAACACTACGCTAAGCATCGCTCGAATCACATTCCGGCTTGTCCGCCACGGCTATCAGGCTCAAACCGAATCCGCAGTTGACGTGGTTCTCGAAATACCGATACCAGGCGTCGAGAATCCTGATCATCACGCGTTTCAGCGCACCCTTCTCGTTCGCCGACCGCAGGTCCACGCGCAGCAAGCGCGGCAAGACGCGCGAGGCGATGAAATAGGGCAGGAACCCCATGGCGTTCCAATAGCGCACCCTAGTGATCCGGTAGCCCGTCAGATGTAACTTACCTACCAGATCGCCCCGCCCGTAGCGACGAAAATGTCCTTGTTCGGCATCGCGCGGCCCGTACAGGACCTGGAACGCCGGGGCCACGATGATCAATCGTCCCCGGGACTTCAGGAGCGCTTTCATCCGTCGCAACTGCTGCACGTCATCTTGTATATGCTCGAGAACGTCGATGATGGTGATCGTATCGAACCGGTGTGGCCACCCGTCGATGTCTTCCGGTGAACCGTGCTCGATGCTCAGTGGCCCGTGGAGCGCCTGTGCCAGCTCGACGAGCTCCCCCGACGGTTCCAGGCCCACCACGTCCTTGCCTTGGTCCTGCAGCAATCGCAGGAGGTGAGCACTACCACAGCCGATGTCGAGAACCGAGGTCCCGGTCACCATCGAAGCGACGAGGCTACGCAGATTGCGATTTCGGAAGTCATTGGCCTGGTTTCCGAGTCGGCGGTAATGTTCCAGCAGGACATCGTCGGATCGCCTACTCATCCCTTACTGATCCTAGTCTGTACTGCATCATCCCGCTATGGTGGCGGGTCCGGGTTCTCGCTACCGGCCTGGCTAGAATCCATCATCCATTGTCTGGTCAAAGGCCCAAGGGCATGTGTCAGGGAAGGCGTTTTTATCCACCCCGCAATCACGAGCCGCTTCGAGTCCGCGGTTTCGCTTTCATAGTCAACTGGCCTACTCGAGACCGACCTACAGTCCCACAAGCGGGCCCGGCAGTCAAGCGCGGATAGGCAGAGGCCCTCCGCCTTTCCGCGCTCCTTCGGCGCAATACGCCATGAAGCGCCACTGTCCCTCGCCATTGCAACGCCGAACGGTCGGTTCAGATATGTACAGACGGCTGACCACGAATCGGACCTAAACCCGCGTGCGGTACCCAACTCGAGTCCTGCTCGTTGAACCAATATTTGTAGCCCGGGAAGTGGCGATGGAAGAAGGGCTGGCACCATGAGCGCTTACCGGCGCCTGGCCGGTTACGCGCATCGCTCGGCGGCGGAAGCGATCGTGTCCGGGCATCTGGTCGCGGCTGCTGACTGTCTCTCCGAGGAATGTCTGCTATAGTGATCGGAATGAATCATGCGGTGTCGAACGAGGGCCGACCGATGACGACGGTGCAAGTGCTTTCCCGGGGCCTACTGTATGAGCATGACGAGACGGCGTGGCTAGAAACTATGGCCGAACTGATCCGGCTCGGGCGGTTGGATGAGATCGATTATCCCAACCTTGCGGAGTATCTGGCGGACATGGCACGACGCGATCGGCGCGAGGTCGAGAGCAGGCTCACTGTTCTTATCGTCCACGCCTTGAAATGGGCCTATCAGCCTGATCGGCAGTCCGGAAGCTGGAAAGCTACGATCATCGAGCAGCGGCAGGAGTTAGAGGGGTTGGCGAGCCGGGCCACACTCCGAAAACACGCCGAGCCGGTGCTGGCCGACGCGTACTACAAGGCCGTTGAACGGACTGCGGCGGAGACCGGGCTGCCAGCCGAGACCTTCCCCGCTGGCTGCCCGTATACCCTAGACCAACTGCTATCCGTCGATCTCTTTACGGAGTGATGCCTTCCATCTTTTCGCATCCGGCCGTACCACTGGCGCTCGCCCTTGGCCTAGGGGGTCAAGTTGTGTCAGAGCGGCTACTGTTGGCGGGTGTCGCTGCATCCGTTGTCCCCGATCTCGATGTCGTGGCGTTTCGCCTCGGCATCCCCTACACCGATGATCTCGGACACCGGGGGTTTACTCACTCCCTGCTGTTTGCGGTGTTTGTGGCACTTGCCGCGGCTTGTGCGTTTCGCGCTCTACGCACTACATTTACCCGTGCCTTCTGGTTCGTGCTGGTCGCCACGGCATCGCACGGTATTCTGGATTCCTTTACCAACGGTGGCCTCGGCGTGGCATTTTTCTGGCCATGGTCGGGAGAGAGATACTTCGCTCCGATCCGAGTAATTGAGGTTTCACCTTTGAGCATTCAGCGCTTCTTCTCCGAAGGGGGTGGGCGGGTTCTTCTGTCTGAGATTATCTGGGTGTGGGCCCCTTGCGCGCTCGTCGCCGCGCTGTTGCTCACCGTTCGGAAGACTCGGGCTCTAACCAATAAGGATTGAGACGACCTGAAAGATCGTTTCAATCCATTGTTCAAGAAGCCCGGTGTTGGGCACAGCGCTGCCCCACTCGACGCCGCGCGCCTTCAGCGACTCGCGCCGGACCACGGACAGCACCGAGGCCGCGACCTCGCCGCCCATGACCGAGATGCGGGCGTTGGGCCACATCCACAGGAAACGCGGCTCGTAGGCCCGGGCACATCGCATAGTTGCCGGCGCCGAACGAGCCGCCGGTGACGAGCATCTTGCCTCATAGAGGGCCTTGAACTGATGCATGCCACTCCGAGCAGTCCACGATGCGCGCGATGACCTCGCGCACGTCGTACTGGAAACGCGGCGCCGTCGAGGTCGTGGTCGTGGTCGCGGAGGCGCGCATGCCCCATATGTTGGGGGCGCGGGACCAGATAGGGGCCCGGCTCATGTGACGGAACGGCCGAAAAGGCACCCAGAAAGGCGCCGATGGGCGTCCGTCTCGCCGCGCAGATCACGATTTCGTCCGGCATCTCACAGCCCTCGTTCCCAAAGCCCTCGTTCCATCAGCTCGCGCCCGATCAACATGCGCCGGATCTCGTTCGTGCCACCGCCGATGTCGTAGACCTTGGCGTCGCGCAGGAGGCGTCCGGCGGGCGAGTCGTTCATGTAACCCCTGGCGCCCAGGCACTGGATGGCCTCGAGTGCCACGCGCACCGCCGACTCGGAGGCGAACAAGAGGCAGGCGGCGGCCTCCTTGCGGCTCTGTTCGCCGCGATCGAAGCGCGCGGCCACCCGATACGTCATGGCGCGGGCGGCTTCGAGCGCGGTGTACATGTCCGCGAGCTTGCCCTGCATCAGCTCGAAGCTCCCGATGGCCTGGCCGAACTGCCGCCGCTCGCGCACATAGGGCAGCACGAGATCGAGCGCCGCCTGCATGATCCCGAGCGGCCCCCCGGAGAGCACCAGCCGCTCGCTGTCCAAGCCGCGCATCAAGATCCTAGTGCCCTCGCCGACCGTGCCGAGCACGTGCGCTTCGGGTAGCTCGCAGTCCTCGAAGACGAGCTCGCAGGTATTCGAGCCGCGCATGCCGAGCTTGTCGGTCTTTTGACCCTTGCGGAAACCCGGGGTGCCGTCCTCGATCAGGAAGGCCGTGATGGACCGGGAGCCGGCCTCGACAGGCGTAGTGCGCATATAGACGATGAGAAGCCGCGCCTCGGGGCCGTTCGTGATCCATTGCTTGGTGCCGTTCGCCACGAAACCCCGGCCGTGCCGCTCGGCCCGGCAGCCCATCGCCCCGATGACGTCCGATCCAGCACCGGCCTCGGACATGGCGAGCGCACCCACCCACTCACCGCGGCACAAATACGGTAAGTAACCGCCCTTCTGGGTCTCGGAACCGTTCTCGTAGAGGGTGTTGGCGCACAGGTTGGAGTGGGCCGCGTAGGACAGGCCGACCGATCCCGAGGCGCGTGAGACCTCCTCCATGGCGATCACGTGCGCCAGGTATCCGAGCCCGCGTCCCCCGTGCTCGGGCGCGACGGTGAGCCCGAGCAAGCCGGCTTCCCCGAGCTTGGCCCAGAGCTCTCCGGGGAACGCGTTGTCTCGATCGATGGCCTCGGCGTGCGGCGCCACCTCGGCCTCGGCGAAGGCCCGTACGGCTTGTCGAAACCCCTCTAGGTCCACGGTCACGCTAGTCTACCCCCATAAGAGTATGGATAATGGCGGCGCCGCTTGCCTCCCGTCAGCGGTCGTGGGGATCGCGGCCCGGACCTCCCCGGCCGGGCCTCCCCCCGCTGGACATATACCAATGGGACATCCAACCGCGCAAAGCGTGCGTAATCACTCTGGGGACGGGCGGTCCCGACATCTCTAGCCAAGAAGGAGAACAGCCATGCATCCGAACAGTTTCAGACAGCTTCTCTCGATCGCCGTGCTGGGGGCCGTATTGATGGCGACGGGCTGCCCCCAGAAGGCCTCTAAACCGGAGACCAGCCTCTATCAACGCCTCGGCGGACAAGAGGCCATCACCGCCGTGGTCGATGACTTTGTCGCCAATGTCGCCGCCGACTCGCGCATCAACGGCCGCTTTGCGAACACCGACCTCCCGAGGCTCAAGCGCCTCCTGGTCGAGCAGATCTGCGAGGGCAGCGGCGGGCCTTGCACCTACACCGGCCGGGACATGAAGACCACGCATGCGGGCATGGGGATCACCGACGCGGAGTTCGATGCCCTGGTCGAGGACCTGGTTCAGAGCCTGGACAAGTTCAAGGTGCCGGCCGAGGAGAAGGAGGAGCTGCTCGGGATCCTCGGCCCCATGAAGGCCGACATCGTGGAGCCCGGGGCCTGAGCCCCCGCTGGCTGCACCCGCCCCGCAAGAGCGGCCAGGGGCGGCCCGAATCCTCCTGTTCCTGCCCATCGAAAACGGGAGGTTGGGAGTGGCCCCCTTCGAAGCCGACGGAGTTATCTTCTAGATACTTGTGTCGTAAATGTCGAACAACACCGCTCATGCAAGTCCTGATTCACATGTAAAATCAATAAGCTGCAAGCGCCAGGGTATTCCCTCCCCTGCGAAGCGGGGGAGGGTCAGGGTGGGGGCCAGGCGCGTCAGGCGGAGACGACGCCTGGTCAGCGGCTGAAGGGCTTGGCCCCCACCCCACCCTCCCCCGTCCGCAGAAAGCGCAGACAGGGGAGGGAGTCTCCGGGTCCCCTCCCCTGCGTAGCGGGACGGTAAATTTCAAATGTCTTTGGCTAGTTCTAATTCCCCGGTCCGAGCAAGTCCTTGAGCGCGGCGAAGGGGCGATGGGTGGCCGCCGCCGTCTCCTCGTGTTTCAGGCAGACGCCCTCCCCCCGTACGAGATCGGCGTGGCGGGCGTGCTCGTTGTCGTGGCAGTAACGGCACAGCAACTCCCAGTTGCTTCCGTCGGGCGGGTTGTTGTCGTGGTCGTGGTCGCGGTGGTGGACGGTCAGCTCGTGGAGGTTGATGCGATCGAAGCCGCGCCCGCAGCGGCCGCATACCCAGGGGTAGAGCTTGAGGGCCTGCGCGCGGTAGCCTTCCATGCGCTCGGCGTAACCACGCCGCGCCTCTGCGACGATCTTATCGAGCTTGTTGGCATCGAGCGCGCCGCGCGCCGGTTTCGGGGGACGGGGGTGGTCGGCCATGTCGCTGTTCCCCTCTGAGCGGTTTCCCCTAAATGATAGACGAGAGAACTTATCGATGCCGCACGGCCCGCTTCGATGACGGCCGTATGGTGAGGCCCCCGTGGTGCCTCGTCGACACCGCACGGCCCGGTTTGACCGGTTTGATATAAGGGGCCGGTTGACAGCGCCACGCGCGCGGCTTAGCGTGCCTGCCAGGAGGTATCTGCCATGCAACGCGAGATAGATCGCAGCGGGCTACTGGTGACGGTCATCGGCCTCGGGGCCATGCCGCTCTCCATCGGCGGGCGCCCGGGACCGGAACAGGCGTTCCGGGTCATCGAGGCCTTCGTCGATGCCGGCGGGGATTTCATCGACACCGCCAACGTCTATTGCCTAGACGATGGCGACATCGGCCATAACGAGCGCCTGATACACGACGCCCTGATGCGCCTCGGGCGGCGTGACCGGGTGCTGGTGGCCACGAAGGGCGGGCTGCGCCGGCCGCGCGGGGAGTGGACCGTGGACGGGAGCCCCGAATGGCTGCGCGCGTCGTGCGAGCAGAGCCTCGCGGCCCTGGGCACGGACGTCATCACCCTCTACCAGCTCCATGCCGTGGACCCCGCGGTGGATTTCCTGGAAACCTTGGGGGCGCTCATCGCGCTCAAAGCGGAAGGGAAGATCCGGCACATCGGCCTCTCGAACGTGGACCCCGGGCAGCTCGAGACGGCGCTCCGGCACACCGCCATCGCCTCTGTCCAAAACCGCTGTAATCCGTTCTCGCAAGGGGATTTCAAGAACGGTCTCGTGGATCTCTGCAAGGCGCGTGGGGTGACCTACATCGCCTACAGCCCCGTGGGCGGCCACTTCGGCCACCAGCGCCTGGGCGCCGATCCCTTGCTGGCCCGGCTGGCCGCGAAGTATGCCTGTTCACCGCAGTGCATCGCCCTCGCCTGGTTGCTCGACAAGGGCGATCACATTCTTCCCATCCCGGGCGCCAGCAGGCCGGCGAGCATCCTGGACAGCCTGAAGGCCATGGACCTCGTTCTGCAGGATCCGGACATCGAGGCCATCGACCGCCTGCCGCGCGGCTAGCGCCCGGCTTCTTCGCAGGAGGGTGAGGTCTGTCCGCGGCCCTGCCATGCCCGCAACACTTCGTGCCCTTCGATCTGACATCACCATGTTGTCGGTCGAGGCCATCGTCAACGCCGCGAACTCATCGCTACTCGGCGGCGGTGGCGTTGACGGTGCGATCCATCGTGCCGCCGGGCCGGAACTGCTGCACGAGTGCCGCCTTCTAGGCGGCTGCCAGACTGGTGACGCTAAGCTGACCAAGGGCTACCGGCTGCCGGCCAAATACATCATTCACACGGTCGGTCCAGTGTGGCGTGGCGGTACCAGCCGTGAACCGGAGCTCCTGGCGTCTTGCTACCGTCGCTCCATCGAAGTCGCTGCCAGGAACGGCGCCCTTACGCTGGCCTTCCCAAGCATCAGCACCGGCATATACGGTTACCCTGTCGAGCAGGCTGCCAAGATCGCCGTGTCCACCGTGCGCACATCGGTGCAGGAATACGCCGCCATTCGCGAGGTAATCTTCTGTTGCTTCTCCGCCAGCGATCTCGCGGTATACCAAGCCGTTCTCAGTGGAACCGCGGCCTAACCCTTCCATTGAGGGACGTCCAAACGGCTGCGCCCTTCGGCCGCCCCGTGGATCGCCTTCGCGGCCGGCGCGTCTTGTTTCGTTGTTTAGGCGGCGCTACTCACCCAAACCCCAAAAGGAGGAATAACCGTGCGAATGCTACTAAACGTAAAAATCCCGCATCAACCATTCAACGCGGCGGTGAAAAATGGCACGGCCGGTTCAGCGTTGACTCGGATCCTGGAAGCCATTAAACCGGAAGCAGCCTATTTCACGGAGCAGAATGGTCAGCGGGGAGCGGTGCTCGTCGTGGATTTGCCGGACCCGTCGAAAATCCCGGCGTTGGCCGAGCCGTGGTTTCTCACGTTCCAGGCCGATGTCGAGTTTCGGGTGGTCATGAGCCCGGACGATCTCAAGCGAGCCGGCCTCGACGAGCTAGGTAAGAAATGGGGTTGATGTGTCCCGCCGCCTAAATCTTTAGCTGCTGCGGACGGGCCGCGAGCGTCGCTCCGTATCAGTCTCCTGACGTATGACGCCGCGGCCGATTTGGCCAAGTGGGATCGCGGTTCACTGAAACGTGGTCACAATGCGAAGAGCGCGGTCTAACATGCGTGGAGCGGCGCAAAAACGGCTCGTTCAGTGGGTCAGGGATCCCTGGGTGCTTGGTATTGCCGCGGCGCTGGCCTTATACGCTCTCGCCGGGTTTCTGCTCATCCCCTATCTGGTGCGGCATTATGTTCCGAAGCTGGCCGATGAGCAGCTCCGGTGTCAGGCCGCTGTCGCCGAAGTACGGTTTAACCCCTTCCTCTTTGAGCTCGAGGCGAAGGACTTTTCCTTCAAAGGCGCGGCTGGGGAAGCGATATTTGATTTTCAGCGCCTGTTCGTCGATTTCGACCTGGAAAGCCTGTTCCGCTGGGCATGGACGTTTGCGGATATACGGCTTGAGGGTTGGTCCGCTGATTTGGTGATCGATCGGGAAGGCCGGCTGAACCTGGCCAAGATCGCCGCTGCCCTGCCGGAATCCAACGAGGCATCTCCGCCCGCAGAGAACCGGCCACGGCTCTTGCTCAAGCACATGGCGCTCACGGGTGGCTCGGTTAAATTCACGGATCGGTCCAAATCGACTCCGATCACGGAAACAGTTAGTCCCATCGACGTGGAGCTCGACGCAATCTCGACGCTTCCTGAGCACCGCGGGTCTCACGTAGTCAGCGCAAAACTGGCGAACGGCGGGGTCATGGCATGGAAGGGCCATTTCTCGTTGAACCCAATTCTATCGGAAGGTGAAGTGCGCCTCGAGGGCTTCAAGCTAGCGACGGCTTGGAACTTCATCCGTGACCAGTTGGACCTGGCTGAACCCTTAGGGGACGTGGGCGCAACCGCCCGTTACCGCTTCCGATATGAGCAAGCCAAGGCCGATCTGAGCGTGAACGACGTGGGGGTCCAATTGAAGGGATTGCGGTTGTCTACCCCCTCTGCTTCGGCGCCGATCGTCGTCCTCGACACTATCGAGGTCGCGGGGGCTCACTTCAACCTTGCGAGCCGAGAGCTGACCGTGCCGACGTTCAACGTGCTCAACGGGCACGTCGCCGTGTCCGTCGACGAGAAGGGCACCGCCAATTGGGAGACGTTGGTGAAAACCGGAGCTACCACCGAAGCGCCGCCGCCCACTCCACCCACAGCCGGGACTTCGGCCGGTGCGCCCGAGGCGCCTTGGCGGGTTAAGCTCGAAGCATTCAAGGTAGCGGATATCGGGATCACTTATGCCGATGCGAGTCACCCCATACCCTCCGTGGTCTCCGTTGGGGATTTCAACCTAGGGCTTGGCGCGGAAGTGGAGAGCGGCGCCGCTGCACCAAACGCGCGCATCCGGGACCTGACCGTCGGTCTCGAGCGCATTGCCATCGCCGAACGAGATAAGAGCGATCCGCTCGCGACCTTGGATTCCATTAAGGTCGAGGGCGGGCAAATGGATCTCGCGAAACGGGAAGCCACCATCCAACAAGTGGTAGTCCAGAACGGCGGCGCCAAGATAGCCCGAGATGCGAATCAAACAATCCGTTGGCTCGAATTATTCGGGCCTCGGGACCAGAAAAATGGCCACCCGGAGATCGATGCCACCGAAACGGGGCCCGAGGAGGAAGGCGATGCGTGGCGCTTCGCGCTCAAGGCGTTCGACCTCCAGGGGTTTCACGTGGCGCTTGCCGACCAGAGTGTGTCGCCCGAGGTTGCGTACGATATAGAGGACATGAAAGTCGCGCTCAAAGACATCACCAACGACGGACAGACCCCCATCGCGTTCGACGTGCAGCTCAAGATCAAACAAGGCGGTGCAATGAGCACGACCGGACAACTGTCACAAAAGGCCGATCGCGCCGAGGCGCAGGTCAGGATCGAGGGAATGAATCTGACGCCGCTGAAGTCGCTAGTTGCACAGGTCGCGGCGCTTACACTCGAAAGCGCCGCTGTCTCCGGCGATATGCGGGTCGATTATAGCCAAGCCGAAACCGGTTCATCACTCAAGGCGGCGGGTGCGTTTAGCCTCGATAAACTGCTCCTAAACGAATCCAAGGGCGCCAAGCGCTTCCTGTCCTGGAAGGCGCTGTCGGCCGATGGAGTCGACTTCGGCCTCGGTCCCGACAAGATCTCCATCAAGGAAGTGCGCCTCGTCGAACCGGACACGAGCATCGTGATCTTCAAAGATCAAACAGTGAACCTCGCCGCTGCCTTCCAACGGCAGGGCGCGCCATCTTCCGGGCAGCCGGCCAAGACGGAAAAAGAGAAGAGCGATCCCGCCAATCCATTTCCAGTGACCGTGGAGCGTGTGCGGATCGAGCGGGCGAAGGTAGATTTCGCCGACCTCAGTCTGATCCTTCCGTTCGCCGCCCGCGTCCACGAATTATCCGGCGCGGTGAACGGCGTCTCGTCGGCTCCCGACAACCGAACCAGGCTCAAGCTCGAGGGCCGTGTGGACGAATACGGCGAGGTCAACGTGGAGGGGTCATTAAACCCGTTACAGCTTGAGAAATTCAGCGACGTTAAAGTGATATTCCGCAACGTCGCGATGCCACCGCTTTCGCCCTACAGCGGCACGTTTGCCGGGCGTAGGATCAAATCTGGAAAGCTCAACCTCGATCTGCAATACAAGCTTGAGGATCGCAAGTTGAAGAGCAACAACACCGTCGTCCTCGATCAATTTACCTTGGGTGAGCGGGTCGAAAGCCCGAAAGCGGTGGATTTGCCCCTCGACCTCGCGATCGCGCTGCTCACCGATAGCGAGGGCAAGATCAACGCCTCGGTGCCCATAGAAGGCGACGTGGACCGTCCTGAATTCCGCGTTGGGCACCTGATCTGGGAGGCGATCGTCAACCTCATCACCAGTGCCGTCACTGCGCCTTTCAAGGCGCTCGGGGCCATCGTCGGTGGGGAGGAGGGCATTGACGCGATCCTGTTCCGGCCGGGTATCGATGAGATCCCGCCACCTGAGCGAGAAAAGCTCGCGAAAGTAGCGGAGGCATTGACTAAGCGGCCAAAGATCGCGCTAACGATACACGGGACGTACGACCCCGCTGCCGATGGCGAAGCGCTCCGGTCGATGCAGGTGCGGCGCGCCTTGGCGCAAGAGCTCGACGTCGACTTGCAAGCGGGCGAGGATCCGGGTCCGGTGGCCGTCGACGACGCCGAGACGCAACGCGCCCTGGAGGCGTTGTCCGACAAACGCGACGGCGAAGATGCCATCGAGGAGTTTGCGGCCAGCTACGAAAAATCTGAGGGCAAGAAGCCAAAACGCGTCAACCCGATCTTGTCACTGATGGGCCAGGCTAGCGAGGACATCGATTTCTACGAAAAATTGTTTCAGCATCTGATAGAAAAGGCTCCGTTGGCAACGGGCGATCTTGAAGCTTTGGCCGTACGGCGCGCTACAGAGGTTATCAAGGAATTGACCGGCCAAGCTGGATTCGATCCATCCCGGGCCACCGCCGGGGAAATCGAACAGGTCCCAGATACCCAGGCGGACAGCGTCCCGACAAAACTCGAGCTCGGGGCGCTCGGGCCGCAGCCGTAGCACTCGATCCGTCATAGGCCGGGTTTCATTCCTTCTGGGAAGGAGCGTGGATGGTGTGCACACGGCGCTCTTTTCTGAGCGCGAGTATAGAGGTTCCAGGTGGCGTTGTCGGTGCTCTCGGGCGCCGGTCGTCCATCACGCCGCGCGCACTTCGCCCACCCAGTTGCGCAGGAGAGAGTAAGCGACGGCGAGCAGGGTGGGGCCGATGAAAAGCCCTATCATGCCCCAGGCCAGCAGCCCCCCGATGACGCCGACGAAGATGACGGCGATGGGGAGCTTAGCCCCTTGGCTGATGAGGTAGGGCCTGAGAAAATTGTCTACCACACCCACAGCCACCAATCCCCAGATCAGCATGAACAAGGCCCAGCCTTCCTGATGCTGGTAATACAGCCACAGGACGGCGGGCAACCAAACCAGCACGGTGGGTAACTGCACCAGGGCGAAAAAGAAGGTCAAGAATCCTAGCAACACGACGCCCGGCACGCCGGCAACGAAAAAACCGAGGGTCGCGAGGACGGCCTGCACGGCAGCGGTGCCCGCGACCCCGATCGAGACGCTGCGAACCGTGCTCACGACCACCGCTATCAGCCCGGGGCCATCTTCGATCTGCACCTTGGCCACGACCCGCTGCGCCCAATCCGCCGAGCGGTCCGCGGTGACCAGAAACACGCCGGCAATGATGATCGCAAAGAGGAATTCCAACAATGCCAGGCCCAGGTGGGCACCCTGCGCCAAGGTCCAGACCGTGGCCGTCTCGATGGCGGGCCGGGCGGCGTTGAATAGCCCGGAGACGTCCGTCATCGCCCCTCTCCAAGCGTCGTCCAAAAGCTTGCCCAACAGAGGGATCTGCGTGAGCCAGCCGGGGGGCTCGGGAAAGGTCACGGCCGTCAGATCCTTGAGCAGTGCCGCCACCTGCCTCACCGCATCCCCGAGGGAGACAACCAGTACCGCGAAGGGCAGCACCAGGATCACCGCAAGGGCCAGCGTAAACAGCGTCGCCGCGAGCTTGGGCCGGCCACCCAGCCGGCCCGCGATCCACAAAAAGGCCGGCCAGACCGTGGTCGCGATGATCCCCGCCCAGGTCAGCGCCCCGATGAAAGGCGCCACGATCCGAAGACAGGCCACGACCAGGATGGCGAGGACGGCAAGCCTCAGGATGCGCTCGGTGGTCCAGGAGTGCTCCAGCATGCAGGGAAAACCCTTGTTGTTCTGTTCTTACTGTACCCTGTGCGCGGTGTAAGCTACAAGCGCGGGGCGACCCCTCCGTGACGGCCAACGCATTCGCCATCCCTAAGCATGGTTCACCTTCAAGGGGGTCTGCACGCGCCATCAAAAAACGAAGGCATGCCACATGACTGCAACGAAGAACGGGACGCAGAGCCAACGACACCAGAGGTCAATCCGTCGCGCCGTATGGATCTTCTCCGCCTTTGCCAGAATGGCCGTCACGACGGCCTGGAGCAGTGCGGCGAACACGAGGAACGTGGATCCAAAGAGGAAATAATCCATGCGTGTGAGGTAGGAGACGTTCGGCACCAGGGCCCCCACCACGAAGCGATAAGCAACCAGGGTCAGTACAGTGGTCGTCGCGATACCGATCTGGGTGTCGAACTTCGCGCGATCGATCCAGAAAACGATCCAGGACATGGCGACCACGAGCGCGAGCGGAAGGATGATCTGAAAGATGAAATAACCCGTCTGCCTCTTTGCCGTTATGGAACGGGCGTTGCGCACCGTATGCACCGTCTTCTGCAAGAGATCGGTGATGAAATCCGACGATTAGGCGTGTGTCTTCTGGAATCGTTGTACGTATCGGTGCTTGGCTTTCAAGTTACAGGACCCGAAAGAGAGGCGTCTGTACGCTAGCCCACATACGAACGCACGAATAGCGGCTCCGTATGCGACGCCATCTATCCACACAGCGTTAGGCCTCGGTCGCGAGTACAAGCGCCGAGCCCCCCAATGCCCCGCGACAAAGACCTTGGCGCCGGGCGCCATGCCGGCCCGACTATCATGCGGCATAGACCGGATAGCCGCTGGCCTTCAGGTGTCGCGCTCGGCCTCCCGAAGATCCGCCTCGACAATGTCCGCGACCAGCGCCTCGAAACCGACCCGGGGTCTCCAGCCGAGCCAGGCCATCTTTTGACAAAGGGCCGCCGGTAGGCTACTTTTTGCCGCGGCGCGGGAGGAGCGTCTTTAGGGAACGACCCGCCCGGCGGGACACGACTTCCGATGCGTGCTCACTTTGCTATCACTATCGCCTCGAGCTGGCCTCCGCACCTCGAGCTGGATCCGGCGTTTCTTCCGGGACGAGATTGGGCGGGAGCCAGAGCGGTGGCGGCACCTTGATTGGGCATGTCCCTTCTGCGCCCTGTTGAATCGATCGTCTCGACATCCGAACCTTGCTAGTGAGGGAACCGCGGGGCCGGCAGATGGACGACGGGCAGATAGACGGCGGGCACATGGACCACGGGGAGCGACTGCCGGTTACCCCGCTGGGGCAGTCGGGCTACCGCTTCGGTTTCGGCGACTGCGTGGTCTATGTCGATCCCTACCTCTCGGATTCCGTGGAGCACCTGGAAGGCGAGGACCACCGACGCCTCACGCCGGCACCCGCGGCCCCGGGCGCCGTGACCGATGCGAGGGTTTGCTGCATCACCCATATCCATCAGGACCACGCCGACCCAGATACGCTCTTGCCGCTCGCAAAGGCCTCCGCGCACTGCCGCTTCGTGTGCCCGAACGACGTCGCCAAGGCCCTATGGGCATGGGGGATCGATCGCGATCGGGTCGTCATCGCCGATCGCGAGCCCATGAGGCTGTCGGATGCGCTCGCCGTGACGCCCGTGCCGGCCGCCCATGAGAGCCTGGACGTCGACGAGGAAGGCCACTACCGTTATCTCGGCTATGTGTTCGAGTGGAGGGGACGGCGTTTCTACCATGCCGGAGACACCTCGCCCCATGAGCACCTCCTCGCCGTGCTGCGGGGATTGGGTCCTATCGATGTCGCCTTCCTGCCGGTGAACGAGCGCAGTTTCTTTCGCAAGCGCCGGGGGATCATCGGCAATATGTCGGTGCGTGAGGCCTTCGCGATGGCGGCCGAGATCGGAGTGCGGACGCTGGTGCCCATGCATTGGGACATGTTCGCCCCCAACTCGGTGTTCCGCGAGGAGATCGAGCTGGTGTACGGGCGCCTGAACCCACCGTTCGCGCTTTCCATCCACCCCCCGGCGGTATAAGGGCCCGCGGTATAAGCCGGGCCCGCCCATGGACATCAGCATCGTCATCAGGACGTACAACGAGGGCCGCCACCTCGGCGCCCTCTTGGAGCGCATCGCGGCACAGCGCTTCGAGGACGGCCGGGTCGAGACCTTGGTCGTGGACTCCGGGTCCACCGACGACACGCTTGCCATCGCGCGCGCCGGGGGCTGCGGCATCCTGCACATCGGGCGCGAGGAGTTCACCTTCGGGCGCTCGCTCAATCGCGGCTGCGCCGCCGCCCGCGGCCGGCACCTGGTATTCGTGAGCGGCCATTGCCTGCCCGTCGCGAGCGACTGGTTGGCCTACCTCATCGCCCCGCTGGAGAACGGCTCCGCGGACTATGCCTATGGCCGGCAGATGGGCAACGGGGAGGGCCGCTTCAGCGAGGGACAGCTCTTCAAGAAGTACTTCCCGGAGGCGAGCCGCATCCCTCAAGAAGGAATTTTCTGCAACAACGCCAATGCGGCGCTCAAGCGCGACGTCTGGGAGCGCTATGCCTTCGACGAGGAGCTGACCGGGCTCGAGGACATGGACCTCGCCAGACGGCTTGCCGCCGACGGGCGCAAGATCGCCTATGTGGCGCCCGCGGCCGTGTACCATCTGCACGATGAGTCGTGGTCAGAGATCAGGAACCGTTATGAGCGCGAGGCCGTCGCGCTCCAGAAGATCATGCCGGACGTACACATCAGCCTCACCGATTTCCTGAGATACTTCCTCGCCGGGGTCCTCTTGGATATGGGCGGGAGCCTGCAGGAGCGGCGCTTTCTCCGCACCGCCCGCGAGATCGTGATGTTCAGGTTCATGCAGTACCTGGGCTCCTATCGCGGCAATCACGAGCACCGCAAGCTGTCGAGAGAGCGCAAAGAACGCTATTTCTATCCCCGGCGCGCGCCCTACCGCCAGGACGAGCGAGCGATCGAGCGCAAGGCGATACAACCTGGTGGATAGCGCACGATACTACATCGCGCACGATCATGAAGTGCACTTTTCGGTACCCTCTCTCTCCGGGAGAGACCCTCGCTTTTCTTCCCTCTCCCTCCGGGAGAGGGTAGGGTGAGGGATCAGAATCCAGAGATTTATGACCGTGACCAGTACAGATCAGGGACTGGTCGCGCTCCTGCCCATGAAGGCGCACAGCGAGCGCGTGAGCGGCAAGAACTTTCGCCTCCTGGGGGGCAGGCCCTTGTTCCGCTGGATGCTGGACGCGCTGCTCTCGATCCCGGCCATCGGCACGATCGTCATCAACACCGATGCCCGGGCCATACTCGAAACGGACCCCGCGATACGCTCGGAGCGGGTGCTCATCCGGGACCGGCGTGCGGAGATCTGCGGCGACCTCGTCAGCATGAACCACATTATCGCGGATGATGTGAGTGCCGTGGTGTCGCCGATCTATCTCATGACCCACACCACCAACCCGTTCCTGAGCCCGGCGACCATGCTCTCGGCGCTAGCGGCCTACCAGGCGGCATGCCGGGGCGGGACAGCGGATTCCCTGTTCAGCGTCAACCGCCTGCAGGCACGCTTGTACCGTGGCGATGGCTCGGCCGTGAACCATGACCCGCAAAACCTCCTGCGCACCCAGGACCTGGAGCCCTGGTTCGAAGAGAACTCGTGCCTGTACGTCTTCTCATCCGAGGGCTTCGCCCGCACCGGTGCGCGGATCGGGGACCGTCCGCTGCTCTTCGAGACCCCGCGGCTCGAATCGGTGGACATCGATGAGCCCGATGACTGGCGGCTCGCGGAGGCGCTCGCCGCCAGCGGCGCGACGAGCGACTGGACGGGGAGATCTGGCCTGTCGGCGACCGCGTGGTGATACGCGCAGAGGACCCGGCAGGCCTCACGGTGCTCGTCACCTGCCCGCCCATGCTCGGGATGATGGACGAGCTGCGTGAGCGGTTCGTCCAGCGCGGCATGGGGGTCTACTGCCCGGAGGTGGTGCAGAGCGTGCCAGAAACCGAGCTGATCGCGCTCGTGCCCCGTTTCGACGGCTGGATCATCGGTGACGATCCCGCCACCGCCCGGGTCTTCGAGGCCGGCCGGGCCGGGCGGCTGCGGGCCGCGGTCAAATGGGGGATCGGGGTGGACAATGTCGACCTCAGGGCGGCGCGGGCGCTCGACCTCCCGGTGACGAACACGCCCCAGATGTTCGGATCGGAGGTCGCCGATGTGGCCATGGGCTACCTCATCGGGCTCGCCCGTGAGACCTTTTTCATCGATCGCGAGGTGCGCCGCGGCGCCTGGCCCAAGCCGCGGGGGATCTCGCTCGAAGGCAAGCTCTTGGGGCTCGTGGGCTACGGCGACATCGGCAGGAACCTCGCGCGCCGGGCGCGCGCCGCAGGGATGACGGTGCTCGCTTATGACCCCGCATTCCAGCCCGATCGCGCGCTGCCGGAGGTCGCCCTTGCGCGCTGGCCGTCGGGGATCGAGGACTGTGATTTCCTGGCTTTTACCTGCGCACTGAACGCGGACAACCGGCATATGCTGAACGAGGGGATGCTCGCCAGGATCAAGCCCGGGGTACGCATCGTCAACGTCGCGCGTGGGGGGCTCATCGACGAAGAAGCGCTCCACCGTGCCCTGGTATGCGGCAGGGTGTACGCCGCGGCGCTGGATGTATTCGAGCTCGAGCCGCTGCCGGCGTCCTCACCCTTGCGGGGCCTCGCGCGCTGCGTCTTCGGATCGCACAACGCCTCCAACACGGCCGAGGCGGTACGACGCACGAGCGAGCGCGCCATCCGGCTCCTCTGCGAGCTCCTGGGGCTCCCCCCTTGGTGAGAAATCCGGCTAGCTCGGTGGCCCAGGTCGCCCTCATCACCGGCGCGGCCGGGGGGCTGGGTCAGGCCCTGTGCCGTCGCTTCGGAGAGTCCGGCTATCGGGTCATCGGGCTCGATCGCGTGGGGCTCGATCGGATGCATGGCGCGGCCCGCTGCGAGGCCTTTGTGGAGGCCGATCTCGAGGCCCTGTGCGCGTCTCCGGAAGGATTGGCGAGCGTGCTCGAGCGCATCCGTGGGCCGCTTTCGACCATGACCAAACAAGAGGGGTTCCTTGCGGTACTCGTCAACAACGCCGCGTGTCAGGTGCTCGGGCCGGTCGAAGCCTTGTCGATCGCGGATTGGCAGAGGGGCCTCTGTGTCAACCTGCTCGCGCCCTTCCTGCTCACCCAGGGACTCCTGCCCGAGCTCATGCGGGCGCGGGGATCGGTCATCAACATCACCAGCGTCCACGCAAAGGTGACGAAACCGGGCTTCTGCTGCTATGCGACCAGCAAGGCGGCCTTGGAAGGTATGACACGCAGCATGGCCACCGAGCTCGGGACCCGCATACGGGTCAACGCCATCGCGCCGGCCGCCTTCGCAACCCCGATGCTCGAGGCCGGCTTCGCGGGCCGCGACGAGGCGCGCCGGCAACTGGCCGAGATGCACCCCGTGGGGCGCATCGGGCAGCCGGAAGAGATCGCAGAGTGCGCGCTGTTCCTCGCCTCGCCCGGGGCGGGCTTCATCAACGGCGCGGTATTACGGGTCGATGGCGGCATCTCGAACAGGCTGCATGACCCGCTCTGAGAGAATTGTACGCTCTTTTCCATCCCTTTCCCCTGGAAGGGCGAAGGTTAGGATGGGGGTTGAGTCTCTCAGAACTATGCGGCGCTCAACCCCCACCCTCGCCCTCCCCCTGCCAGGGGGAGGGAATAACCTCGTGCACGACATGGTAATCTGTGCGCGTTGCCGGCCCGATCATGCGTGACAAGCATTATTTCGATCTGATCCTGTACAAGACCTACGCCGACATGCGCGCGGAAACGGCGCGCACCTACATCGGCTACGTGTGGTGGTTAATCGACCCCTTGGTCGTGATGGCGACGTACTATGTCGTGTTCGGACTGTTCCTGCAGACCAAGACCCACGATTTCATCCCGTTCCTCCTGGTCGGGGTGGCGGTGTGGCAGTGGTTCGCCGCGACGCTTTCCAAGGGCGCCAACACCGTGCGCGCGGCGGCATCGCTCATCAGCCAGGTCTACATCCCCAAGCTGGTCTTTCCCACCGTGGCGATCCTCATCGCGTTCCTGCACTTCGTGGTCGTGCTCTTGCTCCTCATCGTGTTCTGCATCGTCTATGGCCTCAGTTTCTCGCCGCCTTACACGGCCCTCGTCGTCATCGTCGCGGTCCAATTCCTGTTTTCGGGCAGCCTTGCCTATCTCCTGGCAGCGCTCATCCCCTTCATCCCCGATCTCAGGAACTTCGTCGATTACGGGCTGCGCATGCTCATGTTCCTCTCGGGAGTGTTCTTCCCGGCCGAGCACCTCCCCGAGGGGATCAGGCCGTGGTTCTACCTCAATCCCATGGCCAATCTCATCGAGAGCTACCGGGAGGTCTTGATTCATCAGAGATGGCCGGACTTCGGCGCCCTGGGCCTGGTGGCGCTGCTCTCCTGCACGATCGTGGTCCCGGCGATCTATCTCCTGACGCGTTACGACCGAGTCTATCCGAAGGTGGTGGACTGAATGGGGCCGGGAGCGAAGCCGGTCCTGTCCTTGCGCCATGTCGGCGCCTCGTATTGGTTGCGTAAGGGCTTCTTCAGGCGCCGGCGATTCTGGGCGCTCAAGGACATATCGTTCGACCTCTACCGGGGCGAGTCCCTCGGCGTCATCGGTCGCAATGGCTGCGGCAAGAGCACCTTGCTCAAGATCCTGGCCGGGATCACGCGCCCGGACAAGGGCTCGATATCCGGTCAGCACCTGAGCGCCACCCTGCTGGCCTTGCAGCTCGGGTTTCTGCCCTACCTGACCGGACGGGAGAACGCCATGCTGAGCGGCATGATGCTCGGATTGACGCGGCCCCGGATCGCCGAGCGGATCGAGGCCATCGCCGAGTTCGCCGAGCTCGGCGATTTCTTCGATGAGCCCATCTCCGAGTACTCGGCGGGCATGCGGGCACGGTTGGGCTTCGCGGTCGCGTTTCAGCTCGACCCGGACATTCTGCTCATCGATGAGGTCCTCGGGGTTGGCGATGCGCAGTTCCGCGAGAAGTCCACCGCGGTCATGACGGAGAAGATCCGCTCCGACAAGACCGTGGTCCTGGTCTCCCATAGCGCGGAGACCTTGCTGGAGTTCTGCGACCGCGCGGTGTGGCTCGAGGATGGCTGCACGCGCGCTGTGGGACCGGCGGAGGAGGTCGTCATGGCCTACTGGGACGCCTTCGAACCCCGTCGTCGTACGCGCAGGAGGCCCAAGGTCGAGCCCGTGAGGGGTCACGCTGCCAATGACGGGACCGGTGTCGATGGAGCCCGTATCGATAAAGGGACCGACGTCGCGGATGCGGTGGCGCCTCGTGATGCAGTGCGGACTGCCCAGGGCGATGGCGTGTCCACTCAGGTCCACGCAGCGACCGGCGGCGGTGAGAAATGCGGCAGGGGCCCGAGGCGCGGCCCGTGATGAAGCCGAAGAAGGGCGATCGAGCGACTCTTCTCCAGATCGAGGAACGGCGACTCATCGAGGAGTTGCCGCTGAGAGGCGGGATCTTCCTCCCGACCGAGGCCGTTCCCGTAGCAGAGCGCGTGGCCGGCTTGAAGCGGGTGCGCGCGATCTACGAATGGTGGTGGAAACGCGAGTACGCGCCTCGGCTACGGGAGCTGCGTCGGCAATACGCCGGGAAGGGGCGCTGCTTCATCATCGGCAACGGCCCGAGCCTCAATCGCACGGATCTCACGAAGCTCTGCGATGAGGTCACCTTCGGGGTGAACGGTCTGTTCTTGAAGTTCGACGAGATGGGTTTCAGCCCGACCTTCTACGTCGTCGAAGACCACCTGGTGGCGGAGGACCGGGCCCAAGAGATCAACGCGATCAAAGGGCCGCTCAAGCTGTTCCCGTTCCATCTCGCCTATTGCCTCGATGAAGGGCCGGATACCCTCTTCTTCAACCACAGGCCGCGCCCGAGCCCGACGGGCTTCGAGTTCTCGACCGACGCGAGCCGGATCACTTACACCGGCTGCACGGTGACCTTCACGTGCATGCAGCTCGCGTTTTATCTCGGCTTTCCGGAGATCTATCTGGTCGGGGTGGATGCGAGCTATGAGATCCCGAAGACCGTGGAGCGACACGATCACTATGGGGTGGCGGTCCTCGACATGCAGGGGGACGACCCCAACCACTTCCATCCGGATTATTTCGGAAAGGGTTATCGCTGGCATGATCCCCAGGTGGACAAGATGGTCGCGGCTTACGAGGAGGCGCGGCGCGTGACGGAGGCTCGTGGGGTCAGGATCCGCAACGCCACGATAGGCGGAAAGCTCGAGGTCTTCGAGCGGGTCGACTATGAATCGCTGTTTCGGCCGGACGGCGCGGGGACCATGTCCCTCTTCCCTCGGGTCCTGATCCTGGACATGACCTGCCTCGGGTCGAGCTCCGCCACGGGGCAGATCAAGAAGACCTTATTTACGGGGTGGCCACTGGGCCGCCTGGCCCAGGTATTTGCGGCCGGGCACGGGCGCTTCGGGCTGTACCGCGGCGACGCGGTACCCGCGGCGCTCGATGACCCCAGTGATCCCGCGGAGGCCGTCGCCTGGTGCCGGTCCTTCGATCCCGACGTCGTCTATTTCCGGCCTCATGATCACCCTCACTATTTCCACGAGTTCGCGCTACGCGCCATCGACGCGCTCGGGGTGCCCCTCTGCACTCACCTGATGGACGACTGGCCGGCCCGCGCCGGCGCGCGCGGAGCGTTCGGCAACGACCGCTTGACGCGACGGCTCCCCCGGTTGCTCGAGCGAAGCGCGGTGCGCCTGAGCATCTCTGAGGCGATGTCTTCGGCCTTCGAGACCCGTTACGGGCTCCGGTTTCGGGCCATCGCCAACGTCGTCGAGCCGGCGGTGTGGCAGGCGCTCGATGGCGAGCGTGCGACGCGGCGTGCCGCCACCGAGCCCTTGTTGATGCGCTACGTCGGGGGGCTGGCCGACGACATGGGGCTGCGGAGCCTCACGGACGTCGCCGAGGTCGTGGATAAGCTGCACGAAGAGCTCGGGGTGCGGCTCGAGGTCCACACGGTACGCACCTGGAAAACCAAGGCCGACGCGGTCTTCGGGAGATCCCGGGGCGTCTCGGTGCACGAGGCGGGGATATCGGAGGAGGGCTACCGGAGGCTCCTGATCGGTTGCCACCTCCTGCTCATCGCGTACAACTTCGACTCGCGGAGCATCGCCTATGTGCGTTACTCGATGGCCAACAAGATGCCTGAATGTCTGGCCTCCGGGGTACCGGTCATGGCCTATGGGCCGATCTCCATCGCCACGGTCGCCTACCTCGCCGAGCACCGTGTGGCCGAAATGGTGACGACGCGCGATCCGGCGCTCTTGGAAACCGCGCTGCGGCGCTTCACGGGCGACCCGGACTATGGCCGGAGCCTGGGCGCCCGCGGCCGGGCCTTCGCCTTCGAGCGGCACCCGGCGAAGGCGGTCCGAGAACGGCTACACGCGAGCCTTTCGGAGGCAGCGAGCCAACATGGTTTCGCGCCCGGCGTCAAGCCCAAGGGTTCCGACGATGCGGGTCTCTGCGGGTGCCATGCGCGTCGAGCCCGCCTCACCATCAACGAGAGGACGCTCGTGGCCGAGGTGCTATCCCAGACCGAGGGAGGGATCGTGATGGCCGTGGGGGCCCGCGCCCACGACACGCTCGCGCCGTTCGTGACGGGCGGTTTCACGGTACACACATTGCCGCCGGACCCCACCACCGCGGTAGGGGCGGGCCCCCGTGCCCGCCCGGAGCCGGATCGCGGATCTAATAACATAAAGGGGGCGGAACACATCGCGCCTACGACGGTACGGGAGCTCATCGAGGAACGCGGGCTCTCCCGCCTGGATCTCCTCATGGTGGACGGCCCCGACCTCGGGATCCTGCAAGACGTCCCATGGGCAGAGCACCGGCCGCGGTTCGTGATGTGCGGCTTCGACGAAGAGGAGGCGCGGCGGACCGGCCATACCCTGCACGACCTGACGCGCTTGCTCGTCGCACAGGGCTATCGGATCTGGATCAGCGAATGGCACCCGCCGACGCGCTTCAGGCACTTCGGGCCAAAATTTATGAAAGCGGGGCTGCGGCGGTGGCGGCGGCTCGTGCCCTACCCGTGCCACCTCGGCAGCCCACGGGCCTGGGGTTATTGCATCGCGACGAGAGACACAGCCGACGCGGAGGCCCTCGCGCAAGCCGCGCGCAGGGCAATCGAGAGTCTCTCCCCGACTCGATCGATCCCATGGCTGGGCCTGACCTTTCAGCGATCCGTGCCGAAGGTTCAGCGCGGGGTGACGAAGCTCAAGCGCTGGGCCAGGGCATTGACGAACCGGGCCCGGGCCGGGCTCGTGGCCTATCTCGACGCTCATCATCCCGATGCCTCGGCGAGTCTCCGCGCCGCTCTCCGTCGGCTCCGATCCTCGCCCCTGTGATCCTCCCCAGCACATTCCGGAACCGGGCGGTCTTTCGAATGATCCAATCGATGACATTAGCCGTCCATGATTGACAACAGATCTGCAGCACGCCCCGGTACGCCGACCATCAACCCCTACCGAACCGGCTTGGCACTCATTCTCAAACGTCTCGTGTGGGACCTCCACCCCTCTGCCTGGGTATCACGGTCCCGTCTCCGATCCATCATCGACAGTCATAAGGGCCGGTCCGCGATTATACTCTGCAACGGACCGTCCTTGCATTCCGTGGATCTCGAATCCTTACACGGGATCTTTACGTTCGGTCTCAATAAGATCAATCTCATATTCGATAGAAACGCATTCCGGCCCACATCGATCGTTTCCATCAACGAGCTCGTGATTCAACAGAACGCCGACTTCTTTAACACGACCGATATACCATTATTCATCGATTTCGCGGCGCGACGATTCGTCAAAGCTCGCCCAAACGTTACCTTGCTACACAGTTCCGCTATACCCAAGTTTGCCCGAGATTGCAGGGTGAGCATATGTCAAGGAAGTACGGTGACATTTGTGGCGATGCAGCTCGCTTTTCATATGGGATTTCAACGTGTCGCCCTTGTCGGTTGCGATCACACGTTCGCCGTGCAGGGGCCGGCGAATACCACCGTGATCGCCGACGGGCCTGACCGAAGTCACTTCGATCCGCGGTATTTCTCGGCCGGTCAGGTCTGGCAATTGCCCGATCTCACGGCCAGCGAATACTTCTATGCCCTTGCGGCCGAACAATTTCGATTGGCCGGGCGCACGCTGGTCAATTGCACCAGTGGTGGTCGACTCGAACTCCTCGAAAGGTGTTCGCTCACTCAGTTCCTAAGCTCCGCGAAACGCTCCAATGATTGATAGAATCAATCGGCTGGAGCCTGCATCCGGCCACGAGCGTTATGACAGCGCGGCTTCGCCATAGGGTCCCATCGATCGTTATCCCAGCACTACACCTTTAGCCTTGTTGGTGGCATCATCATGCTGATCGCCGTCGTCGTTGCAACCAGAAACCGAATCCGGGCCACTCGTGCCTTCCTAGATACCCTGCCAGCCCAGCAGGGCCTCGACCGAGAATTCATACTGCGAGTGTACGTGTGCGACGACGGCAGTACCGACGGAACCGCGGAGTTGCTGGACACGCTCCCAAATGTCGCAGTCGTGCATGGCGACGGGAGCCTCTATTGGGGTGGGGCTATGTACCTGGCGATGACCAGAGCCATTGAGGACAAGCCGGATTATATCCTTTGGGCCAATGATGACGTTACATTGTTTCCTAGCGCCATAAAATCCATGCTGGATGATTCAAAGGCCATTCCTTCTCAACCCTGCATAGTCGCTGGAACATTTGCGAGCACAAATGGAGAAATATCGTATGGTGGATACACCCGGAAGCCTGGATGGCGGCTCGCCCTGGAGCGCGCTCCTTGTGGCGTCAGGGTAGACGCATTCAATGGCAACCTTGTTTTGATTCCACGGGATATATATCTTAGGCTGGGACCAAATGATCCCCTCCTCCGACATACCATTGGAGATGTCGAGTACGGATTGAGAAATGTCGCATTGGGCGGCGTAAATATCTCCTCTTCTTCGATTGTTGGGCATTGTGATGGGAATGCTCGCGCGGCGACGTGGGAATACCGAGAACGATTTATGGACAGGGCCCGCGGTGCATTTGGGCCAAAAGGATATCCCGTTAGAGGCTGGTGGCGCATGTGCGTCACGTATTTCAACGGCTTTTCGGCGTTGTCGAACTTTGTCGCGCCATATATACGCATCTTTTATCGCGCGAAATAATGGGTAACATAAAGGTCTCGTTTGTGATGCCAATCAAGAATGCGGCGCCATTCATTGGGGACGCATTGTCATGGATCTCGAAGCCTGAGATTGTAGAGTTTGGCAAATCCATCGAGGTCATACTGGTCGACGATGGCTCGTCTGACGATCTCGACGCGGCCCTTGAAAATATTATGGATCCGGTTGGTATTATTAGCTATGCAACAAACCCGGGGTTAGGAAAAGTATCGGCCTTAAATTATGGTTACTCATTGTCGCGCGGGCGGTGTATTAAGTTCATCGATGCAGACGATGTGTTGGAGTGCACATGGTTCGGCCTTACACAGGCTTGGGAGCACGGTGGAACCGGGCGCTGGGCCGAGGCACATGGCGGCAGGATCGTAGACGAGCAGCTCACGCCAATAGCGATCTATAGGCCACCGTCGTTCGAAAAGCGCGATGAGGCGTTTGGGAATCTTGTATCGGTTCCACGCTGGAGCTGGTGCCTGTCGCGGGGTCTCTGCGATAGGATATTTCCGTTGCCCACGGAGCTTCCGTTCGAGGACGTATGGATGGCTGCGGCGGTTGCGCGATGGGCCGAAGATATCCTTGTCGTTCCGTCTCCCGTGTATTTATACCGCCAGCATGGCCATCAGACGTATGGTGGAGCTCTCAATTTTTCCAGGGAGATGGTGACGTTCAGATGCCGGCGGATGGAGAAAGTGATCGGTTGCATGGTTGCCTATGCTAGTCGCTTCAATATGGAAGAGACCGAAGTGTCGCGCGCACTGGAGCCGCAAGCGGACTATTGGCGTCGGCTTCAGGATTATGAGGCCGGGATGGCCTCGGTGTTAAAGTCCCGCTTGCCTACGACGCTCAAGATGAAGATCGTGCTTCAACAGAAGGCCCCGAGGTTATGTGGGTGCGTTGTCCGCGTGAAGTGGTTCTGGGATGGGTTCCGGGTTAGCTAAGTACCCGCGTCATAATAAGGTGACTATGTTTTCTTCCGCATTGGCAGGATGGCATAGTTCCAATCGCCGTGGAACTCGGCCCGTTTCAGATTGACCGCAGCCAGCTCCTCGTCGCTGACCTTGATC
>JBOIDR010000021.1:0-44155 GCA_050740695.1 Gammaproteobacteria bacterium | reverse complement strand
TCGAGTTAGTTTCGCGGTCGGATGCCATCAAAAACTTTCGCGATCTCAGCCCTAGAGCGACGGCACACCCTCGTAGTGTCTTTCATAATCAAGGGCGCTGCGTCATCGAATCATGAAAGTTAGTTCAGCAAGTCGGGTGAGCAGCCGGGCACCAAGCCAGCTCTCGCCCACCATGGCACCCGGAAGCGCGCGGTTCGTCGCAGCGGCGTTCGCGATGCGCGGGCTTTTGAGGCTGCGCAGGTCTTCGCGCAGTTCGCTCAGCCGACGCTCGTATAGATCGATGAGTGGTGACCGTGGCGGCTTCCCCGGGGATCGGCGACGGACCTCGTCCCCGCGCCATTCCAGATAGCCCCCGAACTCGCGGTCTCGCATCTTCCAGCTCACCACCTCACGCGAAGCGCTGACCATGCTGGCCACGTCCTGATGCGTTACGCGCCGGCTCCCCGGCACAGCGGGAAGCTCGCTGGAGGAAGTAGTCGGTGCCAGAGAGCCGAGTGTTCCGCCCACGAAACCAGAACTTACTCGTGTTGGGCTCTGAAGGAGCGCTTACCTGCGGAGTGGACCAAGCTCCTCCACCTGTCGGCCGATCTGCCGACCCCACTCCAAGTTAAGTTACGAGGCGATTCGGCTGCCAGCATCTGCTTGTTCCTCACGTACACGCAACCTCAGCGCCTCCGCAGCGGCCCTAAAGAAACCGAGGGCTTGGTCGCACGCTGCCGGCTCGTTCAACGCACCAGGGTGTACGCTCACGACACGGAGGAAGGCGGTGTCCTCGACCAAGAGCGAGCGCTCCAGACTGGCGAACCCGGCGGCTGATTCCGACGTCACACGGAACGTGACGCCTGATGGAGCTAGCGCGACCTTGGCCGCCATCTTCGCCGGAACATGCCGAGCGAGTTGGTCTTCCATGCTACCCACGCCCAACCGCCCGTGCAGGCCAAAAGTGTTACCCATGTCCCCGGACCGTTCAAGGTGTTTTCTGGTGTACGCACCGCGCCGGGTGGGGGTGGAACAGATGTCCCTGGGCGATGGGCAAACACCGGCCTGGAGTTCTTGGCCCCGGTGGGGCCGAGCAGGCCAAGGAGACGGGACTGCTGGTCCTGTCATCGATCCGGGCAGCGCTGGCGCAACGCTTTGGTCGACCGGTGTCCGCTTCGGTGGTATGGCGGCTGTGGGCCCGGACAGGCGCCACCCGCCCCATCGAAAGCGGACAATCTATTTGCTACTACCCCGGACAGTTCTATTTGTTGCTAACAGCTCTCCTATGCCATGACAAGCTTGCGCTTCGTGATGGGTCCCGAGTTTCGACCCATTCGGCGAAGCCGGCGGCACGGTCCCGCTCAGGGCCAAGTCCGAGCGGCTCGCGGGTTTTCTCGGATCGCTCCTACGCCGCGAGCTCCCCGAGCACCTCGAGATCCTGACACCGAGCGATCCCGCCCGGCGCGGCTGCCAGCTCTCGCTGCGCATCAAGACCACCGATGGCAGAGGGCTCTTCGAACGCATCACGGCCGCCGGTATCACCTGTGACTGGCGCGAGCCCGATGTGATGCGCGTCGCCCCGGTGCCGCTCTACAACCGCTTCGAGGACGCCCATCGCTTCGTGGAGGCGCTGAAGGCGGGCCTCTGAAACACCGGTGCTCCGGCCCCGGGGCCCGAAACCGGAGGCCCGGGATCCTCCAGGCCCCCTCACATCCTAGAACCGGCTGGCTGTTTGCGTATACGTAAAGTAGAAAGGCGATCTCCTGCGATCGCTTTGTGCTAGTCTTCGTTTCCGCGCTGGTCGGCCCGTCCTGAGGTGGGCGCGTCGTTCGGCGGGGTTGGGGGCCGGCCCAGAGACCCCTGTCCGGTAGAGATTGACCGAGGTATGTGGTACCAGGCGCGATCACGAATCGCTCTTTATGGTCTCCTCACCCTGACCCGCTCCCGGACGGAGAGGGGAGACCAAGGGGGTGACTCGTGATCGTGGTCGGTATCGAAGCAACGATAAAAAGAGGACTATGACCATGAGTGCTTGCACTAGCCGTCTGCTGAAAACAACGCTCGCCGCGGCCATGGCGGGCGTCACCTTCCTCACGGGCCTGCCGCCCACCATGGCCGCCGACCATGGCGACGCGCCGTTTGTGTCGGGATCGGTGCCCAATGCCGACATCGGGGACGCCTTCCTGTTCCTCGATCCCAACGACAACACCAGGCTCGTCATCGCCATGACCCTGCAAGGGTTTATCCCCGCCGGGGAAGCCGTTAATTTCTCCGTGTTCGACCCTTTGCTCACCTACCGATTCGAACTGGAAACCACGGGCGATGCGAGGCCTGACCGCTTCATTTCCGTCCGATTCTCACGGAAGGTCACCTCGGGGACCACGCCTCAGATTGCTACCATCACCGTCGAGCGGCGCAATGGTCGGCGGTTAGCGAGGTTCCGGGCTCCCACAACCGCTTCGAATCTGACCGGCACCTCGCCGACTCCGGTCGTGACCCCGGTGGCCACCCGATTTGGAGTCGTCGACTTTTTCGCCGGCGAGGTGGACGACACCTTCACCTTCGACATCCCGGCCTTTAGCCGTTTCGTCGCCTCGGTATTGGGCGGCAACCCCAATGCGACCCTGTTGCAGCGTGGGCGGGATACCTTCGCCGGCTACAACAACCTCGCGATCGCCCTGCGGTTCCCGGCGTCGCTGGTCGGGAATCCAAGCGGTAACACCGTCGGTCTGAACGCCACGGCCAGGGGCTTCTTCATCAACCCCAATAGGCCTAATCGCCCGGGTAGACCCGATCGGCAGCTGGACCGCGCGGGCAACCCGGCGGTCAATGTGGCGCTGATCCCATTCCCGCGCAAGGACGCACATAACCTGTCCACCACCGAGGACGACGCCAATGGTCGGTTTGCGGATTCCATCGTGGCGACGCTCAGGGCACTCGGGACCAACCAAGCCAATATCGACCTGCTCGCGTCCCTGGCCGTGACGAGAGGCGATTTCCTGCGCGTGAACCTCGGGATACCGAACACCGGTTTGGGCGGGGGCGATAACGCCGCGGCGGCGTTCCCGAACGGGCGCCGATTGGGGGATGACGTGATCGACACCGTCCTTACCGTCGTCACCAACGGTGCCATCACCACGGGGACCAGCACCGGACCCAACGAGCAACCGTCGCGCGACGTGTTCCCGTTCTTCCCGCCGACACATCAGCCGTTCACGCCCGGCCCTGCGGGCGAGGACGATCGGACCCGCAATTAGGCCGGAAGCCCGCGCCGCTCGGCGGCGCGGGCCGCCTTCTCGATGGGACGGCACCGGCGCATAAGGCGATACCGCCACTTCGTCGAGGCACTCAAGCCGGGCCTCTGAAACACCGGTGCTCCGGCCCCGGGACCCGCCACCGGGGTCCGGGGCACACCAGGCCCTATCTATCCATCCGAGGACCGGTCTTGTTCGGATACGAAAGGCGCCCTACAGCGATTAAGCTGTGTGGTAGTCTTCGTTCCCGTGCCGGTCGGCCGGTTCCGTGGTGGGCCCGCTGTTGGGAGGGGTCGGGCGAGTCGCGGTGGTCTGTCTCGCGGTCGACGTGCGCCGGCCGCTCCTTCCTGCCTTTCGCCATTTTTCTATGCGCGCGGTACCAGAGACCGCGTTCGGTGACGAAGCCGGCGAGACGGACATGGTGGTTCGCGGGGATGGCCATTCTGGCGCCTCACGTCGCGCTGGCGACGCCCTTCATCCCCGAGAACGACTCGGTCGTCCTGGAACGGCTGCCCACGAGCCTAGGGGGTAGCCCGGGCGAGTTGCGTGGCCTGCGTGACCAACTCGCACGCGAGCCGAGCAATGTGACGCTGGCGGTGGCGTTGGCCGGCCGGTACGTCGAGCTCGGCCAGATCCAGGCGGACCCCCGTTACTACGGCTATGCCCAGGCCGCCCTGAGCCCTTGGTGGGGGCTTACGGATCCGCCCCCGGAGGTCCTGCTCCTGCGGGCCGCGATCCGCCAGAGCCGACATGAATTCGACCCGGCCCTAGAGGACCTGTCCCGACTGCTGGAGAAGGATCCAGGCAATCCCCAAGCCTGGCTCATGCAAGCGGTCGTGCTGATCGTCCGCGCCGACTATCAGGCCGCACTGCGCGCCTGCGAGGCCCTCGCGCGGCTGCGCCGGGGTTTTCTGGCGTTCAGCTGCATGGGCAGCGTGGCGAGCCTCTCCGGTCAGGCCAAGGGTGGCTATGATCTGCTCGTTCTGGCGAAGGCGCAGTCACAAGGGGCCACCGAGCCTGAGCGGGTGCGGATCGAGACGCTGCTCGGCAAGACCGCCGAACGTTTGGGAGACTGGGGGCGCGCCGAGGGCCATTTCCAGGAGGCGCGGAGGCTAGGCCCCCACGATGCCTATCTCCTGGGGGCGTACGCGGATTTCCTCCTAGACCAAGGGCGCGCGGGAGAAGTGGTCGCGTTACTCCGCGAAGAGACGCGGGTCGATGGGCTGCTCCTGCGCCTGACCCTGGCCGAGCGCGAGATCGGAGCGCCTGGGAAGGGGGCGCACATCGAAGAATTGCAGGCGCGTTTTGCGGCGAGCCGGCAGCGCGGGGATTCCCTGCACCAGGGGGAGGAGGCCCGGTTCCTCCTGCACCTCCGCGATCAACCCGAAGCGGCGCTCCCCCTCGCCCAGGCGAATTGGGCCGTGCAGCGCGAGCCACGGGATGCGCGCATCCTGCTCGAAGCGGCCCTCGCGTCGGCGCAGCCCGAGGCGGCGCGACCGGCCTTGGAGATGCTGGAGCGGACGAAACTCGAGGACGCCGCCCTGCGCCGGCTCGCGAACGAGCTGCAAGCCAAGCGCTGAGTCGATGCCCATTCTGGCCTTACTGATCGTGTGGTTTTGGAGCACGCCCGCCATGGCCCACAAACCGAGCGACAGCTACCTCAGTTTCACGGTACGGGACCAGGTCGTGTCCGGACAATGGGACATCGCATTGCGCGACCTCGACTATGCGATCGGGCTGGATGCGGATGGCGATGGGGCCATCACCTGGGGTGAGCTCAAGGGACGCCATGATGCCATCGCGGCCTATGCGCTGGGACATCTGCGGGTGTCGTCGGGAGGCCAGCCCTGTGCCGCTGAGGCTGAGGAGCAACTGGTGGATCGCCATACGGACGGCAGCTACGCGGTCTTGCGGTTCTCGGCACGGTGTGCCGCTCGAACGCCGGGGCTGGTCCTGCACTACGACCTGTTCTTCGATCTGGATGCGCAGCACCGGGGGCTGTGGCGCGCGGAACACGAGGGACAGACGCAGATCGGGATCTTTGCGACCGATCACCGCGAGCACACGCTGGTCCTCGGCGCCCCCTCCCGGCTCGCGGAGTTCCTGGACTATGGCCGAGAGGGGGTATGGCACATCTGGATCGGCTACGACCACATCCTGTTTCTTCTGAGCCTCCTGCTTCCCGCCGTCTTGTGGCGCAGCGGCGGACACTGGGTCCCCGTGCCGGGATTCCGCCCGGCGCTCACAGAGGTCGTCAAGGTGGTGACGGCCTTCACCCTGGCGCACTCGGTGACCTTGAGCCTCGCCGTACTCAGGGTGATCGCCCTCCCGGCCCGTTTGGTAGAGTCGGCCATCGCCGCCTCGGTGTTGCTGGCCGCGCTCAACAACCTCTATCCGCTGGTGACGGCGCGCCGCTGGCTAGTGGCCTTCGGGTTCGGGCTCGTGCACGGTCTCGGGTTCGCGAGCGTGCTCCTCGATCTCGGGTTGCCCCGGGGTTCCCTGGCCTTGGCGCTCGTGGCCTTTAACCTGGGGGTGGAGTGCGGCCAACTGGCGATCGTCGCGGCCTTCCTCCCGCTGGCCTACGGCGCGCGCCGCACGACGTTATATGCGCGGATGGTGTTCCAAGGCGGCTCGCTCGCGATCATGTTCGTGGCGGCCCTGTGGCTGGTGCAGCGGAGTCTGGACCTCAAGCTCCTATAGCGGGCGCAAAGCCCCAGACGGTCGGGATCCCGGACCCCTGGCCCGAATTTCTATGGACGGGTGATCGCCACCAACGGACCTGTGCCGCCAGGCATGGCCTGCAGCCCACCGGGCTACCCGCGAATCGATGGGCCGCTCGGCGCAGCCAAGAGATGATCGGATGACTTCGCTTCTTCTCGCCGCTCGTCGAGGGCGTGCGGCGCGGCGATCCCCCGTTCTCGTGAGGTGGGTACGGCGCCGGGGCGCTCCACGGCCTCACTCACCGGGTCGCCGGCAACGCCGGACGAGGACAATGGAAAAAGGCCGGCGAGCATCCTAGGAAGAGACACGACGGCAATGATGACCGATACCCACATCGTTGTGGTCAATAGAGCTATCAGCTTTTTCATGAGCCATTCCACTGATTTGACGTAACTGCCGGCCCAGGGGCCAAACCGAGGCCGGATTGCTTCCTGCCGTGGCCCTGTTCTTATGTGCGTCGAACGAGGGCAGAACCGAGGCTGGAAAGGACGCCAAATTAGCGAGACCGGGCGCCGGTCACTGTGACGTAGTTCACGAGGAAGGTGTGAAATATTCCCGGCGTCGTTGGCGGGCGCCGCCTCGGACACAGGAGGAGGGTGTTACATGGATCCGAGTCAGCCAGGTGATCTTCCGATCGGGCCAGTGGCCGTGGCTGGAAACGCGCCTGTCGATGACCTCAACCGACCTGAACCAGGCGAATGTCGATCCCGCGCGCTCTACGTAGGTCCATTCGTCGCTCGCGCTTAGCTCAGCGAGCAGTGTGTCGAAGTCGCGCTTACGAAGGTGTCGTGGTTGCTCATTTCGCCGCGAGGTGCCCCGGGGCGCACTTCCGTGCGCCCCTACCGTCGCGGCGGCGCCCGGATCCTTGATGCGGGTCCCCGCCCCGATCACCGCGAGCCGACCGGTACGAAGGGACGGCGCGTATGGCCGGTGTAGAGCTGGCGCGGCCGGCTGATCTTCTGGGTCGGATCCTCGATCATCTCCCTCCACTGTGCGATCCAACCGACGGTGCGGGCGACCGCGAACAGGACCGTGAACATGCCGGTCGGCAGTCCCATGGCCCTCAAGATGATCCCGGAATAGAAATCCACGTTGGGGAATAGCTTGCGCTCGATGAAATACTCGTCCTCCAGCGCGATGCGTTCCAGCTCCAGCGCGATCTCGAGGAGTGGCTCGTGGGCCACGCCCAGCTCTTCCAGGACCTCGTGGCAGGACGCGCGCAAGACCGCGGCGCGGGGGTCGTAGTTCTTGTAGACGCGGTGGCCGAAGCCCATGAGCTTGAAGGGGTCGGCCTTGTCCTTGGCCCGTTTGATGAACTCGGGGATGCGAGCCTTGGTATCGATCTCCGCGAGCATCTTGAGCACCGCTTCATTGGCGCCGCCGTGCGCCGGTCCCCATAGCGAGGCGATCCCGGCGGCGATGCAGGCGAAAGGGTTGGCTCCGCTCGAGCCGGCGGTCCTGACAGTCGAGGTCGAGGCGTTCTGTTCGTGATCGGCGTGCAGAATGAAGATGCGCTCCATGGCCCGCGCCTGCGCGGGGCTCGGACGGTAGGTCTCGCACGGCACCGCGAACATCATGTGCAGGAAGTTCTCGACGAAACCTAGATCGTTGCGCGGATACACGAAGGGCTGGCCGACCGAATACTTGTAGGCCATGGCGGCGATGGTCGGCACTTTGGCGATGAGCCGGTGGGAGGCGATGTGCCGTTGCTCGGGGTCCTCGATGTCGGTGCTGTCGTGATAAAAGGCGCTCATGGCGCCGACCACGCCGCACATCACGGCCATGGGATGCGCATCACGGCGAAATCCCCGATAGAAGACCAGGATCTGCTCGTGCAGCATGGTGTGATGAGTGATGATGCGCTCGAACTCGACCTTTTGCGCGGCGTTCGGTAGCTCCCCGTAGAGCAGGAGGTAACACACCTCCAGGAACCCGGCCTGCTCCGCCAACTCCTCTATGGGATAGCCGCGATAGAACAGCTCACCCTTGTCGCCGTCGATGTAGGTGATCTTGGACTCGCAGCTCGCGGTGGAGGTGAAACCGGGGTCGAAGGTGAAATATCCGGTCTCTTGATAGAGCTTGCGGATGTCGATGACGTTCGGGCCCAGGCTGCCGTGGTAGAGCGGCAGCTGGACCGACCGTTCTCTGGACTCTTCGCTGAGGCTCACGGCCCCGGCGGTCTTGGGTGACGATTCATCAGCCATGGGGTACCTCCACTCGAAAAGGGATGTTGCGACGCACCAGGTTCCCGTAGTATATAGCGTAGCAAACCCGGCTTCGCAACCCCGCTCGGGAGGGCACGGCGCTCCGGCGCGTGGTCGCCGCCAACCGGCGTGCGCGCAAACCGAGGGTGGTGGTCGCAATCGTCGCACCCCATTCCTCGCACCATCATCTGCTGCGTTACTGAATGGCGAGCGCCGGCATCCATCCCGACCGCGACGTGCGCGGGCAGAATGGGGATCAGGGACTTCGCAGCCATGCAATCTTGATTTCGCCTTCGACCTGTTCGAACTCTTTGTCCCCGGTCAGCAGCTCCGCCCGGTTCTCCTTGGCGAGCGCGGCGGCAAAGCAATCTGCGTAAGACATCCGATGCCTGGCTTTGAAGGCCCCTGCAAGGCGGGTCAGCTTCCAATCGGCATCGACCAGCTGGATCCCGAGTTGTCGCAGGTTGGTCACCGCTCCATCGGCTTCGACCTCCGATGCCTCACGCGCCAAGATGTACCACACCTCTCCCGCGTTGACGATGCTCATCGTCAGGACCGTGCCCTGATCCTGGGCGCTGGCGATGATGTCCGCGACCTCCTGGCCGGTTTGCTCGTCCCCGAGGTAGGCGAGTACCGCCCACGAGTCCAGCACGAATACCCTCGGTTTGCGGGGCATCAGGGCTCTTTCTCGCGCCGCTTCTCCGCAGCGAGCGCCGCGAGCAACCCCTTGCTCCGGAAGCGACCACGCAGACGCTCGACGTATTCCCGGGTGATCGGAATCAAAATGATCCGCCCCGCGGCCTCGTCGGTTTCCACGGTAAAGCGGGTGCCTTCCGTGATACCGAAGCGCCGTCGGACGGCCGAGGGAATGACGATCTGCCCCTTCGAGGTAATGGAAGTCGTTTGCATCGAAACGTTCCTCTTACGATCTCCATAGAGTATTACGGTGGCGGAAATACATGTCAAGATGCGAGTGCACTACTGTAGGCCAGTCGTAAGGCCCCGGGGCTGCCTCAAGACGATGACTGCTCGTACATTGTCATGGCCTTCGTGGAGGGACGGCCGCTCAGCCGGTTGCGACGCATTTCGTGGGACTGGACGGTGTCGCACGGGCGTCGAGCCCGGGCTCGGTCCGAAATGTGGCGGCGGATCAGCGCCCTCCGGTGTGGACACAGAATATGGGGTTGCTATCCTCAGATAAACCCCATATATTGTGTTTGCGCCGGTCGATGGTTCGGGGGTGACCTCGAACCCTAAGCCCTCCTGCTCGGAGAGGGCGCCGGCCGACCGGCGACAAGCTGGGCGCAATGCCCGACCAGACGCGGTTCCATGGGGGGAGGAGTGATGAGAAAGACCTCGATGAAGCTCGTTTCGAACGGCGCCCTGGAGGTGCCGTATCAGCCGGCGTCGCTGGACGTGTGGGACAAGAAATACCGCCTGAAGAAGAAGGATGGGACGCCCATCGATGTAACCATCGACGATACCTACCAGCGCGTCGCCCGCTCGCTGGCCGAGGTCGAGGAGACCGAGGCCCTGCGCGAGCACTGGTATGCGGAGTTCCTGTGGGCGCTGCGGCACGGGGCGATCCCGGCCGGGCGCATCGTCTCGAATGCCGGGGCCCGGCAATACAAGCCCGCAACCTCGACCATCAACTGCACCGTGTCGGGGACCATCCGCGATTCGATGAACGACATCCTCGGCAAGGTCCACGAGGCCGGGTTGACGCTCAAGGCCGGCTGCGGGATCGGCTACGACTTCTCGACCCTCCGCCCCAAGGGGGCCTATGTCTCGGGGGCCGGGGCCTACACCTCGGGACCGCTGTCCTTCATGGACATCTACGACAAAATGTGCTTCACGGTGTCCTCGGCCGGCGGGCGGCGCGGGGCGCAGATGGCCACCTTCGATGTCGGCCACCCCGACGTCAAGGACTTCATCCGCGCCAAGCGCGAGGATGGGAGGCTGCGCCAGTTCAATCTCTCGTTGCTCATCACCGACGAGTTCATGCGCGCCGTCAAAGACGACGGGATGTGGCCACTCGCCTTCCCCCTGGTCCCGGCGGAGACCGACGCCGTCATCGACCTCGATGGCCCGGCGGCGGTGGTATGGCGGGACTGGCCGACCCACGAAGGCTACCTCGTCAACACCAAGGGACAGGTCGCCTGCAAGGTCTACAAGACCCTGCGCGCGCGGCACCTGTGGGACATGATCATGGCCTCGACCTATGACTACGCCGAGCCCGGATTCATCTTGATCGACCGCGTCAACGAGTGGAACAACAACTGGTTCTGCGAGGACATCCGGGCGACCAACCCGTGCGGTGAACAGCCCTTGCCCCCCTATGGCTCCTGTCTCCTAGGCTCCGTCAACCTCACCCGCTTCGTGCGCGATCCCTTCGGCCAGCACGCCCGTTTCGATTGGGAGGAGTTCCGCAGGGTCGTCCAGGTGTTCACCCGGATGCTCGACAACGTGGTCGAGGTCCACGGGCTCCCGCTGGCCTTGCATGGCGAGGAGATCCGCCGCAAGCGCCGCCATGGGATGGGCTATCTGGGTCTCGGGTCCGCACTCACGATGCTGGGCTTGTGCTATGGCGGGCCCGATGCGGTCGCCTTTACCGAGCGCGTCACCCGCGAGCTGGCCCTCGCCGGTTGGGAGACGGCGCTCGATCTGGCGCGCGAGAAGGGCCCGGCGCCCCTCATGGAAGAGGACTTCACGGTCACGGCCGAGATGCTCGAGCGCCGGCCGGAGATGGCGCGCGATGGGTATCGGGCGGGCGACGTGCTCAAGGGCAAGGTCCTGCACGCGCGCTACAGCCGTTACATGCAGCGCATCGCGGAGGCGGCGCCGGACTTGGTCGAGGCCCTCACCGAGATCGGCGCGCGTTTCACGCACCATAGCTCCATCGCACCGACCGGCACCATCTCGCTGTCGCTCGCGAATAACGCCAGCAACGGCATCGAGCCGAGCTTCGCCCACCACTATTCCCGTAACCTGATCCGCGAGGGCAGGAAGACCAAGGAGAAGGTCGAGGTCTATTCTTACGAGTTGCTTGCCTATCGGGCGTTGGTCGATCCCGAGGCGGGGCCGGAGGCCGTCGGCGAAGAAGGGCGGCTGCCCGAGTATTTTGTGACGGCCGAGGACATCACACCCACGGCGCACGTGGATATCCAGGCGGCGGCGCAGAAATGGATCGACTCCTCGATCTCGAAGACCGCGAATGTCCCCACCGACTTCCCGTTCGAGGATTTCAAAGACATCTACCGCTATGCCCACGAGCAGGGACTCAAGGGCTGCACCACCTTCCGCTTCAACCCCGAGGCCTTCCAGGGCGTCTTGGTGAAAGAGCAGGACCTGGCGAATACGACCTACCGCTTCGTGTTGGAGGACGGCGAGGTGGTCGAGGCCCGGGGCAACGAAGAGATCGAGTACGACGGCGAGGCACACACCGCGGCCAATCTCTTCGACGCGCTCAAGGAAGGCTATTACGGCAGATTCTAGAGGAGGGCGGAATGAGCAAGAACATCCAGAAACGTATCGTCAGATATAGCGTCGTGAAGCCGGAGGCCGCCGCGGCGCGGGCGGGCGCCGATGTCGTGCAGATGCACGAGAAGGTCGAGCGGCCGGAGAGGTTGCTGGGCTCGACCTACAAGCTCAAGACGCCGCTCTCGGACCATGCCCTATATGTCACCATCAACGATATCGTGTTGAACGAAGGCACCGAGCACGAGATGCGACGGCCCTTCGAGATCTTCATCAACTCGAAGAACATGGATCATTTCCAGTGGATCGTGGCGCTGACGCGGATCATGTCGGCGGTGTTCCGCAAGGGCGGTGATGTGACCTTTCTGGTCGAGGAGTTGCGTTCGGTTTTCGACCCCAAGGGGGGGTATTTCAAGAAAGGCGGACGCTTCATGCCCTCGCTGGTCGGCGAGATCGGCGATGTGCTCGAGAGCCATCTGCGGAGCATTGGTCTCATCCACGACCAACCCCTGGATGCGCACCGGAGGCGCATGATCGATGAAAAGCGCGCCGAATACGCGAGCCGGAACGGGACGGTGACGACGGACGAGTTCCCGGGCGGCGCGGTGCTGTGTCCGAAGTGCCATAGCAAGGCCATGGTCCAGATGGCTGGCTGCCTGAGCTGCTTGAACTGTGGCGAGTCCAAGTGCGCATGAGGGCTCAGAGTTTGTGAAAAAACCGTCGCGAGCGAAGGGAGGTTGCGTTCCGCCGGAGCGCAGGCGGCGCTACAGGGGTTACCGCGACGACGGTTGTGTCGGCGCTGCCGGCTCACCGTGAAAGCTGCTTTCCCCCCTGGGCGCGGTATGGCCATCATCCCGGCAGTGCTGTCGGTGCAGGTCGGCGTCATCGTGATGATGGGGACGGCGGCTCACGGTGACGGCACGCTGCCGCCCGCCCATTCGGCAGAGCGCTCCAGCGTTGCGGGGGTGCAGCCGGTGGAGCTTGAGAACACCCATTGGAAGCTCACGCGCCTGAGTGGACGAGCGATAAAGGTCGGCGAAGGGCAGGGCGAACCCCACTTGATCCTGCGGCCCGAGAGGCAAGAGGTCACCGGCTCGGGTGGGTGCAACCGGCTGTTCGGCGGCTATCGGCTCGAAGGCGAACGTATCCGCTTCTCCGGGATAGCGACGACGCGGATGTCCTGCCCGGCGGGTATGGAGATCGAGCGTGAGTTTCTCCGCGCGCTCGCGGAGGCCGAAACGTGGAAGATCTCAAGGCCGGAGCTCGATCTCTTCGACACCCTCGGCGAGCCGGTGGCGCGCTTCGCGGCGCGACCCCCGGAGTGCGTCAGGTAGCATCTGTATCTGGGCACGGGTTCGTCGGGACGGGCAATGGTCGCAGACGCCAGCAGGCACCGACGAATACCGGAATGCGGCTCACAAAAGGGTCGTGGCGCATGAAGACCCGATGGCTCGGGCCTTATCCAGTGCAGCGCCTTGACGGACCGCGGCGATCCCTTCACAAGACCTCAGGATTGAACCTCAGGATTGAACCTCGATCTGAACCCTGGCTAGCCCTGCCTCTTTCATCCCGAGTCGGATGGCGGCGGCACGCGAGACATCGATGACCCGGCCGTTCACGAAGGGCCCACGATCGTTTATCTTGACCGCGACCGATTTTCCATTCGTGACGTTGGTCACTTCGACCGTGGTCCCCAACGGCAGGGTCCGATGCGCCGCGGTCAGCTTGTTTTGGTTGAAGACCTCACCGTTTGCGGTCTTCTTGCCGTGGAGTCGCGGTCCGTACCACGAAGCGGTGCCGACCTGCTCGAAGGCCGGCGCCTTATGAGCCCTGGCGCTCTTGACGGCCGCCAATCCCAGGCTCAAGGACACTAGAGCGGCGAGCACGGGCAACGTACTTGGAAGTGAGCGATTGTAAGCTTGTAGTTCCGGCATATCTTCGTGCTCCTCGTAGTCTCTGCCAAGTAAACGCCGACAAAGGCTGTGCCACACCCGGATCCGCCACATAACCCATTGATCTAGAGATTTAATTCTGGAGACACCGGGAGCAACTTCGACAGCCGGATGCCGGCCATCGGCAAGGATTACCTGCCGCCCAGTACTCATTACCCGGGCACGTTGGGAGCGACAGCCCGGCCCTTGCAGTTGTTGGTTGCTACCTGAATGCGTACCGTGCGCCGCAAACCGAGGATCCCCGCCGGCTCGCTGTAATCCTTACCGGAAGCCCGTGTAAACCTTGCCGGACCCCTGCGCCGAACTCGTGTCAGGATCTCATGTGAGATCATAAACGTCCTTGAATACGGGCGCAAATCGGCCGAGCGAGGGGGGCCTGGCACAGGCGTTGCGCCTGCCAGTAGGCGGATGCTAGCTAAATAGGAATCGGGAGGTACGCATGAATCACCGCAAGATCGAACATCTCTTGAACGCAGAATTATCGGCGGTCGAGACCTATGAGCAGACCCTCCAAGAGAACGAATGGAAAGTCCTTGGCCCCAACCCGCAAATTCAGGCATTGTTCCATATCCTGGTGGACCATGTTCAGGCCGCCTCGCAGCTCGCAACCGAGGTCCAGCGGTTGGGGGGAAGGCCGGTCAACGGTACAAAGGAGCCCTGGGATAGATCATCCCCTCTGCGAACGGACGCCGCGAGCCTGTTTGGCGATGCCAACCCGTTCGGCGACAAAGCCGCGCTGGAGACCTTGAAGGAAAGCGAGGAGAGTGGCCTCAAAGAATACCAAGCCGTCCTTCACCATCAGGCCTTATCGCCTGAGGTCAAACCACTGATCAGATCCCTGAAGACGAAACAGCAAGCACACGTACGGGCCCTGGACGATCTGATGATGAGGTCGTGAGCATAGGGAGCCGTGCCGTGATCATCGTCACACGTTCTATCCTAAATCGATATCGATGTGTCGAGTCGCTGCAGGAACGCACGCGCAGAAAGGGAAATGCCGGCAAGTCCTCGGCCAAACAGGGCCTGATCGACGATCCGATCGATAAACGGGCGCCAGGGGAAATTGCCGACTGGGCCAGGCCCTGGCGCTCGTTTCAACCCTGGGGGCCGTACTAAGCGCGAACCCTTGACGAGGGTGCCCCCACCCGCCAAGCGATTTCGTGCCCTCTGCTGTGTACCGGCCGAGCCCGTGCCGATCGATCCAAGGCCGGGAACGCTTCGAGCATCGATACCTCGCGAAGCTCCTGAAGGCCACCTAAGGCAATGTGAGCCACCGGGCGCGACTCGCGCGCAGCACGCGCTTTATCTTTTATTTCGTTCGACTTCAGCGCGGTGGATGCCGACCAGAACGGGGTCATCAGCTCTTCGGAGGCGGTCTCGGTCCCTGCCCTGGTGGAACAATTCTCCGAGGCGGACCGTAATGCCGACGGCGGCTTGAGCGAGGACGAATACGCGGTCATCGGGGGCGGTGGCGCGGACGAGGCCGAGGACGAAGGCGCCTAACCCAGTCTCGTCTTTCCAGGTCGTCTCGAATTCCGGCGGCCCCGGCCGCCGGGGGACCCGCCCGGGGGCAAGGATCCGGTCCCCGGGGGGGAACCTATGGCGACCGAAATACCGCAACACTACTGGATACTGGACAGTCACCCGATGGCACCACGCGGTGGTCACCGACGACGGGAAAGAGCGATGGGAGCCCGTCACCTCGGCAGCCCTGGTGCTCGCTTGGCGGCGCGTAACGTGCCGGGGGAGAACGCGGTGCTACGGCGGCTGTCCCTGGAACCGGGCACCCGCTACGCGATCACCCAGATGGCGCGCTCTCTCATGGCGGCCGTCGGTGCGGTTGCCGTGTTCACCATCGGCGGCCAGTGGTCCCAGGTCCAGGCGCTCGGCGTCGGGCTCGGTTTCCGGCTGCAGGAGATCCTTCGGAAACTTGTGCACGCCCGCTCGTACGTGTCGACTCTCCAGACGACACCGGCGACCACAAGCGCGCGCCCGTGTGGTGGCCGGACTGCCCGCATGGCGTGCAAGGGTGGCTACAGGCCGCAGCGAGCGAGCAGCTCGCGGCCTTTCCGCGTGATGAACCCTTCGTCGCTGACGAGGCCGAGCTGCATACAGAGACGCAAAATGGGCCTGGCGCCGGTCCGTGGCAGATAGACCGTCCCGTCACCGTAACGGTGTTGCAATACCCTGGCAAGCTCCAGATCGTTGGGCATATCGCCCCATGTTGCCGTATTCATAGTCGTTTCACCTATTGCCTTACCCAACCTGGGATACCCCAGCGGATATACCTTATACGCTGGGCTTTTGTCCTTAGATTTCCCGGAAACGGGCGATCGGGGGCAATTCCTGTCCCGGCGCCCCCTCTATGCCGGCCACTCTAAGCGATCGAGTGCGAATGGTCTGTGAACTATGTCACAGCGCACTGTCATCCGCTCCCGGGAAGCGCCCGGGACCCGCCGGGGCCCCGCATCGCGGCAATGCCCAAGGCAAGAACGCTGCCTACCGGGCGCTTGCCACACAGGCGCCTTGCGTCGAATGCGGTCACGGTGCCGGATCGGCAGGGCCGGCGATGCCTCGGCGGCGTGCCCGCGCACCGGTCCGCGGGTCCGCCTATGTCTATAAGATAGATTCGTTCGATAGCGTCGAGGTCGATGCCGGGCACCGGCGCGGTCTTCCGCCTATAATGGCAGCCGGTCCGTGAGGAGAAAGTTACCTATGAGCCTCCCCGGCGAGCGTAGCCTGTGCTTCCGTGTACCTTCCCGATCAAGGCCATGCGGGTGCAACCGGTGACATTGCCGGGCTACTTTCGGGAGGCCGTGTCGGATCCAGACGACGTGCGGCTGCGAGACCTCGGGACCGTGGCCTATGCCGAGGCCTGGGAGGCGATGCGCCGGTTCACGGCGGAACGCGAGCCGACTAGCATGGATGAGATCTGGCTCCTCGATCACCCCCCGGTTTATACCCTGGGCCTGAACGGTAGATTGATCCACGTGCTCGATCCCGGGACGATCCCCGTGGTCCGGAGCGATCGTGGTGGGCAGATCACCTACCATGGGCCCGGCCAGCTCGTGGTCTATGTGCTGATCGATCTCGCACGCCGTGGCCTGGGTCTCCGGCGGCTGGTGTACGCTTTGGAGCAGTCGGTCATCGACCTCTGTGCCGGCTTCAGGGTGGAAGCCGGGCGGCGGGCCAGCGCGCCAGGGGTGTATGTCCGGGACGCCAAGCTCGCCGCGCTCGGTCTGCGCGTTCGGCGCGGCTGCAGCTATCACGGGCTCGCGCTCAATGTAGACATGGATCTCTCGCCCTACGCCGGCATCGATCCCTGTGGCTATGCCGGGCTTTGCGTGACCCGGCTTCGCGATCTGGGGGTGGCCGCGGGGATCGCGGACATCAAGTCTCGTCTCGTGCCTCACCTCCTCCATCATCTCGGATGCGCGCACCCGGAAGCCCGAGCGGCCCGCCATGCCGCCTGAAACCACTAGGCGGCCGCACCTGAACCGCGGGCGCGCGAAGACGGCGCCGCAGAAGCTCCCGCCGAGCGCCGGCGTCTTGCCGAGGAAGCCGCCCTGGATCCGGGCGAAGGCCCCGACCGATCCCAAGGTCCTGGCGCTCAAGGCGCTGTTGCGTGAGAAGCGCCTGCACACGGTGTGTGAGGAGGCCGCTTGCCCGAACCTCGGGGAGTGCTTTTCACACGGCACCGCGACCTTCATGATCCTAGGTGATCTCTGCACGCGCCGCTGCCCGTTTTGCGACGTGGCCCATGGGCGGCCGGCGCCGCCCGACCCCGAAGAGCCCGGCCATCTCGCCGATGCCGTGGCCGGCATGGGCCTTTCCTACGCGGTCATCACCTCGGTCGATCGCGACGATCTGCCGGACGGCGGCGCGGCTCACTTCGCCGCCTGCATCCGGGCGCTGCGCGCGCGCTTACCGGGCCTCTGCGTCGAGGTGTTGGTGCCGGATTTCCGCAAACGCGTGGCGCCCGCCCTGGAACGGCTCCGCGAGGCACCGCCCGATGTCTTCAACCATAATCTCGAGACAGTGCCCAGGCTCTACCGCCGGGTGCGGCCGGGGGCCGATTACCGCGGCTCGCTCCTGCTCCTCAAACGTTTCAGGGAACAGCACCCAGAGGTCCCGACCAAGTCCGGGCTCATGCTGGGGCTCGGTGAGGGTCTCGACGAGGTCCGCGGCGTGATGCAAGACCTTCGCGAGCACGATTGCGAGATGCTGACCGTCGGCCAGTATCTACAGCCGAGCCGCTATCACCTCCCGGTCGAGCGCTTCGTCACGCCGGCCGAGTTCCGGGAACTGGGCGACTATGCCCGGGCCCTGGGTTTCCTGCGTGTCGCGAGCGGTCCGCTGGTGCGGTCTTCCTATCATGCCGATCTGCAGGCGCGTGGCGAGCGCGTGGAATGAGGGCTGGCGGGCCTCAGTCGCCGCCCGGGGTTACGCCGAATTCGACTGGTCGCCTCGGGTACCCAGCACCTCGCAGTCGGCCTCGCCGCGTGCGAAGCGCGCCGTGACCGCGTCGCTGGAGTTTAGCACGGTCGCGTCGCGGACCACCTGGCCCGTCGTGGCGCTGGTGACGATGGCATAGCCGCGCGCGAGGGTCGAGAGCGGGCTCACGGCATTCAGGGTGGCGCCGAGCTTCGCGAGTCGTTCGCTATGAACCGCCAGGCGTCGCGCGATCGCCCGCGTGAGCCGGGCCTCCTCGTGGCGGCAGACGCCGTGGCGCAAAGCCAGCGCCTGTTGCGGATCATGGCGCAGCAGGCGGGCCGTCTGCTCCGCGAGCCGGGCCATCTTCAGCGTGCGTGCGCTATGGGTAGCCCGCGCAAGCCGAAGCCATAGCTCGTCTAGGCGCTGGCTCTGGTCCATGAGCCGCCTACGCGGGTGCACGAGACGCTTGGAGAGCCGCTCGAGTGCGTCTTGCCCGCGCTTTACGCGCGATAGGAGCGCGCGCAGGAGTCGCGTTTCGAGGTTTGTCTGTTGATTCAAGAATCCTTGCCGATCCGGGCTCACCAACTCGGCGGCGGCCGAGGGCGTGGCGGCGCGTCGATCGGCCACGAGATCGGCGATGGTGAAATCGATCTCGTGCCCGATCCCGGTCACCACCGGCAGCTCGCAGGCATAGATCGCCCGCGCCACGGACTCTTGGTTGAAGGCCCAGAGGTCCTCGAGCGAGCCCCCGCCCCGAGCCAGGATCAGGACATCGCAGTCCTTGCGCCGGTCGGCCACGAAGAGAGCCCGGGCGATCTCCGCGCCCGCCCCGGCGCCCTGCACCGGGACCGGGTAGACCACCACCGGCAGGGCCGGGAAGCGGCGTTTCAGGATCGAGAGCACATCGCGGATCGCCGCCCCGCTCGGTGAGGTGATGACGCCGATCGCACGGGGTAAGGCGGGGAGGGGGATTTTGTGCTCCTCACTGAACAGGCCTTCGCCCTGGAGCCGCCGTTTCAGCGCTTCGAGTGCCAGCCGCAGGCGTCCCTCGCCGGCGGGCTCCAGGTGCTCGACGATGAGCTGGAAGTCGCCCCGCCCCTCGTAGAGGCTCACCTGGGCGTGCGCCAGCACCTGCATGCCGTTCACGGGATCGAAGCTCAAGCCCGGGTTGCGGGAACGGAAGAGGGCGCAGCGTACCTGGCACTGCGCGTCCTTGAGGGAGAAGTAGAGGTGCCCCGAGGCGGGCCGGGCCAGGTTCGAGAGCTCGCCCTCGACCCAGAGCGGCGGGAATCCATCTTCGAGGATGGCGCGGGCCTCGCGGTTCAGGCGCGTGACGGTGTAGACGTCGCGGAAAGCTTGGAGGAGCGGAAGGGCGCCCATCATCCCGAGATCATAAGGCAGAAAGATAACAGACCGGTGTCATGGGTGGTCCAGCATCCCAAGACCTCGACCAAATCCAGGCTCATGCTGGGGGTCGCCGAGGGTCTTGAGGAGGTCCGGGCGAACGGACTGCGAGATGCTGGTCCTAGGCCAGTTCTACAGCCCAGCCGCTCTCGCCTGCCGGTCGAGCGCTCTGTTTCGATCGGTTGCGCAACTTCGTACGTCCTTCTATACTCCACCCCCAACAGGAGATGGCATGCCTCCTGACCAAGAACCGCCGTTTCGGCTGATGATGCCTACACGCTCCCGCCAGTTGGGAGGTGTGCGCCATTAGCCGCCCTCCCCACTTCGCGAGAGCATTTGCTCAGTCCCGCTTCCTTGACGCACTAGAGCGGGGCTGGACCCCACTTCACCGCTCGGCATCACGTATCGCACGTGGGCGGGTCATGCTGCGTGAGGGGTCGGGACGTGCGCGTAGTGTTTCCGGTCGGGAAGACCGCTTACCGGGAAGCGATTGTGGACACGAAGACGGTGGGAATGAGCGAGGCCTGGTGGTGGTTTGTCGGCGGTTGGCGCCTGTACAAACTCGCTCCGTGGAGGTGGCTCATCGCCACCCTCCTGTGGACTATCATCGCGGTAGGATTGGTTCTCCTCTTCTCCTTTGTCGGGGCTTTCTTGAGTATCCTGCTATTTCCGATCGTTTATGCAGGATTTCTTCAAGGGGCAAGCGAGCTCCAACGCAGCGGAGAACTCACCATAAGACACGTCTTCCGTGGCCTCACGACACGTTCCAAGATGTTACCCCTGCTCTTTCTGGGATTGCTCCCCCTCGGCTTCGCCCTTGCCTCACTCACGTTCGTCATCTTGCTAGGCGGCACGTTCATGCCGGGTTTGCTGGTGGTAACGACTCTCGGGATCCTGACCTCGATACCGTTCCTGTATGCCTGTCCCCTCGTGATGTTTGCGGGAGTCGGACCGATCCGGGCGATAAAGAGCAGTTATGGTGCATGTGCGAAAAATATCGGAGCTTCGTTCATCGTTATCCTGGCCCTGTTATTCATGGCCACGGCCACGGTGATCACCTTCGGCTTAGGCCTTTTTTTGGCGATGCCTGTCGGTTTCTGCGCCTTGTACCTGAGCTACACCAGCATCTATGGACAATCCTAACCACATTTGAGGAACACGGGCAAACCATAACTAACTAGTCATCGTTTCACTAAACCACTTACGAGGCCTTACCGATGAGTGCCGGTACCGACACGCTGGGCGACCCAAGGCCCGGCGTGCCGAACCCATTCGCCAAGAAACTGCTGGTCCAGATCGGGGCCTTCATCAGCCTCACGATCGTGTGTCTGGCGCTGTGGGTGGTGTACCGCACCCTGCAGTCGATCCAGCTCTCGGATGTGCTCGAGCAGTTCCGAGCGCTGCCGGCAACATCGGTTCTCCTCGCGCTCCTGCTCACCGCCGGCGCCTACTTCGTGGTGACCGGGTATGACATGGTGGGGCTCGACCACGTTGGCCGCCCGGTGCCCTACCGGCGCGCGGCGCTGGCCGGCTGTCTGGCCAATGCCTTCGGCACCAACCTGGGTTTCGCGGTGGTCACGGGTGGAGCGATCCGATACCGCATCTATTCAAACGCGGGTCTGAGCGCGCTCGAAATAGCGGGCGTGACCACCATGTCCGCAGTCACCGCCTCGCTCGGTGTCGGGGTTCTGCTGATGCTGTCGCTCTTGTTCGGGGCGGACGAAGCGGCAGCGTCCGTCATCCATCTGCCGCCCGCGTTGAAGCGGATGCTGGGCGGGCTCCTTCTGGCCTTCGTGGTGGTCTATCTCACCGCGGCCGTGTTCCGACCTTTGAGTATACGCACGGAGAGCTGGTCTCTCCGTCTTCCCTCCGCAAAGACCGCCGCGGCCCAGATCGCCCTCGGCAGCATCGATCTGACGCTCATCGGCGCCATCATCTATGTGCTCTTGCCCGCCTATGCCGAGACCAGTTTCTTCGCCTTTCTCGGTGTCTTCGCAGTCGCGCTGATCGCGGGGGTCGTGAGTCATGTCCCCAGTGGCATCGGGGTGTTCGAGTCCGTCATGCCGCTGGGCCTCCCGGAGGTCGCCCCCGATGCGTTGCTCGGCGCCATCTTGTTGTTCCGTTGCTTCTACTACCTCGCGCCTCTCTGCCTGGCCGCCATCTTCCTCGCCATCCACGAGGCCAACATGCAGCAGGTGCGCATGGAGCGCGCGCGATACGGCAGCGGACTGGTTGGCCGAGATCGGCCCGCAGGTCATGGCGCTCATATTGATCTTCGCCGGGGTGGTGCTGCTGTTTTCGATCGCCGTCCCGGCGCCGGCCGAGCGCCTGGCCACACTTAGCGAGGTCCTCCCCCTGCCGGTCCTGGAGATCGCGCACGTCATGGCCGGGGCCACGGGTGTCGGGCTCATCTTCTTGGCGCGCGGCCTGTCCTTACGGCTCGAAGCGGCTTATCGCCTGGCTGCCCTGCTGCTCGGGGTAGGGATCGTGACGCTCGTGTGCAAAGGGCTGATATACGAGGGTGCCGCGGTGCTCACCGCGATACTGGTCGTGTTGTTCTATACCCGTCCGGAGTTTCGGCGCGACGGCGCGCTCTTCAATCACGGCTTTACGACGGAATGGACCTCGACCTTGACGGCGCTCCTGGCGGTGACGATCTGGTTAGGGCTCCTGTCCTACAAACCGGCCGAGTATTCCCATGAGCTCTGGTGGCACTTCGACTACACCGCCGAGTACGCGAGGTTTCTGCGCAGCATGACCGTGGTCCTGATGACGACCGTGGTGATCGGCCTCGCCACCCTGCTGCGCCCCGACCCTGATGGGGTTTCTTTATGACACCTCGCTGCTGGCTCTCATTGACTTTTCTGTAGGCATGCAACTCGTTGCGGTGCCGCTGTTAATCGAAACTTTAATATACGACAGGAAGTAGCGCCCAGTGCCATCGACCGGGAGTCAACTATGACAGAAACTTGGATGCTTGCCGCCATCTGGTTAGGCTTGGCTTTGATCGCCGCGCTGTTCTCGGTTTGGCTGCGTATTGCCACCGCTCTCTCCGAGATCGTGGTGGGGACCCTCGCACAATTTATCCTCGGTATCGCCTTCGGAGCGTCGGTGCTCCAGGCCGATTTGCCCTGGATAAAGTTCCTGGCGGGAAGCGGGGCGATCCTCCTCACCTTTCTCGCCGGTGCGGAGCTCGACCCGGCGGTGCTGCGCGTGAGGTGGAAAGAAGCCACCGCCGTGGGGCTCATGAGCTTCCTCGCGCCGTTCATCGGCTGCGCCGTCGTTGCCTACGCAGTGCTGGACTGGAATATCGCCGCGAGCTGGCTTGCCGGTGTGGCCCTCTCGACCACCTCGGTGGCCGTGGTCTATGCCGTGATGCTGGAGTTTGGGCTCAACACGACCGACTACGGCAAGACCGTGCTCGCTGCTTGCTTCATCACCGATCTGGGAACGGTCCTTGCCCTCGGGTTCATCTTCTCGCCGTTCACGCTCAAGACGCTGATCTTTTTTGGGGTCACGATCGCCGTTCTCGTGATCCTGCCCTGGTTGACTCCGCGCTTCTTCCGGCGCTACGGCGGTCGTCCCTCGGAGATAGAGGCGAAATTTCTGCTGGTCGGCCTCTTTGCGCTGGGGGCTCTTGCCGTTTGGGCCGGCAGCGAGGCGGTGCTGCCGGCCTACCTCCTGGGCATGGTGCTCGCGGGCTCGGTGGGGAAAGACCATGCATTGATTCGGCGCTTGCGCACCTTGACCTTGGGGCTGCTCACCCCCTTCTATTTCATCCGCGCGGGCTCGCTGGTGTCGATTCCCGCCTTGCTCGCCGCGCCTGCCGCCTTCTTCCTGCTGCTTGTTACCAAACAGATCACCAAGATGTTGGGAGTCTACCCCGTGACCAAGCTCTACCGTGCCCCTACGCAAGAGGCCATGTACACCACGCTCTTGATGTCCACGGGACTCACCTTCCGAACCATCTCCGCCCTTTATGGGCTGAGCCACCAGGTCATCGATCAGGCGCAGTATTCGTTTCTCGTGGCGGCGGTCATCGGCAGCGCGGTGGTCCCGACTCTCATCGCCAACGCCTTTTTCCTGCCGCGCCATCTATTGGCGAAGCCCTCCCCGGAGTTAACTCCGCCTCTAGAGCAACCCGCGACGAGCAGTGCCAAGGTTTATTCTGTTTCAGAATCGAATTGAGAGGAGTATTGCCATGATTACGAAGATCCTCGCCGCCTACGACGGATCGGAGCCGGCAGGCCACGCCTATCGGTTTGCGCTGGACTTGGCCAAGCGCTACGGCGCCGACCTCTTAGTGCTCGCCGTCGCGAGTCCACCCGAGCCGCCCGAGGACGTCGAGACCGAGGTCATCCTCGAAAACGCCGAGGCACACTAGAAGGAGCTTTTCGATGCCCTGAAGGCGGAAGCGGCCAACGAGGGGCTTAATCCACGCTTTGAGGTGGTCGCAGGCCACCCGGCTAACCAGATCGTGTATCGAGCCGAGCAAGACGGGGTCGATCTCATTGTGGTAGGTCATCGGGGCAAGGGCTTTTTCGAACGCCTCTTGGTAGGATCGGTCTCCAAGCAAGTGGTAACCCACGCCCCCTGCCCGGTCCTGGTGGTGCGCTGACGCACCGGGCGTAGATACCGTTCCTACGGCACCTATTCTGATCGGCTGGGGCAAACGGGTAGCTTAATCACTTGACCGACCCGCAGCCGCCTCGGGTCCGCTTTAGGATTGCCCTGAGCGATAACCGACCACTGGGAGGCATTGCCGTAGAAATTGGCGGCGATCGCCATTAGCGTATCGCCGTGCCGGATGGTGTAAGTGCCCGTAGGCGGCATCCCCACGAGGGGCGGTGCATGTGGCGGCGCGTCCGTGCCGGCGTGATTTGCGCCCCGATCGGCCTCGGTACCGACCGTCCCCGACAGGGGAAGAGCCGGTTCTGGGGCTGCACTGGGCTCAGCCACCGCCGGCTCCGACTGCATCGGCGGTGTTGATGGTGTTAATGAGGACGGGGGGGAGGCTACATCGCTCGGATCCCTTACCCTGTCCGCTACCGAGTTTTGGCCTGAGGGGGTTGCAGCGACGGCAGGCGTCTGCTCATGCGTCGCGTTTCGGGGGTCTTGCGTCGCGGGTACCGGCCATTCTCCGTTCTTTTGATAAAGCCACCCGGCACCGGTAATCAGCATCACAATGACCGTCCCGAGCACTCCGAGCCACCCCCACGGGTAAGCATCTGCATCAGCACGAGTGCTTTGATGCGATGATGTCGACATGATATGCGAATCGGCTTTAAACATTTCCGCTGATTCTAGCATGGCGAACGGCCGCTACCAGCCTTTCGCCTTCATCGAGCGCGGCTCCGCGCTTCGCGACGGGGGCTACTGGTCTGCCCGGGCTCTGAACCAACGGAGATAATCTCGAAGGCCGGCTCGCCCAGCCATTTTCGCGCCGGCCTCGCAGTTCAGGCGCGTGACGGTGTAGATGTCCCGAAAAGGCCGGGCAATGGGAACGGCGCCCTGCAAGGGCGGATCATACGGTAGAACCCCGCGCCGAGGCAGGGCCGCGCGGTTGGTAAAGGCGGGCGCTATGGGTCGCGCTCGGGCAGGCGACCGGCGAGCGCATCTCGGCGGATGCGAGACTGGGCAGCACCCCCACAGAGGCCTCGCCCACGAGCTCCTGCGCGTCCGGGTTTCCCCTATTCGGTGCTACTCAGCTGGTACGGTCAAGACGCGATCCGTGGCGGGGAGGGCGATCCCGCGCGGTTTCACCGCCCTGTGCCGGGATCCCGGCTTCCCTGCGCGGAAGGATGCCTTTATATATTCCTGCATATTATAATAATATAGATATATATTCTTTTGACGCATCGATTCGCGCGGCTATAGTGGCCATCGGGACATCAGGAAGCATGTCATGGCGACCACGAAGCTCGATCACTCCGAAGCCCTGGAGCGGAACCGACCGACTTGGATCGAGCCGCTGCTCGATGCGGTAGGACAACTGCGGTTCGGCTCCGTGGAGATCACGGTGCACGACGGACGCATCGTCCAGATCGAACGCAAGGAAAAACTGCGCTTCGAAACATCCGCATCGTCGAAAGGGCGATAGCGAGGGATAGATAACGATTCCGCCCACCAGTCGACTGGAGGCATAGGACCAGAATCGACAACCGAGCTGACCGGACCACCGGAGGTTCTCATGAAAGAAGGAGATCATCGTAATGAGAAACTCTGGGGTTACGCTCCCCGTCTTGGGCGCGACGATAGCAGGTTGGATGACGGGGGGCTTCGCGGTCCCGACCATGGCCGAGGAAGCGATCCCACCGGCCGTGCAAAGGCACCTCGACGAGCTGGAGCGAAAGGTCCGTATCTTGGAGCGCCAGCAGGAGGTGTCTGAAGAGGTGCACACTGCCGATAAGGCGAAGCAGACGGCCACGGTCTCGGCTGGAGCGGATGGGTTTGCGCTCAAGTCCACGGACGGGGCCTTCCAGCTCAAGCTGCGCGGGCTTTTGCATGCCGATGCGCGCTGGTTCTTCGACAGCGACAATCCGACCGGGGACACCTTCACCTTGCGGCGCGTGCGCCCCTACATCGAGGGCACGGTCTTCGACAGCTTCGATTTCCGTTTCACACCTGACTTCGCGGGCGGCAGAACGGTCATCCAGGATGTCTATGTAGACGCGCGCTTCCAGCCCTGGTTGCAGATCAAGGGCGGAAAGTTCAAGACACCGTTCGGCATCGAGCGCCTGCAGTCGGGCTCCGCCATCCGCTTCGTCGAGCGGGCGCTGCCCAATAACCTGGTCCCGAACCGTGATATCGGCGGCGAGTTGCACGGCGAGCTCGGCGGGGGGGTCTTCAGTTATTCGCTGGCCGGGCTGAACGGGGTCAACGACGGCCGTTCGAGCGACGACATCGGAGACATCGACAACAACGTCGACAAGGACTTCGCCGGGCGGATCTTCGCCCATCCTTTCTTGAACACGAGCAGCGTGCCCTTGCAGGGCCTCGGGATCGGTTTCGCCGCGAGCTATGTGGATACCGGCGGCAGCGTCGACTCGCCCAATCTGCCCAACTACCGGACCTCGGGGCAGCAGCGCTTCTTCGCCTATCGCGATACGACCTTCTCCAACGGCGAGCGGCTCAGGCTTTCTCCGCAGGGGTATTACTACTACGGTCCCTTGGGGCTCCTATGGGAATACGTCAACGTCGCCCAGGATGTCGCGCGCGACATCGACGGTGTGACCCGTTCCGACGATCTCAGTCACGATGGCTGGCAGATAGCGGCATCCTATGTGCTCACGGGCGAGGAATCCACCTACAAAGGCGTGAAACCAAAGCGCCCCTTCTCATTCCAGAGTGGCACCTTTGGGGCATTCGAGCTAAAGGCCCGCTACAGCGAGCTCAGCCTCGACGAAGACACCTTCGCCGGCGCTGACGACTCCTTCGCCGATCCCACCACGGCGGCAGAAGAGGCCGCGGCCTGGGCCCTGGGCCTGAACTGGTATCTCAACCAGAACATCAAGCTCGCCTTCGACTACGAGCAAACGGAATTCGAGGGCGGCGGGGGTGGCACGGACGAGGCCCCGCGTGATCGCGAAGACGAAAAAGTCCTTCTCGGTCGCTTGCAGCTCTACTTTTAACCCCATCTACATGCAAAGGAGAGGATCTATGTTCACGAAAGAAGTCTTGCTGGGCTTGACGATGCTGACCGTGCTGCTGGCGCTCGTCAACCCGATCACGGGCTGGACCGCGGAGGTCACGCTGCTCAATGTCTCGTACGATCCGACCCGCGAGCTGTACCAGGAGTTCAACACCGCGTTTGCGAAACACTGGCAGGAAAAGACCGGAGATACCGTGACCGTGCAGCAGTCGCACGGCGGCTCGGGCAAGCAGGCACGCGCCGTTATCGACGGTCTCGAGGCCGATGTGGTGACCCTGGCGCTCGCCTACGACATCGATGCCATCGCGGAAAAATCGGGGCTCATCCGCAAGAACTGGCAGTCCGATTTACCGGGCTCGAGTTCTCCCTACACCTCCACGATCGTTTTTCTAGTGCGTAAGGGTAACCCCAAGGGGATCAAGGACTGGGATGACCTCGTTAAGTCCGGGGTCTCGGTGATCACACCAAATCCCAAAACCTCCGGAAGCGCCCGCTGGAACTACCTCGGCGCCTGGGGTTACGCCCTGCTGAAATCGAATCGTGACGAAGCCAAGGCCAAAGACTTCATCGCCAAGCTCTATAAGAACGTGCCGGTGCTGGATACCGGGGCGCGCGGCGCCACCACCACCTTTGTCCAACGTGGCATCGGAGATGTGCTTATCAACTGGGAGAATGAGATCCTGCTGGGCGGCAGGGAGCTAGGCCCGGATAAGTTCGACATTGTCGTGCCACCAAGCAGCATACTGGCCGAGCCTACGGTCGCCGTGGTCGAAAAGGTCGCGGACAAGCACGGCACGAACGAGGCCGCGCGCGCCTATCTTGAATATCTCTACACCAAGAAAGGCCAGGAGATCGCGGCCAAGCACTTCTACCGGCCGGTGGATGCGGAGGTCGCGGCCAAATACGCCTCCCAGTTCCCGAAGCTGACGCTGTTTACGCTGGCAGAGATAGTGGGCGATTGGAAGAAAACCAATCAGATCCACTTCGTCGATGGCGGCGTGTTCGACCAGATCTATGGACAGTGAGCAAACCAATAGAGGGCTTTAACTATTAACCCATCCTAAACGGAGGGGGAGCTCTTATGACTGATTTTGTATGGGGTTTTTTTCTTGAAGCGCTTTCAGGAGGTCCAGCGCGTTATCGCGGACGAGCAGTTCGGCGGATGGAACCCAGGGCCGCGAATTTCGGCTCAGGCGACGTGTTGGACTAGTTGCAGGGCGAAGATAGGATCCCTCCAATGACCCGCAATATCGTCCGCTGGATCGCGTGGGCGCAACTGGCCGTGGGCTTGCTCCTGCTCTGGTCATCCCTGCCGATACCCGTCGTGCTTACATTCCCATGAGAGAGTGCCGCGATGCCACCAACCAAGCACCCATCTCCCAGCCGTTCCCCGATCCCAGGGTTCGGACTGACGCTGGGCTACACGATGATCTACCTCAGCCTGATCGTGCTGGTCCCGCTCGCTGGGGTATTTGTCAAAGCGGCCGGGCTCGGTCTTGACGGCCTCTGGCCGATCCTCGGCTCGCCTCGTGTGCTGTCGGCGCTGAAGCTTTCCTTTGGAACGGCGCTGATCGCGGCGGCCATCAACCTGGTCTTCGGCATGCTCGTAGCCTGGGTATTCGTGCGCTACGAGTTTCCGGGCAAGCGGCTCTTGGATGCGACGATTGATCTGCCCTTCGCGCTGCCGACCGCGGTCGCCGGCATCGCACTGACGGCGCTCTATGCGGGCAACGGCTGGGTCGGCCAGTTTCTGGAACCGCTGGGCATCAAGGTGGCCTTCGCGCCGCTCGGCATCGTCGTCGCGCTGACCTTCATCGGCCTGCCGTTCGTGGTGCGCACGGTCGAGCCGGTGCTGAGGGACGCCGAGAAGGAACTAGAGGAGGCTGCCGCCTCGCTCGGCGCAACGCGCTGGCAGACGGTGAGGCGGGTCGTTTTTCCGGCCATCCTGCCGGCGCTCTTGACCGGCTTCGCGCTGGCCTTCGCACGCGGCGTCGGCGAATACGGATCGGTGATCTTCATCGCCGGCAATCTGCCGCATGTGTCCGAGATCGCGCCGCTGCTCATTGTCATCAAGCTGGAGGAGTATGGTTATGCGGGCGCCACCGCGGTGGCGGCAGCCATGCTGGTCATCTCTTTTGCGCTGTTGCTCGTCATCAACGCGCTGCAGGCGTGGACCAACCGCTACCGGACCCAGCGCCATGTCGAACCCGCACTGCCTCATCCTGTGCTTCAGGGAGCTGGAGCATGAGTCCGCCGATCGACCACTCGCTGCTCGATCCGCCCCGGCTCCCCTTCGAGCCGCTGCTACAGCGCAATGCCGTGATCACCGAGCACCCTTGGGTCCGCTGGCTTCTGACTGCCGGCGCGCTCGCCTTCCTGATGGTGTTTCTTCTGCTTCCCCTGGTCAGCGTTTTTACGGAGGCCTTGCGCGGCGGCTTCCAGCTGTACTGGGAGTCCTTGAAAACGCCCGACGCGCTGGCGGCAATCAGGCTTACCCTCACCGTCGCCGCCATCGCGGTGCCGCTGAATCTCGTCTTCGGCGTGGCCGCGGCCTGGGCCGTCACCAAGTTCGAGTTCCGCGGCAAACTCTTCCTCACGACGCTGATAGACCTGCCGTTTTCGGTGTCGCCGGTGGTCTCCGGCCTGATTTATGTGCTGATGTTCGGCGCGCAGGGGTGGTTCGGTCCTTGGCTGGCCGTGCACGACATCCACATTATCTTCGCCGTGCCCGGCATTGTGCTGGCCACGATGTTCGTGACCTTTCCTTTCATCGCGCGCGAGCTAATCCCGCTGATGCAGGAGCAGGGCACGGACGACGAGCAGGCGGCGCTGTCCCTGGGCGCGAATGGCTGGCAGGCCTTCTGGCAGATCACGGTGCCGAACATCAAATGGGGCCTGCTTTACGGCGTGCTGCTGTGCAACGCCCGCGCCATGGGAGAGTTCGGTGCGGTTTCCGTGGTCAGCGGCCACATCCGCGGCGAGACCAATACCATGCCGCTGCACGTGGAAATCCTCTACAACGAATACAACTTCGCCGCGGCCTTCGCAGTGGCCTCGCTCTTGGCCGGGCTGGCCCTGATCACGCTCGCGCTGAAATCCTTACTCGAAGCACGGCACGGCGCCGAGCTTTCGGCCTCGCATCGTCATTAACGGAGCGCCTCATGGACATTCGTATCCGCCACATCCACAAAAGCTTCGGCGGTTTTCCCGCACTGGTGGACGTCAATCTCGACATCCGATCGGGCGAGTTGATCGCGCTCCTGGGTCCGTCCGGGTCCGGTAAGACGACGCTGCTGCGCGTCATCGCCGGGCTTGAATTTCCGGACTACGGGGAGATCCTGTTCGGCGCCGAGAACATGGCGCGCAAGCCCGTACATGAGCGCCGCGTCGGTTTCGTGTTCCAGCACTACGCGCTGTTCAAACACATGAGCGTGCTGGACAATATCGCCTTCGGCCTGCGCGTGCGGCCCAGGTCCTTGCGCCCCGGTGAGGCCCAGATCCGCCGCAAGGCACTCGAGCTGCTGGACCTAGTGCAGCTGGGTGGCCTGGAGCGGCGCTACCCACACCAGTTGTCGGGCGGCCAGAAACAGCGGGTGGCCCTGGCCCGCGCCCTGGCGATCGAACCGCGCGTTCTGCTCTTGGACGAACCGTTCGGCGCGCTCGACGCTAAGGTGCGCAAGGACCTGCGCCGCTGGCTGCGCGAGCTGCACGACCGGACCGGTTACACGACCGTGTTCGTCACCCACGACCAGGAAGAGGCGCTGGAATTGGCCGACCGGGTCGTGATCATGAACCGTGGGTGCCTCGAGCAGGTCGGCACCGTGGACGAGGTGTACGAGCACCCGCGCACGCCATTCGTCTTCGATTTTTTGGGCGGCACCAACGTGCTCGACGCCGAAATGCACGGACGCGAGGTTTTCCTGCGCGGTGCCGAGCAACCGCTGATGACCGACATCATCCATCCCGATGGCCCTGCCGACCTCTACGTACGCCCCGGCGATCTGCGCCTTGCGGACCCGGGCTCGCCCGGCATCGAGGTGCACGTCACCGCTGTTCAGCGCACCGGCCCCATCGTGCGCGCCAGCGCCGAAGTATTAGCCAACGGCACCTGTGTCAGCATCGAACTGCCTCATCTGCACCACGACGCAGCCAGGTTCCAGGCGGGCGCCACGCTCCGGCTGAAGATGATGCAGTTCTGCGTATACCCGCGAGTTCATGCGCACCCGATTACGGATGCTCCGGAGCCGAGCGCCGCCGAATCGCGAGAGCGCACCCGCGCCTAGCCTGGATTTCCAATCGAAGCGCGGTGGTCCGCGACGTGCGGCCGCTCGGGGACGTGGTGCGCATCGAGCGGGAGCGCCCCGGGAGGCACCGGGAGCGTCGAGTTCTTGCGCCAGCGTTATGGGGAATTGAGCGGGTCTAATCTCAGGCCGCGCAATCCGAAGGTATTTCTCGAAGCCCGAGGCCGATAGCACTGGCCCGGTGAGATCACCGGGGCACCTCAATCCGATCTTCGACAACTTAGGGGCCACACCGTACGCGACGACGCCAAATAGATCGCAAGTGTCCCACCGGAAGATGTCAGCCTGTATTCATCAGCTTTTGCGGCGGCTGTGATGGCATCTCCGGTGGGGGCTCAGGCGGAATTTCCGGCGGTACTTGCGGTGGCGGCTCCTCAGGAGGATGCTCAGGCGGGTATACCGGCGGCTCAAGGGGCGGCGGTTCTTCAAGAGGACGCTCGAACGGTTCCTCGACTGGAGGATGGGGCGGTTGCTGCTCGCCGCCTAGTGCGACAACGGGGCAAGAAGCGCGCCGCGCGCTCGAAAACGCCTTGGACCGCGGTGTTCCGCCGGGGACCCTCCGGACTCTCTCTGCCGCCTCTGCCGGTCCGCACCAAGCCGAACGACGAAGGCCACAGCGAAAGCCGAGACGCATGCCCACCGCTCTTTTTCTCGAGGCCGTTCGGGCCTTTGATAACCGACTTCCGAGCGCCTTAACGTTGTGATCCAACGGTACGGAACACCTACTGTGTCCGTACAGCATCCCGCTCAGCCGTGGCCGCAGCCTTTTCCCGCTCCAGCGCTGTGTCAGTCTGTTCCTGACACGCGTCCTTTTGATCGGCGCCGCTCATCGCATCGCACCTCTCCTTGGCTACCTTATGCCGGCCCTCCGCCTCGGTCACGGCGACTTTGTACTGCTCCTCCGCACGTACATTTGCCGCGTCGGTTTCCGCTTCGCCCCGGCTCTCCATAGATTCTCCCGCTTGCGCCCGCTCCTCGGCCACCTCGGCCTCTGCCTCTGAAATGTCCTTCACGGCCTCCTGACGTTTCTCACCGCTCTCCTCTTGTGCTTCCTGGGCAGCCCCCCCGATGTCCTGCGCGGTTTCCTGGGGCGTCTCTTGACAGGCAGTCAGCGCGACCATAGCTAGGCTAGAGAAAAACACCATCGTTAGATGCTTCATCGTATCCTCCTGTGAGTTGTGAGTTGGGCGAGTGAACTCTTATCAGTCGCCCCGAGCCGAATCAGCTCGGTAGCTTTTCTGGGCACGAGCGCAGCGTTTCCCCGCTCACCTTATTCCTAGCAAGCCCTGTGCCATATCCTCTGCGTGTGGAAATCCTGCCTACCATCGCGACTTCAGCGGATGACGCGGTTATACGGATTCCCTCTTCCCGTAAAAATTGCAAAGGACCGGTAAAAAATCGCGAGCGGTGTGCCCAACGCACCGGGAATGCCAGCGGGCACCCGCCTTGTGTCAAGCGCAGCGCTAGGAGTCGCGGGTATACGAACGCCCGCTCTCATCAAAAGCGACAGTACTGCTGAGCCGGTGGGTGAGAGCCGATCGCACTGGCCCGCTGACGGCAGGTGGCGTGCATCGCCGCCGCTGATCCAGTCTACCCTTTCCCCGCCTACGCGCAATCCGTCGGGGGACGGCGCGGGCGCTCGGGGGCGGGTTTTCGCCCTTTGGCCGCGCATTCGGCCGGTCCTCGGGTGGGTGGCCGCGAGGCGGGTGTAGACCTGGGTGGTGGAATTGCCGGGGTTCGGACGGGGCGTGTCGGCATTGTCTGACGAACAGGCGTTCGCACCAGGCTCCTCGTTCCGTATCGCGGTGGGCGATAACCGCGAGCAAAGCCCGCTGCGCTGGCTTTGGCGGAACAACATCGGTTCCTGATCCCAAGACCGTCGTGCCGGAACCGATTGCGTATTGCGCTCACGCTACGGCCTGAGGCAAACAGAGCTCCTGGCGTTCCTGTCTTTTCTGCTGGGATCGGAAGGCGTGGTGATATGCAGTGCCTTGTTGGGCATTGCGGTTATCGCAACCGAGCCCTAAGGCTGCTCGGGTCTGCTTTGCCATGCGTACAGGCCAGAACAGTAACGACCGAACCTTCCACACGGTACCAAACGAGGTACGGGAAGCGGTGCAGTACTGCACGTCGAATATTGCGGTACACAGCAGGGTAGATGAGTGGCGTCTCTGCCAGCCGGGCCAGTACCATACCAAACTCGTGGTGGAAGCCGGCAGCCAATCCGGCCTGCTGCTCCTCGTACCAGTTCTGCGCCTCTGCCACGTCAAGTTCAGCAGCCCGACGGACATAAAACGGTGAAGCTCAAGGCAATCGTTGCCGAAGACGCGCCTGCACCTCAGGCCAGGGGCTCTGGTCTTCGGGTTTTTGTTCCATATCCGCCAAACGGGAGTCCAACAAAGCCTTTTCCTCTTCTGATACAGGGACTTCGCTAGAAGACAGGGTTTCCCAAACAGCTCCGATCAGTTCAATACGGTCAGCGACACTGAGCGTTTTTACCTGTGACATAAGAGCGGCGTCAATCATGAGAAGAGTATAGCTCAGGTGCCCCTTGGCGGCCAACGGCCAAGCTCAACCGCGGCCTTGATGCTCGACGGCCGGCAGAGACGTCGGATGGAGCGCCTTGTTGGGTTACAGCCTATCACCGGACGAATTGCTCCATCGTGTTCGGACCTTCCTTCGTTAGACCTTCTGCTTGCATGGCCGCGTACCAATTCACCACGCCTTGTTTCATCCACGCCATATCTTTCTTCCAGACAGGGCCGATGTGCTTGATCCACAGCTCGATTTCCTTCTCCGAATGCTTTGAACCACGAGCCAATATGCCCGAGACTTCAACGAGCATACGCGCGAGCTTTTCATCAATGACCTCAGACGGTTTGGACCAATGCGCTTTTCCGAGGCAGTCTGTGTAGAAACCTAGTTGCTTCAATTGATCTAAGAGATATGGATGGTCCGACATCTCATCGTAGAGAGAGCGGAAGTCCTCAAGCTTCTTGGCGCCACCAGCAACTAGTTGCGGCGTCACCCAGGTCACGTTCTTTCGTGTATGTGATCGGTAGTCTTTCCATGCTTCGACGATCTCGGCCTGCGATATTGCAACAGAAAGCGCTCGAAGAATTGAAATCTTTCCCGCCTCTTCAATAGCGAGCGCAGCCAATGAAGCCGCTGACGCAAATGAACCAGTCTTCAAGAGAGTTTCAGCGTCGGCGGCGAGGCGCTGCGCATTGTCTTGGGCCGCGTTCATTCCGGCGGCGAACTGCGCAGCGTTGAGCTTTCCGCGATATGCGTCGAGCTTCTTCATGGAGCGCTAACGTTTGACATGCGCGGCAGCCGACAGTAGGCGAAGCCTGATGTTGGATGTCCGCCCGATGGAAGGGTTACGCCGCCGAAGCACCGAGACCGGGCTCCTCCGGCCAGTCGCTGCGATAGACCCGGAACGCGACGACCGTGGCCTCGACGGTTTTCTCGCCCCCCGAGAAAACGCCGCAGGCGAGCGTGTACTTGCGCTCGTCCTTGACCTCGGTGACGTGCGCGCGGACCACCAGGGGCCGGTCGTTCGGGGTGGGCTTCAGGTAGCGGAGGCTCATGCTGCCGGTCGCGAAGCGGTAGTGGGGCTCGGAGTCGAGCGCACGCCCTTCGCGGCGCACCGCGCTCGCCATGGCGGTGGCCATAGAATGGCAATCGACGAGGGTCGCGAGGATCCCCCCGCAGGTGATCCCGGGCCAGCCCTGATGATGGGGCATGGGTGTGAAACGGCACACCCCCTCATCGCCTTCCCAGAAGCTCCGGATGCGGAGGCCGTGGCTGTTCTCCGCACCGCAACCGAAGCACACGTCTCCGGGCATCGCGTCCTGGAAACACTCGTCCATGGCGGTTGTGGGGCTATTGGGGGCACCCACAAGGGGTGCCCCTACCGCGTGGCACCGCGTCCTGGAAGTGTGTACCCGTGGCGACATCGTAGGGGCGCCCCTTGTGGGCGCCCGGATACGCGGCACGTGACATGGCGTCCTGGAAGCGTTCGCCCATGGCGGCGTCATGCAGGGGCGCACGGCCGTGCGCCCGTACCGGGCAGTTCGAGGTCCTGGAGCACCGCGGCTAGAAAGCGTGCGGCCTCGCCGCCTGTGGCGGCCCGGTGGTCGAAGGTCAGCGAGAGGGGGAGGATGCGGTGTACGGCCGGCTTTTCATCGACCGCGACCACGGCCGGCCGGATCTTACCGGCCCCGAGGATGGCGACGGTGGGTGGCATCACGATGGGATCCGCGTAGCGCCCGGCGAAGGTCCCGAAGTTCGAGAGGGTGATGGTGTAACCCCTGAGCTCCTCCGGCGGGATCTTGCGCGACAGCACCGCGGCCTTCATGGCATCGAGCCCGCGCCGGAGATCCGCGGCGTCGCGGTTGCCGACATCGCGCAGCACGGGTACGAACAGGCCGTCCGGGGTATCGACGGCGATCCCGAGGTCGATCTTCTGGAGGACCCGCCGGCCGAGGTTGGGGCCGTCGTACCAGGCGTTCAGCGCGGGCTCGGCCCGGCAACCGGCGACGAGCGCGCGGATGAGCCGCAAGGTCACGTCCTCGTCCGCTCCCCAGGCCGCGATGTCGGCATCGTCGCACAAGGTCACCGCCGCCACTTCCGCGTGGGCCTGCGCCATGCTGCGGGCCATCGAGCGGCGCACGCCGCGCAAGGGCTCCAGCGGCCCGACCTCGTCCAGGATGCGGGCCACGCGCTGGACGTCGGATACTGTGATGGTGTCATCCGCGCCGCTCGGGGTGACGATCCCGAGGTCCACGTTCAGGCGATGGGCCAAGGCCCGCACGGCCGGGGTGGCCTTGGCCCCCAAGACCGCGCCGCCCGCGGCCCGACCCACGGCGGCGGGCGCTTCCCGCAGGACCTCGCGTCCCGAGGGGACCTGGCCGACCACCGTGCCGGCATCGGCGGCCGGCGCCCCTTCGACATCGAACTCGACGATCGGATCGCCCGTGTGCAGGATGTCGCCGGGCTCGCCGTAGAGGCGCAGGACGCGCCCGGCCTGAGGGCTCGGGATGTCCACGATAGCCTTGGCGGTCTCGACCGAGCAGAGCGGCTGATCGGCCTTGACCTCGTCGCCCGCCTTGACGTGCCAGGCTACGATCTCGGCCTCGGCGAGCCCCTCACCGAGATCGGGGAGCTTAAAGAGTCTCATTGAAACTCCAGCGTTTTCTTCACGGTCGCGGCGATCCGAGCGACATCGGGGAGATACGCCTTCTCGAGCCGGTAGAGCGGCATGACCGTATCGTAACCCGTCACGCGCTCGATGGGAGCCTGCAGGGACAGGAGGCCGCGTTCCCCGATCTGTGCCGCAATCTCGGCCCCGAGGCCGCCACTGCGCGCCGCCTCGTGGATGATCACTAGGCGGCCGGTTTTTGTTACCGAGCCCAGGATGGTATCGATGTCGAGCGGTTTGAGCGTCGCCACATCGATCACCTCGCAATCGATCCCCTGCTCCGATAGCGTGTCCGCCGCGGCCAGGGTCTCGTGCAGCATCGCGCCCCAGGAGACGAGCGTGACATCGGGGCCCTCCCGCAGCACGAAGCAGGTGTCGAGCGGCAAGGCCGATCCGTCGTCCTCGACCACCTCGCGTACCATCCGGTAGAGGCGCGTCGGCTCCAGGAACAGGACCGGATCGGGGTCGCGGATGGCGGCCAGCAAGAGTCCATAGGCCCGCGCCGGCGAGGACGGGATGAGCACCCGAATCCCCGGGATATGGGTGAAGAGCGCCTCTGTGCTCTCGGAATGGTGCTCGGGGGCGTGGATCCCGCCGCCGTGCGGGGTGCGCAGCACCAGGGGACAGGTGAGGCGCCCGCGGGTGCGGTTGCGCAGGCGCGTAGCATGGTTCAGGAGCTGATCGAGGGCCGGGTAGAGGAAGCCCATGAACTGGATCTCGGCAACCGGCCTGAGCCCCTCGGCGGCCATACCGATGGCCATGCCGGCGATGAGGGTCTCCGAGAGCGGCGTATCCAACACCCGCTCGGCCCCGAAGCGCTCTGCGAGCCCCGCGGTCGCGCGGAAAACGCCGCCGTTCACGCCCACGTCTTCGCCTAGGACGACGACTCTCGCCTCCGCCGCCATCTCATGGACCAAGGCCCGGTTGACGGCCTCGATGAGCGTCAGCTCAGGCATCAGTTGCGGCCGCCACCGCGCGCCGCTGTTCCTCCAGGGACTGGGGGAGGCTCGCGTACAGATGCTCGAACATCGACTCGGGTGGCAGGGCGGGGAAGGCGAGGTACCCGGTGACGGCTAGGTCCACCTCGGCCGCGGCGCGCGCGAGCAATCGTTCCTCCTCGGCCATGCTCCACTGATCGGCGCTCAGCAGGTAGCCGCGCAGCCGCTCGATGGGATCGCGCCGGGCCGCCGCCTCGACCTCAGCGGGGCTTCGGTAACGGCTCGCGTCGTCGGCGGTGGTGTGGTCGCCGAGGCGATAGCTGAGGCATTCGACGAGGCTCGCGCCCTGTCCGTCCCGTGCCCGCTCGATGGCCGCTCCCACCCGCTCGCGCACCGCGACGACATCGTTCCCATCCACCTGCTCACCCGGGATCCCGGCCGCGACGGCCTTCTGCGCCAGGGTCTCGGCGGCCGTCTGGGCGCCCCGCGAGACCGAGATCGCCCATTGGTTGTTGTTCACGACGAAGCAGACCGGGAGGCGCCAGACCCCGGCCACGTTGATGGCCTCGTAGAAGTCGCCCTTGGAGGTCGCCCCGTCGCCCAGGATACAGACCGCGACGCGCGCCTCCCCGCGGTGCTTCATGGCGAAGCCGACGCCCGCGGCGTGGCAGGTGTGGCTCGCGACCGGGACGCAGATCGGGAAGTCCCGGCGGGCCCCCTGGTAGTCCATGCCGCGCTCGTCCCCGCCCCAGTAGAGCAGGACCTCGGTCATCGTGACCCCGCGCGAGAACTGGGCGGCGTAGTCACGGTAGGACGGTAGGAGCACGTCTTCGGGCCGCATGGCGGCCCCGACCCCGGCGCCGATCGCCTCCTGTCCCAGCGAGGACGCGAAGGTCCCGAGTTGCCCGATGCGCTGCAGCGCGATGGCCTTCTTGTCGAAGGTCCGGGTGCGAACCATGACCTCGTAGAGCCCCCGCAGGATCGCGGGATCGCGCAGTCCCTCGGGGAAGACCTGGACGGCCCGGCCGGCCTCGTCCAGGAACTGGGTGTAGGCGATCTCGAAGTGCGCGACGCTCTGCTGCATGGCTGGATCCCGCTTCGCGACGTCGGTTCGGGACTTGCCGGCACGGCGACCCGCTTGCGAGACCTAGGCCGACGTGGCTTATCTCAGTATAGCCGGGATCTCCAGCAGGTCCGGCATGTCCACCGTAGCGCTTGCAGCCATGCCACGGCCTCAAGATCGCCGAACAGCGCTTCCTGCACTTTCACCTGTGGGTTCGTGGGGCCGCAATCCGAGTTCTTGAAGAGGGGCGACAAACACCCCGAACAGTGCACTGTCACTCACGGTTCCAATTCTCAATCCGCTCACCGACAGGGGCGATCTCAGGCGGCTGCCCTGCCTGATCTGGCCCGGTCCTTAGCCCCGGTTCTTACCCATTGCATCTCCCGAAAGACGGTTTAACATTCTTATACATACAATCGGCTGAGCATCCGGGAGCGGTTGAGTTGACCCAAGGTTCGCGAAGTTCGAATGACCAGGGACCACGCTCGCTGGTGCTCCCCTCGATCATTGGAGATCTCACGTTTCAGCTGTCGCTCGATGCGATAGTGGTTATGAACTCCGAAGGCGAGGTGTCGGGCTGGAATCCCGCTGCCGAGGCATTATTCGGCTGGCCGGCATCGGAAGCGATCGGTCGCAAGGTGTTAGATCTCATCGTGCCCGAGCAGTACCGTAGCCAACATCTGGCGGGACTCCAACGTTTCCGTGAAACAGGCGAAGGTCCGGTCCTTGGAAAGGTACTCGACTTTCTCACGGCTGTGAAACGCGACGGCTCCGAGTTCCCGATCGAAATCCGCATCTCGCGCGCGTCGGACGATGCCGCAGGCGCAAGCTTTGTCGCCTTCCTCCGAGACATCTCGGAGCGGAAATGGGCGGAGCGTTACCAGCAAGCGCGCTATGCCGTCACGCGAGCCATTGCAGGTCATTCGTCCTGGTCTGACGTGATCAAGCTGGTCTTGGAAGCCGCCTGCGATCAGCTCGGCTTTGTTGCCGGCGAGGTTTGGTTGGTCGACGAGGAAAGTAGAACTCTCTGTCTTGATAACTCCTGGTGCCAGGCCGGCAGTCCCGCCAATACTTTTTTCAGTGTTGGCAGGGCCGTACACATTCAGCAGGGTCAGGGCTTGCTCGGGCGGACCTGGGAGCAGAAAAACGGGACACGAGGCCCCCTCGAGGGAGAGATCGAAGAGCGTCAGCGGGAAGCGACTCGCTGCGGGCTCGGCAGCGGCTGGGCAGTACCCATTCTTGGGGGCGACTCGGTACTGGGGGTCGTTGCGCTGTATCGCGCAGCTTCCGAGTCGGATGTGGATGCCGTCGCCCTGGAGATCTTGGCCGACATAGGCTCGCAGCTCGGTCAGTATCTGGAGCGGATGCAGATCGAGGAGGCGCTGCGCGTAGCCCAGCGCCGGATGCGAACCGAACTCGAGCACCGGGCGAACACGGACCGGCTAACCGGGCTACTCAACCGAGCCGGCTTCGATGAAGCGGTGAAGACATCCATTGCCCATGGGCGTCGTGAAGGAGATCAGTTCGCGTTGTTGATGCTCGATCTCGACGGCTTCAAGGCGGTCAACGACACCCATGGCCATGCCGCGGGTGACCGGCTACTTCGCATGGTTGGAGAGCGCCTGAAGGCGGTGCTGAGGACGACCGACACGCTGGCGCGACTGGGCGGAGACGAGTTTGCAATTCTCTCCAGCACGGCCAACGACGTCGGCGCAGCGCGTCAGCTAGCGAACAGGGTGATTGGGGTGTTTGGCGAAACGCTCGTCGAAGGAGTAGACGTTACCATCGGCACCAGCGTAGGGATCGCGCTCTTCCCTGCGCATGGCACGGACCCTTCTTCGCTACTACACAACGCAGACGCGGCAATGTACTTTGCAAAGCGGACCAAGTCGGGCCAGGCGATGTACCGCGAAGGGTTGCCATCAGGCCGCGGCGGTTAGGCACCTTATCAGCCCCAGCAGATGGCGCGCGAGGTCATTTGTGGATTAGGTGTCACGAGAGGGGAGTGGGAACGAACGGTGAGGGTGGTGGTCTGGGAGATGGACGCGGAGACGCTGCGACTGACATTCACAATCCGCAACGATCAAGCACCTTCCCGCAACCGCGCGCTCGAAACTGCACCCAGGCCATCGCGCTCAGGCGCTCGTTTACCGTTGAATACCGCATGCTCTCCGTTCGCGCTGCGCGGTTCCTCCTTTCATCCCTTCCCCGGACCGGGGGCGGGTTTCGCACCTCTTTGGCTGCGCATTCGGCCGGCCCTCGGGTGGGTCGCGTCGTAGACCTCGGCCAGGTGCTGGAAGTCGAGGTGGGTGTAGACCTGGGTGGTGGCGATGTCGGCGTGGCCCAGAAGCTCCTGGACGGCGCGCAGATCGCCCGAGGACTCGAGGAGATGGCTCGCGAAGGAATGCCGGAGCATATGGGGATGGACGCGTTGGTCCAGTCCCTGACGGATCCCCCATTCGTACATGCGCTTTTGCACCGCGCGCGCCGAGAGCCGTTGGCCGCGCCGGCCGACGAAGACCGCGCGTTCTTCCGGCCGGGCGCATTGCGCACGCACGGGGAGCCAGGACCGCATTGCTTCGGCGGCATAGCGTCCCACCGGAACGATGCGCCGTTTGTTGCCCTTGCCGCTCACCCGTACCTCGCGTTCGACCAGGTCGAGATCGGCGAGGTCGAGCCCTACGGCCTCCGAGACCCTGAGCCCCGAGGAGTAGATGAGCTCCAGGAGGGCGCGGTCGCGGATGGTTAGGGGATCGGTCCCCGGGATGGCCATGAGGCGTGCCGACTGGTCCACGTCCAACACCTCCGGGAGCCGCTTCTGGGCCTTGGGTGCACGCAGCCCCTGTGCCGGGTTCCTGCCCACCCGGCCCGCGCGCTCGAGATGTCGATAGAAGGCGCGGATCGCCGAGAGGCGGCGCTGTAGGCTGCGGCCGCCGAGCCCGCGGCGGTGGCAGGTCGCGATGAACCCGGAGAGGTGCCCGGCATCGATCTCCGCCCAGTCACACAACCCGGCCTCCGCGGCATGGCTCGCGAGTGCCAGGAGATCGCGCCGATAGGCCGAGACGGTATGAGGGGAGCGCTGCCCGATCCCGGCAAGGAAGCGCGCGATGTCATCCTTCATGGCACGAGCCGCTTAGGGGGCCGCGGGCGGGAGCCTGGCAGGTAGGGGTCCAGGATGGCGCTCGTCACCTCGCCGAGCTGGGCCAGGAACTCGACCCCGAGGCCCGCCGGGTAGCGGTCCGGATCACGACTGCCGGCCCCGAGCACCCCCGTCCAATGGCGGCAGCCGAGCGGCACCAGGGCCGCCGAGCGCACCTCCCGGGCCTCTGCACCGAACAAGGCCGCCCCCTGCGCCGCTTCCGGCATACCGCACACCGGCTGTCCGGCGCCCAAGAGGTCGACAAAAGCCGCGCGCTCGCGGCCTTCCTCACCCACGAATGAGCGGATCGCCTCGCCGGACCTAAGCGTGGGTCGTGCGAACACCAAAAGCCCGCTGATCTCGGCCCGGCCCTCGTCGGCGAGGCCCGCCTCTAGCGCGGTGAGGAACGCCTTCAAGCCCCTGACCCGCAGTAGCCTCAAGGTCAAACGATGTAGGCGGCCCTTGAGGTCTTCGTTGTCACGGGCGATCTGGAGCAGCTCGCGGTACCCCTGGTCGAGGAAACGCTGCTGCTCGCGCAAGACCTCGACCTGGCGCTCGATGAGCGACACGGTGCCACCGGCGGCCTGGTGCGGGACCCGCATCTCGGCGAGCAAGGCCGGGTGCCGGGACAGGAACTCCGGGTGCTCGCGCAGGAAACTGGCTACCTGAGGCTCGGTGGGCAGGGGATCGTCCAAGGGCAGCGGGAGGTCGCGATCGTTCACAGCTCGATGTGCCCGTCGAAGGCGTGCGTGGCCGGCCCGCTCATGTAGATGGGCTGGCCTTGGCTCGCCCACTCGATCCACAGATGGCCGCCGGGGAGACCCACATCCACCGCCGGCCCCAGGAGCCCCTGGCACCGGCCGGCCACCACCGCGGCGCACGCGCCGGTGCCGCACGCCGGGGTCTCGCCCACCCCGCGCTCGAACACCCGCAGATGAATACGCCCGGCATCCAGCACCTCCATGAAACCCACGTTAGCCCCCTGGGGGAAGAGCGCATGGGTAGCGATGGCGGGCCCGAGCTCCGCGACCGGCGCGGTGGCGACCGCGTCTACCCTGAGCACCGCGTGCGGGTTGCCGAGCGACAGGGCGGCGACCCGCACCTTGCCGGTCCCGAGCGGGATCTCGTATAGCTCGGCCGGGGCCGACGCGAGCACCGGGACCTCGTCGGGCAGGAGGCGCGGCAGACCCATGTCCACCCTTACCGATCCGTCCTCCCGGCAATCCAAGCGGATGAGCCCCGCGAGGGCCTCGATGACGATGGGGTCGTGCCTAGTGTGCCGGCGGTCCTTGAGGTACCGGGCCACACAGCGCGCGCCGTTGCCGCAATGTCCCACCTCTATGCCGTCGGCATTGAAGACCCGATAGCGGGCCGCGACGCCGTCAAGCTCTGTCGGCTCGAGCAAGAGCACCTGATCGCAGCCGACGCCGAGCCTACGATCGGCCAACCGGCGCACCTTTGCGGCGTCGAGGTCGATGGCACGCGCCAGACCATCCAGCAACACGAAGTCGTTGCCGAGGCCATGCATCTTGGTGAAGGCGACCTGCATGCCCGCTAGGGTATCCGATCATCATTGAAATGCGAGCGGCAGGTCCCTGTCGACGACCCGCTATGGTTCGAGCCGCGCGGCCGAATTGAGGCCCGCGGTCGGATCGAGCCCCGTGGTTGATCGAGGTTTAGAATAGGCCGCTCAGTCGGTGCCCAGCGGGGAGGCGTATGTCGGAACCCATCGGCGAGGTCAACGAGGCGGACTTTTCTGCCCGCGTCATCGAGCGCTCGCGTGAGCTGCCGGTCCTGGTGGATTTCTGGGCACCGTGGTGTGCCCCGTGCCGCATGCTCACCCCGATCCTGGCCAGGATCGCCGGAGACTACGTGGGCCGGATGGAGCTCGTCGGCGTCAACATCGATGAAAACCCGGATCTGGCCAGGACCTGATTTCTAGTTTCTAAGGTGATGCCGCGTATGAAGCAAACTATTGACGCGATCTATGATAATGGGACGTTCAAGCCTGTTGATCCCGCCAAAGTTCACCTCCTCAAGGGGCAGCGTGTCACTCTGGTTGTGGACGATCAATTGCCGCCCGAGCCGCTCCGCCTTGCTGCGCGCGTTTACGACGGGCTCTCGGGGCAAGAGATCGAGCCTGCAGTGGTAAGCCGTGCAGCTCAATACTTTGCGGTTTTTCCTCAGTGCACTTTTTCGCTCAATCACGCGCTACGAGATTCTTCGCGGACTGAAGGCCAAGAATGCTAAGAAGCAATTGATGGCTTTCGGTGCGTTCTGCCAGAACAGTGAGGTATTGCCTATCACCGACTAAACAACCACCGGCTAAAAGCCGGTGGGTTTGAGTTACGGACTGAAAGTCCGGATACGCGTCGACTGAACGACGCGTCTACGGCTCCACCTCTCCCTTCAGGATTTGGTAGCGATACTTCGTT